>DATKUX010000040.1:0-3984 GCA_035530395.1 Spirochaetia bacterium
TTCGGCAGCCCCATGGGACGGCCAAAGGATGCGGCCAAACAGGCGGCGGTGCTCAAGGCGGCCTTGGAGATCCTTGAAAAGGCCGATGAACCGGGAAGTATCCACGATCCAGGAATCGGCTATTGATGGCTCAGTGCAAGCAGGCGAAAATGGCCCCACGGGTGGCTAACTAAGGAGCAAATGTTGGGCGATGTTAATTGATAAACTCATTCTTTCGGTCCTTCCTGAGCAATATGCAGTGTGCCGATTGGGAAGCGACGAAGAAATGCCCGGCTGGGTTACGGGTAACATTTTCTTCTCCATCACCAGAACTCCGGATGAGCTGTCGATCATTTGTCCTCAGGAGAAAGTACCGGCTGAGATTGAATGCGAGAGGTCATTCAGGATAATAAGGGTTTCTGGTCCGTTAAGTTTGTCATTGATCGGCCTTATTGCTTCTATCAGCCGGATAATCGCTAATGTTGGAATAAGCTTGCTTAGCATTTCGACCTACGAAACCGACTACATCCTGGTTAAGGATAAAGATCTGGATGGAGCTATCGCCGCCCTGTCAAGAGAAGGATGGCCAATTACGGTGGATTAGCTATTGGGTGGCTACCCGCCCTTTCATCTCCAAATACCGTTCCTGTCTCTCCGTGACAACGACGGGGACGCCTATCCGCTTCTCCAAAGTCGGGAAGGAGACTTTCCACACCGCCCCGGCTTCTTTGGGGGTCTCTTTCTAACGCTTAAAGTTCTGATTGTTGAAGCCGGGCCACTGATGCTAGTAAATTCTATACCAATAGAGACGGAATGTCAATGGTGATAGTAGTTTTTCGCAATCGTTTACAATAGTGGTTACCTGAAATATGTGACTCGTAGTGACCGAACAAATGGCTATGAGCAGGAAAAACAGGACCGTCAGTTTTTTCCGTGACTAAGGTTCGTAAAGCCAATTGCACTCGACAGCCACATAAAAATTCATCTTGCAAGAAAAACTATTGTGTGATATAATTGCCATGGTAAGTATTGGATTAAATTAGTTTACCCCAATAGAAAGAACGGGAGGGGCCAAGTTGCCTGGACTCGCCGTCTTCTTCGTGCTCGTGGTACTTTTTCTGCTAATGTTGTCGATCCGGATAGTGCAAGAATACGACCGGGGTGTGCTGTTCCGGGCCGCAGGATTCGTTTGACTTCAGGCAGGTGCTCTATCTGCCTGAGCTTGTCGGCACGACAAAGCCTGCCGAAGCAGGCAATAAATCCTTAAAAAATGTTATGAACTCGCAACACGCATTGCATTTTCCCGGGATGCTGCCAGCCAGCCCTCAAAATAATCCTCATCCCCTGCTTTCCGGCTGACTCCATCTGCACCATCAGGACGGTCTTCCCCGCCAGTTCCAAACCGCGTCCAGTGTGCTCTGGGCTTTGGCGGCCCAGAAGACAACCAGTGAGTCGAACTTCTGGGTAATAATCTCATTCTGCATAGGCCCTGCGGCCCGGCCTTACTGGTTTAAGTCGATCACGTGGGCGGGCACGGGGCGGTGACGGCACCAGTCATGGCTAGCGTGTGGGCACCGTGGTCTTCATCGATGATATGGAGTGGGTAAGGTCGACGTAGCGGTCCAGGACGGACGACAAGATCCACCTCCCGTCCACCGGCCTTTACTCCCTGGTCACCCGGCAGCCGTTGGGGGGCAAGGCCCGGTTCGGCGGTCAGCGCTTCGGCGAGATGGAGGTCTGGGCCCCGAAAACCTACGGGGCGGCCTATAGCCTGCAGTAGATTCTGACCGTGAAATGCGGCGACGTGGTGGGTCGCGCCAAGACCTACGAGGCCATAGTCAAGGGCGAAAACGTGCCCGAGACAGGTCTGCCGGAATCCTTCAAGGTGCTGATCAAGGAACGCCAGCGTCTGTGGCTGGACGTTAAGATGCTGTTTGAAAACGACCGGGGGATGGAAATAATGGAAATAGAGGAAGTGGACGAGACCGGCAAGGAACTTGGCAGCGCATCTTAGAGGCGGAAAACCCGGAGGACTACGTGGAGGAGAACGACGAATGGTCCTCCCGAACGAAGACTTCGAACTGGACACCGAATGGGAAGAGACAGATAATTAGGTCCGAGGGAGGTGGAAGCTGCTTGATGGAATTAAACAATTTAGACAGCATCCGGATCGGGCTGGCTTCGCCCGGTCAGATTCGGGAATGGTCGAGCGGCGAGGTCAAGAAACCGGAGACCATCAACTACCGGACCCTCAAACCGGAACGGGACGGTCTGTTTTGCGAGCGCATTTTCGGCCCTACCCGGGACTGGGAGTGCCACTGCGGTAAATACAAGAGGGTCAGGTATAAAGGCGTCATCTGCGACCGCTGCGGCGTGGAAGTAACCCGTTCCAAGGTGCGCCGGGAAAGGCTGGGTCATATTGAACTGGCCGCGCCTGTTTCCCACATCTGGTACTTCAAGGGGATACCCAGCCGCATGGGGCTCCTGCTGGATATGTCGCCCCGCGCCCTGGAAAAGGTTCTCTATTTCGTCTCGTACATCGTCATCGATCCCGGTGACACGCCTCTGGTGAAAAAGCAGCTCCTCTCCGAAGCCGAGTACCGGGATATGCGGGACAAACACGGGCAGTCGTTCCGGGCCCTGATGGGAGCCGAGGCCATTGTCGAACTGCTGGAAGAGATCGACCTGGACGATATGTCTGCCGACCTGCGCACCGAACTGCGCAACGTCACCGGGCAGCGGCGCATCCGGGCCATCCGGCGCCTGGAGGTATCGGAGTCTTTCCGCAAGTCCGGCAACCGGCCGGAATGGATGATCATCAGCGTGGTGCCGGTCATCCCGCCGGAGCTCAGGCCCATGGTGCAACTCGACGGTGGGCGCTTCGCCACCTCCGACCTGAACGACCTATACCGTCGGGTTATAAACCGCAACAACCGATTGAAGAGGCTTTTGGATCTGGGCGCCCCGGACATTATTGTGCGCAACGAAAAGCGTATGCTGCAGGAGGCGGTGGACGCCCTCATCGACAACGGCCGGCGGGGCCGGCCGGTTACCGGGCCTGGCAACCGGCCCCTGAAGTCGCTCTCCGACATGCTCAAAGGCAAGCAGGGGCGCTTTAGGCAAAACCTCCTGGGTAAGAGGGTGGATTATTCAGGCCGCTCAGTGATTGTGGTGGGCCCGGAGTTGGCCCTGCACCAGTGCGGGCTGCCCAAGGAAATGGCGCTGGAACTCTTCAAGCCCTTTGTCATGAATCGCCTGGTCAATAACGGCCACGCCCACAACATCAAGAGCGCCAAGCGCATGGTGGAAAGGGTGCGCCCCGAGGTCTGGGATGTTCTGGAGGAGGTCATTTCCGAGCATCCGGTGCTCTTAAACCGCGCTCCTACCCTGCACCGCCTGGGCATTCAGGCTTTTGAGCCGGTGCTGGTCGAGGGGAAAGCCATCCAGATCCATCCCATGGTATGTACCGCGTACAACGCCGACTTCGACGGCGACCAGATGGCGGTGCACGTGCCGCTGTCGGCGGAAGCCCAGGCCGAGGCCCGCCTGCTGATGCTGTCGTCCAACAACATCTTAAACCCCAAAGACGGTCATCCGGTGGCCATTCCCACCCAGGACATGGTCTTGGGCTGTTACTACCTCACTATGGACCGCGAGGGGTCTCTGGGCGAAGGCAAGGCCTTCCGGGATCCGGAGGAGGCCATGATGGCCTACGAGACCGGCGCGCTCAGCCTGCAGGCCCAGATTAAGGTGCGCATGCCGGACGGCAGCCGGAAGGAAACCACGGTGGGCCGCTTATATTTCAATGAAGTCATTCCGCCGGAAATTGGATATATCAACCAGGTCGCGGACAAAAAGGCGCTTAGCCGGATCGTGGACGAGTGCTACCGCAAGCTGGGGTTTGGGCCTACGGCGAAACTTCTGGACGGTCTCAAGAAGCTGGGCTTTACCTATGCCACCCGGGCGGGCTTAACCATCGGCATTAATGACATCATTATTCCAGTG
>DATKUX010000041.1:0-11024 GCA_035530395.1 Spirochaetia bacterium
TAATTCATGCCACCCTCCTAATTAAAGGTTCCGACGCAACGTTTTGCCCTTAATGGGTTCCTAGCGATATTACCGGAGAGGTCTTTGTATATCTGTTTTACCTTTGTCCATCAGTTTCCGTAGTGCGATTAGCCGTACTACGCCCTCATGTTATTAGTTAACTGTTCATCTTAATAATATACCCCGCAAGCTTTTGCTTGTCAATCCATCCCTTGTTAATTGGTTGAAACTTCTGTCTCTTATGGGAACCGGCGCCAATAGCATGGTTAAGGGCGGAAAAGGCGCCGGCGCCCATCCGGGGAAAACCACCCGTAAGACGCCCCGGCATGGTAACCCCTCTCCTTTCCCCCAAAAAGGAACCGGTCACATTCTTCATAACGTGACCGGTAGTTGGCTGGCCAGACAAAGGGACAATTACCGTTACGGCGCTTTCCGCACGGCTCCCGTTTCACGAATTCAGCCCGGAGAGGACAAATGCAGGCGGAAGACAGCCCCCGCCCGCACCATTCACGGTCTCTGGATTATCGCGACGTTGGCCGCCGGCACCCCCGCCTGACGCGCCAGCACCTGGACCAGCCTGGCCGCCGCCGTTGCGCTGATGCGGCCGGGGCCCACCACCACCGTCACCCCCTGGTTCTCCAGGAAAACCGCCGCAGCGGCATATCCCTCGGCATGCACCAAACCCTCCAGGTCCACCAGGCGGGCCTGTTGCTGGCTCAGGCGCAGCAGTTCGTCCTGGGCGTTCTGCCGCGCTTCGGCCGTGGACTGGGGATTGTTGACCACGTCCGTGAGCAGGGACGCCTCCAGACTGAAAGCCCTGTCCCTCTCCAGGCGGTACTCGGCGAAAAAGGTGTCCTGCCCCGGCGTGCTGACCGGTGGGGTCGGGCTAACGGTTACAGCCGAGGTTGTCGCCGGGCTCACAGGTTGGCTTTGCGTCGCCGCTGGCTCGGCGGAGGCGGCCGGTCTGGTTTTCACGCCCACCCAGACCAGGGCCGTCCCCAGAATGACCAGAGCCGCCAGGGTCAATAGGCGCCGGCTCAACATGATAGCCATTTCATGCACCTCCCCGCGGCAGTACCAGCACCTGGTAGGGTGCCACGTGCAGGGCCACCGCTGCCGCCTCGCTCAGGGCCTCCCGCACCGCCGGGTTGGTCGCCCCGTCGGCGATTATCAGCACCCCGTCTACCTGCGGAGCGGTTTTCCGGCGGACCACCGGCGCGCCGGTGTCGCTGCCCCCGGACTGGTTCATGACCACCTGATCGTTTTCGCTGTTGTCGGTGGTAACGTTGGAGGTGCCGCCGCTATCCTTCTGGCTCGATGCCTTTTTGTCGGTATTGACGTTGGTGGCATAATCGGTCTGCCCCGTATCGGCCAGGTGAATTTCCACCTCCACCCGTCCTGCTCCGGCCACCTGGGAGAGGACCGACTTCAGTTTGTCCTCCATCTCCTTCGTCCCGCTGTCCTGGGAAACAGTCACCGGCGCCGTCGCCGGGGTAATGGCCGGCTGGTTGTTCTTATTAGCCGTCGCACCTGTGCCGCTGAGAATCATCAGCATGGCTCCCAGAGCGGCCAGGCCTACCAGCCACCACACCTTGACCTGCCGCCCCGGACCTTCCTTTTTACCCAACAAGAGCTGCCAGATGTCGTGGGAGTTCATACCATTACTGGCCTCCTTTCTCCAGGTCAACCGAAACCGTTTCCGGCTTTAGGTTATAAAAATTGCCCAGTTCCTGCCGCAAAGCATCCACGTCCGCCGCCACCCGGCTCTGGGACGTGCCGGATTTGGCCTTAACGCCCACGGTTATTCCCTCCAAACGACCGAAAGACGGGCTGGCCCGGTCGCCAGGCACATCCACCCGGACACTGTCAACCGCCAGGTCTCCGTTGAGAGAGGCCAGGGCCTTGATCTGGCGCTGCAACGTATCTTGATAGCTCTGCAGCGCGTCTTGCTGGTTTTCCTGCGCCATCTGCTGACCGGCCCGTAAGGCCTCGTCCATGCTGACGGGCTGGGAATGGTCGATGAAGGGCAGGTCGCCGGCCAGGCCGTGCCCCAGCACACCGGTAACCGTCTGCAGCACGGCCACGATGATCATCAGGCCTACCACCAGATGGACGTAACGGCGCAGGTTCCCGGCCGGCAGCAGCATCTCCAGAAAAACGGCCAGCACTATGATCAGGACCAGATTCTCGACCAGGAGTTTCAGACCGGCCACCCAAGCCCACCCCCTCCCATTTGTCTAGTGCAGGATCGCGTTGAGGTTGCCGACGCCCACCACGATGGCTATGGTAAAGAAGAACATGAGGGCCGCCACCGCTACCGCGGCAAAAATGAAGATCAGGCTCTGGCCCAGGCCGGTCAGGCACTCGGCCAGGCGGGCGTCCCCTACCGGCTGCACCACTGCCCCGGCCAAATGGTAGGTAAAGCCCAGCGCCAGCATTTTGAGCAGGGGCACCGTAATCATCAGGGCTATAACCACGATGCCGGCCAGACCGACCGCATTTTTCAGCAACAGGGAAGTGCCCACCACAGCTCCCAGGGCATCGGACAACATACCCCCCACGACGGGCACCAGGGCATCGGTAGCATACCGGGCCGTACGGAAGGCTATGCCGTTGGTCACCGCCCCTGCCACCCCGTACACGGCCAGGAAGCCCAGAAAAACGGTAGACATGAGGCCCATTACGCCCATGGCAAACCACTGGATCAGGCCAGCCAGGCGCGAGACGGAAAAGTGCTCCGAAAGATTACTGGCCAGCCGGAGAACGGCCGCCATGATGAGCAGGGGCAGAACCAGATTCTGCACCACCGTGCCGACCACGGTTATGAAGGAAAAGAGCATGGGGCTCATGACCGCCGGTGCCCCGATCTGGCCGACGGCCACCAGCAGGGTTACCAGGACCGGCAGGATGGCCTGCATGAAGGACACCATATCCCCAACCAGGTTGCGACCGGTCGTAGTCGCCAGGGAAAACGATCCGGCCGCCAGGCCGGCCAGAACCAGATAGCTGACAGCATAGCTCAACTTAGCGGTGGTAGCGCTTTCGAAGGCCGCCTGAAGGTTTTGCAGGACGGCGCAAACCACCGCTAAAAGGATCAGTTGCCCCAGGAGGCTGGAGTTGGCCACTAATTCCCGGAAAAAGTAGTTGAACAGGTCGGTCAGGATATTGCGCGGGGTAACCGCCGCCTTGCCTTGGACCAGCCCCCACACCAGTTGCCGGAAATCCACCGCTGGCAACGTTCCGTTTATTTCCCTGTTCATGTGGTCCACGTACCCCTGGACCCGCTGCAGGTCCAAGCTCTGGAACTGCTTATCCAACTCGGCGGCAGGGGCGGGTGTGACCAAGCCCAGCCAGAAGACCGCCGCCAGGACAATAAACGCCAGGCGCCACAAAGAGGCTTCCCCCTCTCAAGGAACCAGCTTCAGAACCGCTTCCAGCACGGCCACCACCACCGGCACCGCCAGTACCAGCACCATAACCTTGGCGGCAAATTCAATTTTGGCGGCTACCGCTCCCTCACCCGCATCCCGGCTGATCTGGGCGCCGAAATCGGCGATATAGGCGATGCCGACTATCTTTAAAATGGTGCTCAGGTAAAACATACTCACGCCGGCCCGCTCCACCAGGTCGCGCAGTACCTGCACCACCGCCCCGATCTGGCCCACCACCGACAGGAAAATGAAAAGGGCAACCGTAAGGCTGAGCAATACGGCCAGTTCCGGCCGTTGCTGGCGAATAACGACCGCCAGGATGGCACCTGACAGGGCAATTCCGACTATCGGCAATATCTCCACGGGACACCTCTTTTAAAACAAGCGAAAAACGCTTTTGACCTGGTCAAAAAGCCCGGCCAGAAGTGGGATAATCCACATCAGAACGACGACCACGCCAGCCAGGGTGGCTAGTTGGGCTTGCTCTTCCTTGCCGGCGTTCTTCAGTACCAGATGCAGAACGGCCGTCAGAATGCCTATGCCGGCAATCTTGAAGATGATATCCACATTGACCATCTCTATCCACCGTCCTAGTAAAGGATGAGGGCCAGGGCCAGGCCGCCCAGAAAGCCCAGATAATTCCACAGCCTGGCGTTTTTGCCCGCCGCCTCCTGGGCCTCGGCGATCTGCAGGTCGATCTGGTGCAGTACCAGCTGCAGGTGACTCATTTGATCGTCCCGGTCCGAGATGCCGAGGGCTTGTCCTAACTGATTGACGAGGGCCAGATCGCCGCCGGTAAGGGATGTCCTTTGGCCCAGCTGAGACGTAGCCTTTTGCCAGGCCTGGGCTGCTCCGCCGCCAGTCATCCCCGCCAGTTCCTCGCCAGCCACCCGGAAAAGGGGAGCCACCTCCGCCGGCGAACGAGCCGCCACATTGGCGAGAGCCTCCGGCAGGGGGGACAGGGCGTAAGAAATCTCGGTAGCCAGCAGTTTCAAGGCCGTCTGCAGGCTTTTCAATTCCCGCGGCCGCCTGGTATAAGCCCCCCCCACCGACATTCCGGCCAGACCGCTACCGAATACCAGGGCCGACGCTCCCAGGAGTTTGAGCACGCACCTTCACCTCCAGTGGTTCCAGGGGCCATCCCCCGTATACTTCCTGTACCGTACCCGGGGTAGGCGCCCGGCCAAGCAAGACCACTCTTTCCACGGCCCCTGCCGCCAGAAGCCGCTGGAGGGCGGGACGGCGGGCAAGCTCAAGGGCACTGCCGGCATGGGCAGTGGTCAGAAGGCTTACACCCGCGTTCTGGGCCTCCAAAAGGGCATCCACGTCGGATCCCTGCCCGATTTCATCAGTGGCCAGAACCCTCGGTCCCATTGAGCGCAGGAACATCATCAATCCCTCCGCCTTGGGGCAGTTGTCCAGGATGTCCGTGTTGGGCCCCACGTCCAGCCGGGGCAATCCCCGGTAACAGCCGGCCACCTCGGAACGCTCGTCCACCAGGCCGACCGCCCGGCCCGGCAGGTGCAAGGAAGCCACGCCTCCGGAAACCAAACGCACCAAGTCCCGCAGAACGGTCGTCTTCCCGCAGCCCGGCGGCGATACCAGGATGGTATGCCGGATGCGGTCCAGCCGCTGGTCGTAGAGCTGCGGTACCAGAGGCCCGGCCACCCCCTTGACCTCCCGGGCCACCCGGATGTTCAGCCCGGCCAGGTGCTTCAAGGCCCGTACCTTTCCACCGTTAAGCACCGCCTGCCCCGCCAGCCCGACCCGGTGGCCCCCGGGCAGGGTCAAAAAACCACGTCTCAATTCCTCTTCCAGCGCATACATAGAGGATCCGCTGATCAGTTCCACGCAAGCCTGCATGTCGGCCCCGTCTATCTGCACGGCTTCGGCAGGCTCCCGGCTTGTCCCGTCCGGTCCAGCCAGGACGGCCTGTCCAGCCACCGTCAGCACCAGGGGCCTGCCCGCCCGTAGCCGGACCTCCTCAACCGCACCGAGGATGGCAGGGGGTAACTTTTTCAAAACGGAGACCACCCGCTCCGGCAGGAAGGGCCACAACTGGGGCCAGGGGTCGCTGCTCTGCTTCGTCCGGTCGATCAAGGCCAGCCCGCTCATGGTTTGTCCCTCCCCCTGCCCTATGTTTATGGGGGGGGTGCCCTGATTATGTCAGCCGGCCGGGACGAGCAAGCCGCCGGCCACAGAAGGCAAAAAAAAAGAGCCGGTTGGCTCTTTCTTACAGGTCATCCTCCAGCATGGTCCGGCCTACCAGGTCCTGTCCCTCGTCGGCCGCTTCCAGGCCATCGTCGTTGATGAACACCACTTCGTCGCAGTTGGGGCAAACCACCTCGACGCTGTCATCATCCTCCAGGACATCGGCGTCGAAATACAGGGTCTCGTGGCACCTGGGGCACTGTACCTCTACGTATTCATCCCCGCCAGTGGTTTTTCGCCCGGTGTAGATCCGCTTTTCCAGGTGGCCGAGATCCTCGTCCAACTCCTCGACATAGTCTTCCAGTTCCTCCTGGGCGGAAATCAGGTCGCTGAAAGACTCGGCAAACTCATCCAGCACGCTGATGAGACCCGTTAAAATCTTGCCGTCCTTACTGCCCGGATCCACGTCCAGGCCGGAAGACAATCCCTTCAGATACGACACCCGTTCCTTTAGGTCGGCCACAACAATCCCTCCCGTGAACATAACCTGCAGCGATTCCTGGACATATTATGCCCGGGTGGAGATACGCTTTAAACGCTGGCCGGCTCCGGAGCCCGGGTGGATTCCTTGAAGGCAAGTCGACTTGACTTCATATCAAAATATTGATAGAATATGCATATATTATATCAATACGGAGGTGTTTGTAATGCCATCTATTCGACCGAGTTCCGACTTAAGAAATAAATACAACGAGATTTCGGAGTTCTGCCACAAATATTCTGAGCCTATTTACATTACGAAGAATGGCCAGGGTGATTTGGCTGTCATGAGTATTGAGACCTTTGAAAGGCTTGCAGGCAAGTTCGAACTTTATAAATTGCTTAACGAGGGTATCAATGACTTGAAACACAACAAATTTATTCCAGCAGAAGATGCGTTCAGGCAAATTGAGGATGGCCTTGAATAATGAAAACCTTCAGGGTTCTTATGACTCAGAGCGCCGCTCAAGATCTTAAGGACATATCCTCATATATCGCCTATGATCTCAAGGAGCCACTGGTTGCTAAAAGATTTGTGAAGGAAATCAAAACTTCTGTTATGAGTTTGGCGGAGCTTCCGTTGCGCCACAACCTGGTTTCTGACGAAAATCTGGCTACTCAAGGGCTAAGAAAAATAATGGTAGGTAATTATATTATCTTTTACATTGTATCGGAAATGGATGAAACGGTTTCTGTTGTGAGAATCCTTTATGGTAGGCGGGATTGGATTCATTTGCTTTGAGCAGCAAAAGTGCTAGTATTTGTGACCTTTGAAGTAGCTGGCTGCCACGCTATAAACAACCGCTTGGAGGATTGACGTGCAAATAGCCAATGGAGTGGAAATGCTGGAGATTTCGGCGGTTATTATGGGAAAGGCAAAGGTCATTCATCCCACGCTTTTCTGGGACGGGCATGAGGTGATCTTGGTAGATGCGGGATATCCCGGCCAACTCCCCTTATTTCGCGAGGCAATGGAGAAGGCCCAGGTACCTTTTGACAAGCTGAGCAAGATAATTATTACCCACCCGGATATCGACCATATTGGCAGTTTGCCGGCAATTGTGAATGCATTACCCCAAAAAGCCGAAGTATTGGCCAGTGCCGTGGAAAAGCCTTACATTGAGGGCGAGAAAAGACCGGTTAAGATAACGCCGGAGGCCATTACCCATGCACTCGCCTCTTTGCCGCCCGATGTACCGGAGGAGAAGCGCCAAGCATTGAAGACCGCCCTGGAGAACCCTCCTAAGGCCGACGTTGACCGGGCGGTGGGTGATGGAGAAGAATTGCCGTACTGTGGTGGAATTACCGTGATCAGCACCCCGGGCCACACGCCGGGGCATATCTGCCTGTACCATCAACCAAGCAGGACCCTGGTGGCTGGAGATGCCCTAACCGTTATCGACGGCCGGTTGGCCAAAATGAACCCCCAACTGACTTTTGACAGGGAAGAAGCGAAAAGATCACTGAATAGGCTCTCCGAATACGACATTGAGACGGTAATCTGCTACCACGGCGGCCTGTACAAAGGTAACGCTAACCAGCGCATCGCTGAGTTAGCGCAAACCTAGGACTTATTTTTAAATTGTTCTGCCACATGTGGTTACTTCCGGCCACGATGCGCCGGATCCCTCCGGTCCTAAGCCCTCTTCAGGTAGTTGCCGGTACGGGTGTCGATCTGCAGAACATCGCCCACGTTGATGAAGAACGGGACATTCACTGTATGACCGGTTTCCAGGGTGGCCGGCTTAGTGCCCCCGGAGGCGGTATCCCCCTTGATACCGGGTGAGGTTTCCACCACGGCGAGTTCAACGAAATTGGCCATTTCCACGCCCATGGGCTTACCTTGAAAACTCAGCAGGACAATATTCGTGTTTTCCTTGAGATACTTGACGGCATCGCCCAGTTCCTCCGTGGAAAGCGCTATCTGGTCGTACGACTCCGTGTCCATGACATTATAGCTGGCGCCGTCCTTGTACAGGTACTGCACCTCGCGCTTCTCGATGCGGGCCCGCGGCAGTTTCTCCCCGGCATTGAAGGTCCTTTCTATGACCGCCCCGGTTCTCAGGTTTCTCAGCTTGGTCCGCACAAAAGCCGATCCCTTGCCCGGCTTGACGTGCTGAAACTCAACCACCTGGAACACGTCACCATCCAGTTCAATGGTCAGGCCGGTCCGAAAATCGTTCGTTGAAATCAAACGTCTCTCTCCTCCCAGTTTCTCACTGCAATACAAAAACCTTGGGCGCGCCCGTCAGGACCCGGTGCCCCTTGTCCGTAACCAGGACCGAGTCTTCAATTCGCACCCCGCCGAACCCGGGTATATACACGCCCGGCTCCACGGTAACCACCATGCCCGGGGCCAGCACCGTTTCGTCCTTGTCGGCCAGGCGGGGGTTCTCGTGCACCGCCAGTCCCACCCCGTGGCCGGTGGCATGGCCGAAATGTTCACCGTGGCCGGCCGCGGTGATCTTGTCCCGGACCAGGGCGTCCACCGCCTTCGTAGCGATACCCGGCCGGACGGCCTCCACTCCCAGGGCCTGGGCTTCAAGAACCAGGCGGTAGATCCGCTCCTGTTCCGGAGAGGGTGCGCCCAGGACAAAGGTTCGGGTCATATCGGAATGATATCCCCGCCACACGGCCCCGAAATCCAGGGTCACCAGGTCGCCCGTCTGGAGCAGGCGTTCCGAGGCGGTAGCGTGCGGCATTGCCGAACGCGGCCCGGAAGCGGCAATGGTCTCGAAGGAGGCGCCCTCGGAACCTTTGAGGCGCATAACGAATTCCAGCCGTGCCGCTACCTCGTTCTCGGTCACCCCGGGCCGCACGTGAGGCAGGATTTCAGCCAGGGCTTCATCGGCCAACCGGCAGGCCCGGGCCAGGGCCTCGATTTCACCCTCATCCTTGACCAGCCGCATTTTTTCCACCAGGCCGGCGGCCGGCTTCAGGGCGCAGGCCATCTTCCCGCCCAGGTGACAAAAGTCCCGGTAGGACAGGTAGTCGTCCTCCACCCCGGCGTCGCCACACCGGCGCTCCCGGGCCAGGTCGGCCACGGCATCGAGAAGACTGCCCTTTACCAGTACGAAGGTGAAGGCGGGACTCTCGGCGGCCGCCTGTTCGGCGTACCGGAAATCACTGAGGAGAAACGCCCCCTGGGCGTCTATGTAGAGGGCCGCGTTAGAGCCGGAGAAACCGCTCAAGTACTGCACGTTGGCCCGCCGCAGAACGATAAGCCCGCAAAGGCCGCGTTCCGGCAACTGGGCCCGTACCCGCTCCACCCGGCTCAGCATCCCGCTACCCCCGCGATATGGGCCAGGGCCCGCAGGGCCAAAAGGTAACCCTGGCTGCCCAACCCCGCTACCTGCCCCGTAAGCACCGGAGCCAGCACGGAATGACGGCGGAACTCCTCACGGGCATGAATATTGGAGAGGTGGACCTCGATGGCCGGCAGTCCGGCATCCTGTAGCGCGTCGCGCAGGCTGTAGCCGTAGTGGGTCAGGGCGCCGGGATTAATGATGATTCCCTGGGCCCCGGCAGCGCTTCCCTGCAAAAAATCCACCAGTTCACCTTCGTGATTGGACTGAAAGAAGGTCAAGCGCATTCCCAGGGTCAGGGCCAACCTGTTCAACTGGCCGTTGATGTCCTCCAGGGTCAAAGAGCCGTAGACCTCCGGTTGCCTGTACCCGGTGCGGTTGAGATTGGGGCCGTTAATCACAAGTACGTGCAAATCCCCCGGCCGCCTCCCGGCAGCCAGCCACCTCCCGGCGAGGATGATTACCAAAACTTACGGCTTCCATTTTACCACAACCATTCGTCCCTGCAAAGCGAGCCGCGGAATTATTGAATCAATGGTTAATATATTTGACAGTCCATATATTTTACACTTAAACTATAAGGGGGTGATTATCTTGGCGCAGCAAGAAGCAAAGGCCAATCCGACGGCGGATTTGTTATGGGACCTCCTCCGCAGCGTCCACCGGATTTCCCATCCGGTCAAAAAGGGCGAGGTAACCGTCCAGCAATTCATCCTCCTCAAAGCCCTTAACTGGCACGGAGAGCAAAGGGTGGGCGAACTGGCCCGCAGGGTGGGCCTGACCCAGAGTTCGGTCAGCATCGCCATCAAGCGGCTGGAAAAGGAGGGTCTGGTCGCACGCGAACGTGACCCTGCCGATGAGCGCCGGGTAAGCCTGGCCCTTACCGCCACCGGCCAGGCGGTATTACGAAACTGGCAAGAGAAATGGACCCAGGCCATGACTGCTTTTCTGAACCGTTTGAATGCCGGGGAACAGGACCAGTTGCACCTGTTACTGCAGAAGATGCTCGAACGGGACAACGGACCTGAGGGGGAACGATATTGAACGGGGAAACCATACTGCACCAGCCTTCGTCCCGAATCCCGTGGCTCCAGCTCTTCATCCTGATGGGCGGCGCATTTATGGCCTTTCTCGACACCAGCATCGTCAATGTGGCCATACCCAAACTGATGGCCATTTTCGGCGTGGGTGTCGACAGCATCCAGTGGGTGACCACGGGCTACCTCCTGTCGGCCGGGGTGACCATTCCCGTTACCGGCTACTTCGGCGACCGCCTGGGTATCAAGAATATCTTCCTTATCTCCCTGGGCATTTTCACCCTGGGATCCGCCCTTTGCAGTGTGGCCAGCAGCGAGAACTTCCTGATCGCAGCCCGCGTTATCCAGGCGATAGGCGGGGGAGCGATCATGCCGGTGACCACCGCCTACACCTACCAGATCGTCACCCGCGACAAGATCGGGGTGGCCCTGGGCACCCGGGGCATTGCCATGGCCGCGGCGCCAGCCTTCGGCCCGGTTCTGGGCGGCTACCTGATCGACCACTTCGACTGGCATATAATCTTTACCATCAATGTGCCCATCGGTATTCTCATCATTCT
>DATKUX010000042.1:0-6704 GCA_035530395.1 Spirochaetia bacterium
TGGGCCTGTTCCTCGGTGATCTCCTGATCGCCCCAGGCCAGCACCTCGCCCGTTTGGGGATGAACGATGTCCTCCAGAAGAATTCGCCCGCTGATGCGCTCCTCCAGCTTCTCGATGGTTTCCGTGCCGTCCCGGATCTCCTCCACCTCGATACCGATGGTGGTCCGGCAATCCTCCTCGCGGATGATGACGTCCTGCGCCACGTCCACCAGGCGCCGGGTCAGGTAGCCGGAATCGGCGGTCCGAAGGGCCGTGTCCGCGAGACCCTTTCTGGCACCGTGGGTACTGATGAAGTACTCCAGCACGGTCAGACCCTCCCGGAAGTTGGCCTTGATGGGCAGGTCGATGATCCGCCCGGAAGGGTCGGCCATCAGACCGCGCATGCCCGCCAGCTGCCGGATCTGCTGGATGTTACCGCGGGCTCCCGAATTGGCCATCATGTAAACCGGATTGAACTTGTCCAGAGCCTTCATCATGGCGCTGGTAACGTTCTCGGTGGCGGCGGTCCAGATGTCGATGACCTTGCGGTAGCGCTCGTCGTCGGAGATCAGGCCCTTCCTGAACTGTTGTTCCACCTGATCCACCAGCTGGTCCGCTTCCTTCAGAATACCTTTCTTCTCCCCGGGAATAATGATGTCATTAATGCCGATGGTTACTCCCGCCCGGGTGGCATAGGTAAAACCAAGCTTCTTAAGCCCGTCCAGCAGCTTCGAGGTCGGCGCAAAGCCCAGTTGGCGGTAACAAGCGTCCACGATCCGGCTAAGCGCCTTTTTGTCCGCGACCTGGTTGATATATCCAATTTCCGGCGGAATGACTTCATTGAAATATAAGCGCCCCACCGTGGTTTCCTTTCGGCTGCCGTCCGGCATGCGCACCTTGATCTGGGCCTGCAGGCTGAGCGCGCCGGTCTGGTAGGCCATCATGGCCTCCTCCGGATCCCGGAAGGCCTTGCCTTCGCCCAGAGACCCCTTGCGGTCCATAGTGAGGTAGTAACAGCCCAAGACCATGTCCTGAGTGGGAATGGCCACCGGATGGCCGTCTTTGGGGTTTAAGATGTTGTTGGCCGACAGCATCAGCAGACGGGCCTCGGCCTGGGCTTCCGCCGACAGCGGCACGTGCACCGCCATCTGGTCGCCATCGAAGTCGGCGTTGTAGGCGGTACATACCATGGGATGGATCTGGATGGCTTTCCCCTCGACCAGCACCGGCTCAAAAGCCTGAATGCCCAGGCGGTGCAGGGTGGGAGCGCGGTTTAAGAGCACCGGATGTTCGGAAATAACCTCCTCCAGAACATCCCAAACCTCGGGGCGCACCCTTTCCACCATACGCTTGGCGCTCTTGATGTTGTGGGCGTGGCCGTCGTTGACCAGACGCTTCATGACGAAAGGCTTGAAGAGTTCCAGCGCCATTTCCTTGGGTAGCCCGCACTGGTGCAAGGCCAGTCCGGGGCCCACCACGATCACCGAACGCCCCGAATAATCCACCCTTTTACCCAGCAGGTTTTGTCTGAATCGGCCCTGCTTGCCTTTGAGCATGTCGGACAGCGACTTCAGGGGCCGGTTGCCAGGCCCGGTAACCGGCCGGCCCCGCCGGCCGTTGTCGATGAGGGCGTCCACCGCCTCCTGCAGCATGCGCTTCTCATTGCGGACGATGATGTCCGGCGCCCCCAGGTCCAAAAGCCTTTTCAGACGATTGTTGCGGTTGATGACCCGGCGATACAGGTCATTGAGGTCGGAGGTGGCGAAGCGCCCACCGTCCAGTTGCACCATTGGTCTGAGCTCAGGCGGGATGACCGGCACCACGCTGATGATCATCCATTCCGGCCGGTTGCCGGACTTACGGAAAGACTCCACCACCTCCAGGCGCCGGATGGCCCGGATGCGCCGTTGCCCGGTGACGTCCCGCAGTTCGATGCGCAGGTCGGCGGACATATCGCCCAGATCGATCTCTTCCAGCAGTTCGATAATGGCCTCGGCCCCCATCAGAGCCCGGAAAGACTGCCCGTGTTTGTCCCGCATATCCCGGAACTCGGATTCGGAGAGGAGTTGCTTCTTCACTAGAGGAGTGTCAGCGGGATCGATGACTATGTACGACACGAAGTAGAGGACCTTCTCCAGGGCGCGGGGCGACATGTCCAGCAGGAGCCCCATGCGGCTGGGTATCCCCTTGAAGTACCAGATGTGGGAAACGGGCGCGGCCAGTTCAATGTGGCCCAGCCTTTCCCGGCGCACCTTGGACCGGGTTACTTCCACGCCACAACGGTCACAGATGACCCCCTTATACCTTACCCTCTTGTATTTGCCGCAGTGGCACTCCCAGTCCCGGGAGGGGCCGAAAATGCGCTCGCAAAACAGGCCGTCCCTTTCGGGCTTGAGGGTCCGGTAGTTGATGGTCTCCGGTTTCTTGACCTCGCCGCTTGACCATTCCCTGATCTGACCGGGCGAAGCCAGTCCGATCCTGATGCGGTCAAAATTGTTCAATTCCAGCAAGCGGTTTACACCTCTCTCGGAACTAATTCTCTTCCTCTCCCTCTTCGGCGTCCAAACCGAAGTCTTCGTTCAGAAACTCTTCGTCAAACTCCTCGTCGCTCTCCTCGGCGTAGTCCTCTTCCGGCCTTTCCGCCTCGTGGATATCGATACCAAGCTCTTTGGCCGTCTCGATGACGTCTTCCTCGACTTCCTTGATTTCGATTTCCCGGTCGTCTCCCGAAAGCACGCGCACGTCCAGGCACAGACTCTGCAGTTCCTTGATCAGCACCTTGAAGGATTCCGGCACGCCCGGCTCGGGAACGTTTTCGCCCTTGACAATGGCCTCGTAGGTTTTGACGCGGCCAACCACGTCGTCCGATTTCACGGTCAGGATTTCCTGTAGGGTGTAGGCCGCCCCATAGGCTTCCAAGGCCCAGACCTCCATCTCGCCGAAACGCTGACCGCCGAACTGGGCCTTGCCGCCGAGCGGCTGCTGGGTGACCAGGGAGTAAGGGCCGGTGGAGCGGGCGTGGATCTTGTCATCCACCAGGTGGGCCAGCTTGAGCATATAAACGTAACCCACGGTAATCTGGTTGTCGAAGGCCTGCCCTGTCCGGCCGTCGTACAGGGTTATCTTCCCTCCCTCGGGGAGCTTGGCCTGGACAAAGATGTTGGCCAGGTCCTCTTCCCGGGCCCCGTTGAAAACCGGGGTGATCATCGCGAAACCCAACGCCTTGGACGCCCAGCCCAAGTGCGCTTCCAGCACCTGGCCCAGGTTCATGCGTGATGGCACCCCCAGCGGATTGAGCACTATTTCGATAGGTGTGCCGTCCGGTAGAAAGGGCATGTCCTCCTCAGGCAGGATGCGGGCGATGACCCCCTTGTTGCCGTGCCGCCCGGCCATCTTGTCCCCCTCGGAAATCTTGCGCTTTTGAGACACGTATACCCGTACCAGCTGATTCACGCCGGGAGACAACTCGTCCCCGTTATCGCGGGTAAAGACCTTGACGTCCACGATCTTGCCGGACTCACCGTGGGGCACCCGCAGGGAAGTATCCCGCACCTCGCGCGCCTTCTCACCGAAAATGGCCCGCAGGAGCCTCTCTTCCGCCGTCAGCTCCGTTTCACCCTTGGGAGTAACCTTGCCGACCAGGATGTCGCCCGGCCGGACCTCGGCTCCCGTCCGGATGATGCCCCGGTCGTCCAGGTCCTTCAATATGTCCTCGCCCACATTGGGGATGTCCCGGGTGATCTCCTCCGGTCCCAGCTTGGTATCGCGGGCGTCGCACTCGTACTCCTCAATATGGATGGAGGTGAAAAAATCCTCCTTGACCGCCTTTTCGCTCACCAGGATGGCGTCTTCGTAGTTGTAGCCCTCCCAGGGCATGAAAGCCACCAGGATGTTGCGTCCCAGGGCCAGATTGCCCTGGTCGGTGGAAGGCCCGTCGGCGATGAGGTCGCCCTTTTCCAGCCGCTGACCTCTCGCGACCACCGGCTTCTGGTTGACACAGGTGCCCTGGTTGGAGCGGGTAAATTTCAACAACCGGTAGACGTCCAACTGACCAGTGTCGGCCCGGACGGTCACTTCGTTGGCCGATGCCTTAACCACCGTACCGGCCCGGGCGGCCAGCACAACCGATCCGGAGTCCCGGGCGGCCTTGCCCTCCACGCCGGTACCCACGAAGGGGGCCTCGGCCTTTAACAGCGGCACGGCCTGGCGCTGCATGTTGGCGCCCATCAGGGCCCGGTTGGCGTCGTCGTGCTCCAGGAAAGGAATCATGGCCGTTGCGATCGAGAACACTTGTTTGGGAGACACGTCCACCAGGTCCACCTTGTCCGGTTCGATTATGATGATGTCGGGGCCCCGGCGGGCGTTGACCCGCTTTTGTTGGAAATAGCCGGCCTCGTCGAGTTCGATGTTGGCCTGGGCGATGGTCTTGTCTTCCTCTTCGTCGGCCGTCAGGTAAACGATTTCTTCGGTGACCCGGCTGCTTTCCCTGTCCACCTTGCGGTAGGGCGTCTCAATAAAGCCGAAGTCGTTGATCCGGGCATAGCAGGACAGCGAACCGATCAAGCCGATGTTGGGACCTTCGGGCGTCTCAATGGGGCACATGCGGCCATAATGGGAGTGATGGACGTCACGTACCTCGAAGCCGGCCCGCTCTCGCGAAAGACCGCCCGGGCCAAGGGCCGAAAGCCGCCTTTTATGGGTCAGCTCGGCCAGGGGGTTGGTCTGGTCCATAAACTGGGAAAGCTGCGAGGAACCAAAAAACTCCTTGATGGCCGCCACCACCGGCCGGATGTTGATCAGCACCTGTGGTGTGATCACGTCGACGTCCTGGATGGTCATGCGCTCCCGAACCACCCTCTCCATGCGGGAAAGGCCGATCCGGAACTGATTCTGCAGCAACTCCCCCACCGAACGCAGGCGCCGGTTGCCCAGATGGTCGATGTCGTCCACCTGACCCTCGCCGTCCATCAGTTTTAGCAGGAAGCGTACCGTTTCCACCACGTCGGTGGGAGTAAGCTCCCGGAGAAACTCCCGCGCCTTGGGAACTTCCTTGTTCAGATAGGGGTCCCACTCGGTTTCGCCGCCTTCCTCCCGGAAGCGGTAAAGGATACCGTGCTTGAGTTTCTTTTGAATTTTGTAGCGACCTACATGCCCCAAATCGTAGCGCTTGGGGTCAAAAAACAGGGTCTCCAGGAGGGTACGGGCGCTTTCCACCGTGGGCGGTTCACCCGGCCGCAGGCGCTTGTAAATTTCCACCAGGGCGTCCTCTTCCGAGTCCGCGTTGTCCCGGGAAAGGGTTTCCTGTATGTTTTTGTTTTCGTCGAACAGTTCCACCACCCGGGCATTGGTGCCCCAGCCCAGGGCCTTGATCAGAATGGTGGCAGGAATCTTGCGGGTGCGGTCCACCCTTACAAAGATGTGGTCGTTGACGTCGGTCTCAAATTCCAGCCAGGCTCCCCGGTTGGGGATGATGGTGGCGGTGAAAAGCTTCTTGCCGCTGGGCTGGTCCAACTGGTCGGCAAAGTACACGCCGGGAGAGCGGACGAGCTGGCTGACGATAACCCGCTCCGCACCGTTGATAATGAAAGTACCCTTGTCGGTCATGAGGGGAAAATCCCCCATGAAGACCTCCTGCTCCTTAACCTCGCCGGTCTCCTTGTTGATCAGCCTGACCTTGACCCGCAGGGGCGCGGCAAACGTAACATCCCGCTCCTTGCATTCTCCTACCGAGTATTTCTGCTCACCCAGGTTGTAGTCCAAAAACTCCAGCACCAGATTGCCGGTGAAGTCCTGAATGGGCGAGACGTCGGAGAAAACCTCCCGTAGCCCTTCCCGCAGAAACCAGTTATAAGAATTGCGTTGCACTTCTATGAGGTTGGGAAGTTCCAGTACCTCCTTCAACCGGGCAAAATTCATGCGGTCACGGCCGCCGACTTTTTCCATGAACATCGAGCGAGCATCACTCCCAAAAACAAAAATAGGGTATGGACAAACAACGAAAAGCAAGGCCTTGTCTAGTACAATACCTCGCCTTTTACCCTCTTCCCGTCCGGCTCCCCATCCAGCATATTATAGACAAATATCATCCACCAAATACATGGAATGGCAAGGTGCCATAACCTTGGAAGATCCAAGGGACACCTAGATATATTAGCACATACTGGACATGGTGTCAAGAAAGATTTTCACGGAATACCAAAATAATTCTGCGGCCGGGAAGGCATTTTTCATGCGGTCATGCCCCGGGACTGTCCCGGCCGCCATCGGCCGTCCGGGCACTGTAACTGAGGTGCCCGGGACCGGACGTAAATATCGGTTCTGTCGGGTCAAAATCCTCTACTATTCTTCTTGTTCCGGCACATCCTTTGGTCGGCCAAATATTAGTTTGTCGGCATCATCGCCATCGTCGGGATACGTAGCTACACCTACGCTTATGGCAAACAATGTCCCGCTATTTCTCTGACCGTTGATTATACTGACAAGCCTGCCGGTTGAACTACTCCTTCCATAAAGGGAGGAGATTCCGTTCGCAAAGCGACGGCCCTGCTCGGGGAGCAAGGTGTCGACATATTGCGCGGATCCCACTCAACTGGGTACAATACGGCCCGGTGTCTGTCAACGTTTTCAACAGCGCCGACCAGGGGCACCCACGCTGTAAGTCTGTCCAACTTGGCAGCAGATCCGTTACCGCAAGGTTACTGAGGGATCGGTCATTGCGCCCACAC
>DATKUX010000043.1:0-24232 GCA_035530395.1 Spirochaetia bacterium
GGAGATCCGGGACGGCACGGAAACCATCGAGAAGCTGGAGGAGCGCATCAGCGGGCGAATTCTTCTGGAGGACATCGTTCATCCCCAAACGGGCGAGGTGCTGGCCTGGGGCGATCAGGAGATCACCGAGGAACAGGCCCAGGCCATCGCCCGCGCGGGGTTCACCTCCGTCAAGATCCGTTCGGTGCTCACCTGCCGCAGCCGCTACGGGGTCTGCATAAAATGTTACGGCCGCAACCTGGCCACCGGCCGCATGGTGGACATCGGCGAGGCGGTGGGTATCATCGCGGCCCAGAGTATCGGCGAGCCGGGCACCCAGTTGACCATGCGTACCTTCCATACCGGAGGTGTGGCCGGCGACGACATCACTCAGGGTCTGCCCCGGGTGGAGGAGCTCTTCGAGGCCCGGCGGCCGAAAGGCCAGGCCTTGATCGCCGACGCCGACGGGGTGGTGGTGGCCAAGGAGGTCAAGGGCCGCCGCGAACTGGAGATCACCGCGGAGGACGGGGAGCATTTCAACTACCAGGTGCCCTACGGCGCCCGCCTCAGGGTTCGTTCCGGCGCTACGGTGTCGGCCGGCGACGAGTTGACCGAGGGCAGCGTCAATCCCCACGACATGCTGAAGATCAAGGGCATACACGGGGTCCAGGTCTATCTCCTGCAGCAGGTGCAGCAGGTGTACCGGTTGCAGGGTGTGGATATCAACGACAAGCACATTGAGGTCATGGTGCGCCAGATGTTACGCAAAATAAAGGTGGATGAAGCCGGCGATTCCATCCTCCTGCCAGGCGGCCTGATCGACATGTTTGAGTTCGAGGAGGAGGTCCGGCGGGTGACAGCGGCCAATGGTCAGCCGCCCACCGGCCGGACGGTCCTCCTGGGCATCACCAAGGCCTCACTGGCCACCGATTCCTTCCTTTCGGCCGCTTCCTTCCAGGAAACCACGCGGGTTCTGACGGAAGCAGCCATCAAGGGCAAGACGGACCCGCTCCTGGGGCTGAAAGAAAATGTGATTATCGGCAAACTAGTGCCGGCTGGTACCGGAATGCCCCGCTACCGCTACATCGAGGTGACGGCGCCGGCGTACCGGCCGAATGGGGAAGATGAAGGCTATGTGACGTAGGGGGACTTACGAGCGCCCCCCCCGGGGCGCGCCGAGAAGGGCCGGCGGGTTCGGCTTTTTATTCTCCTTGACAAGAGTCCTTCCTTTTTGCTAATATAGTGGGGTGCGATTTCCTGGTGGGGGGTATTGGCCTTGCACAGGTTAGCACAATCCCGAAACAAGACCGTAGGTTCCAAGCAGACTCTCAAAGCCATCGAAAAGGACCAGGCCCACACGGTGTACATAGCCCGGGACGCGGAGCGCCGCGTGGTGGAACCGGTGCTCGGGGCCTGCCGGGAACGGCAGGTCAAGGTGGTGGAAGTGGAGAGCATGCGTGTTTTGGGTAAGCTGTGCGGCATAGACGTGGGATGCGCCTGTGCCTCGTTATTAAAGGATCAACCGTAGAAGGAGGTGTTGGAATGCCCACGATCAGTCAGCTCGTGCGTAAGGGCCGGGCCCAGATGGAGAAAAAATCGAACGCGCCGGCCCTGAAGGAATGCCCGCAAAAGCGCGGCGTTTGCACGCGGGTCTACACCACCACGCCCAAGAAGCCAAATTCGGCCCTGCGCAAGGTGGCCCGGGTGCGGCTTACCAACGGGATCGAGGTAACTTCGTACATCCCCGGCATTGGTCACAACCTGCAGGAGCACTCGGTGGTCCTGATCCGGGGAGGCAGGGTCAAGGACCTGCCGGGCGTCCGGTACCACGTGATCCGGGGAGCTTTGGATTCCGCCGGGGTGCAGAACAGGAACCGGGGCCGGTCCAAGTACGGGGCCAAGCGGGCCAAGGGCAAGAAATAGAGTTTGCAGCTTTTAAGGCAAAGGGGGGAAGAGGATGCCCAGAAGGGGAAGTAAGGGCAGACGGAATGTATTGCCCGATCCGGTCTTCGGCAGCGTGGTGCTGGCCAAATTGATCAACCAGATGATGTGGGACGGCAAGAGATCCATATCGGAAGACATCGTTTACGGCGCCCTGGATATCATCAGTAAGAAGACTGGGAAAAACGGCCTGGAGGTTTTCGATCAGGCCATCAAGAACGTCATGCCGGTTCTGGAGGTCAAAGCCCGGCGGGTGGGTGGTGCCAACTACCAGGTGCCCATCGAGGTACGGCCCGACCGGCGCCAGACGCTGGCGATCCGCTGGCTTACCAATTACGCCCGGCTGCGGACCGGCAAGTCCATGCGGGAAAAGCTGGCTTCCGAATTGATGGATGCGGCCAACAGCGCCGGCGCTTCGGTAAAGAAGCGGGAAGACACCCACAAGATGGCGGAAGCCAACAAGGCCTTTGCCCATTACCGGTGGTAGGGAGGTGAAAAACTATGCCGCGCGCAATAGAAATAAGCAAGACGCGTAATATCGGGATTATGGCCCATATCGATGCCGGGAAGACCACGACGACCGAACGCATCCTGTTTTACACCGGTAAGGTGCACAAGATGGGCGAGGTACATGATGGTGCGGCCACGATGGACTGGATGGTGCAGGAGCAGGAGCGCGGCATTACCATTACTTCGGCGGCTACCTCCTGCCTGTGGCGGGATTGCGTTATCAACATTATCGACACACCCGGGCACGTGGACTTCACCATGGAAGTAGAGCGCTCCCTGCGCGTGCTTGACGGTGCGGTCGCTGTTTTTTGCTCAGTCGGCGGCGTGGAGCCGCAGTCAGAAACCGTGTGGCGTCAGGCCGATAAATACGGGGTACCCCGGGTGGCCTACGTCAATAAGATGGATCGCATCGGCGCCGACTTTTTCGAGGTTCTGAGCATGATCGAAAAACGACTGGGGGCCAATCCTGTTCCCCTGCAACTGCCGATCGGCGCGGAGGACGGCTTCGTGGGCCTGGTGGACCTGGTCCACGGGACGGCCCTGACCTATTCCGACGATCTGGGCGTGCAGGCATACGAGGGCGAGGTGCCCGAGGCCATGCGCGAGCTGGTGGATGAATACCGTGAAAAGCTTTTGGAGGCGGCCGCCGAGTGCGATGAGGTCGTGATGGAGAAGTACCTGGAAGGGGTCCCCGTGACCGAGGAAGAACTGAAAAGGGCTATCCGGGCCGGTACGCTCGAGGTAAAGTTCATCCCCGTTCTTTGTGGCTCCTCCTTTAAGAATAAAGGGGTGCAGCCGCTCCTGGACGCCATCGTGGACTACCTGCCCTCGCCCGCGGATGTGGGCCAGGTGACGGGCATCGACCCGGAAACCGGCGACGAAGTCATCCGCAAAGCCTCCGACGACGAGCCTTTTTCGGCCCTGGCCTTCAAGATCATGGCCGATCCCTACGTAGGTAAACTCACCTTCTTCCGCGTCTACTCCGGAAAACTGAACCAGGGCTCCTACGTCTATAACGCCACCCGGGGCCGCCGGGAGCGGGTGGGACGTATCCTGCGCATGCACGCCAACCACCGGGAGGATATCCAAGAGATATATACCGGGGATATCGTGGCGGCGGTGGGTTTCAAACAGACCTTTACCGGCGACACCCTGTGCGCCGAAAAGGCAACGGTAATCCTGGAATCAATCGAGTTTCCGGCCCCGGTTATTTCCGTGGCCATCGAACCGAAGACCAAGGCCGATCAGGAGAAGATGGGCGTGGCCCTAAACCGTCTCTCCGAGGAGGATCCGACCTTCCGGGTCCATACCGATACCGAGACCGGCCAGACGATCATTTCCGGTATGGGTGAGCTGCACCTGGAGATCATCGTCGACCGCATGACCCGCGAGTTCAAGGTAGAGGCCAACGTGGGCCGGCCGCAGGTGGCCTACCGGGAGACGATCCGGAAAAAGGTCAAGTCCGAAGGGAGATTCATCCGTCAGAGCGGCGGGCGCGGTCAGTACGGCCACGTCTGGATCGATCTCGAACCGGGCGAGCCGGGCAGCGGCTTCGAGTTCGTCAATAAGATTGTCGGCGGGGTGGTTCCCCGTGAATATGTCACCCCGGTGGAAAACGGCATCAAAGAGGCTATGGAAAACGGGGTTATGGCCGGCTATCCCGTCATCGACGTCAAGGCTACCCTTGTTGATGGTTCCTACCACGAGGTGGACTCCTCCGAGATGGCCTTCAAGATCGCCGGTTCGATAGCTTTCAAGAACGCCGCGGCCAAAGCCGGCCCCGTGCTCCTGGAGCCCCTGATGCAGGTGGAGATTACCGTGATGGACGAATACATGGGTGAGGTGCTGGGGGACTTCAACGCCCGCCGGGGTCGCATCGAGGAGATGGAGCGGCGCGGCGGGGCCCAGGTCGTGCGGGCCACGGTGCCGCTGGCCGAAATGTTCGGCTACGCCACTGCGCTTCGTTCGCTGACCCAGGGGCGCGGTACCTATACCATGCAGTTTGCCCATTACGCCGAGGTACCTCCTTCCATTGCGGAGGGAATCAGCGCCAGGAGCCGGGGTTAAAATACAAGTATTGCTAAAGTTAAGGAGGAAAAGGCAGTGGGAAAACAAAAGTATGAGCGCACCAAACCGCACGTCAATATAGGTACGATTGGGCACGTGGACCACGGTAAGACCACGTTGACGGCGGCTATCACGATGGCTTTGGCCACGGTGGGCGGGGCGACGGTGAAGAAGTACGAGGAGATCGACAACGCGCCGGAAGAGCGGGAGCGCGGCATAACCATCAACACGGCGCACGTGGAGTACGAGACGTCCAATAGGCACTATGCGCACGTGGACTGCCCGGGTCACGCCGACTACGTGAAGAACATGATCACCGGCGCGGCGCAGATGGACGGGGCGATCCTGGTGGTGAGCGCGGCGGACGGCCCCATGCCGCAGACGCGGGAGCACATCCTGCTGGCGCGCCAGGTGGGTGTCCCCTACATCGTGGTTTATCTGAACAAGGCAGACATGGTCGACGATCCCGAGCTGTTGGAACTGGTGGAGATGGAAGTCCGGGAATTGTTGTCCGCTTACGAGTTTCCCGGCGACGACATACCGATCGTTACCGGGTCGGCCTTAAAGTGCATGGAATGCGCCGACAAGAAGGGTCCTGACTGCCAGTCGATCTGGGATCTCATGGACGCGGTGGACAAATACATACCGACACCGCAGCGGGAAATTGACAAGCCGTTCCTGATGCCGGTGGAAGACGTGTTTTCGATCACGGGCCGCGGCACGGTGGCCACGGGCCGGGTGGAGCGCGGCGCGGTGAAGACCGGGGAAGAGGTCGAGATCGTCGGTTTGAGTGATAAGCCGCGCAAGGTAGTAGTGACCGGCGTGGAGATGTTCCGCAAGATCCTGGACCGGGGCGAAGCCGGGGACAACATCGGTTGTCTCTTGCGGGGCGTGGAGCGTAAGGACATCGAGCGCGGGCAGGTGCTGGCCAAACCGGGCAGCATCAAGCCGCATACGAAATACGAGGCCGAAATCTACGTGCTGAGCAAGGAAGAGGGAGGCCGTCATACGCCGTTCTTCAACGGCTACCGGCCGCAGTTCTATTTCCGGACCACCGACGTGACCGGTGTGGTCACGCTGCCCGAAGGGGTGGAGATGATTATGCCGGGCGACAACGTCAAGATCAGTGTGGAGTTGATCACACCGATCGCCATTGAGGAAGGTTTGCGCTTCGCCATCCGCGAGGGCGGCCGTACCGTGGGCGCCGGCGTGGTGACCGGTATTGCCCAGTAGGGGCGGTTGCGCCCCGGCCGAAAGGGAGGTTAGGGTATGAAGAGCCAGAAGATACGGATCAGGCTCAAGGCCTACGATCACCGCATGCTGGACCAGTCCGCCCTCAAGATAGTGGATACGGCCAAGCGGACGGGGGCTCATGTGGCCGGGCCGGTTCCTTTGCCCACCGAGCGCAGTATCTATACCATTTTGCGTTCTCCCCATGTTAACAAGGACTCGCGGGAGCAGTTCGAGATGAGGACGCACAAGCGCCTCATCGACATCTTGGAGCCCACACCCAAGACGGTGGACGCCCTCATGCGGCTGGACCTGCCGGCCGGGGTGGACATCGAGATCAAACTCTAGCCCGTTTTCGCAAGGCTTTAGGAGGATAAGGGAATGGCAAAAGGGATTTTGGGTCGCAAAGTGGGTATGACACAGGTGTACCTAGCGGATGGGCGGGCGGTTCCGGTTACGGTCATTGAAGCCGGGCCCTGCGTAGTTGTACAGAAGAAGACGCCCGAGCGCGACGGCTACCATGCCGTGCAACTGGGCTTCGGGGAGCGCCGGGTGCGCCTCGTGAGCAAGCCCGTCCGCGGACATCTCGCCAAGGCGGGCCTCAAGGCGGTCCGCTTTCTAAGGGAGATCCGCCTGGTGGATGCAGGCACTTACGAGGTGGGCGAGGAAATAAAGAGCGACATTTTCCAGTCGGGGGAACGAGTGGACGTGATCGGCACCAGTAAGGGCCGCGGTTTTGCCGGCGGGATCAAGAAGCATGGCTTCCACCGGGGACCGATGGCCCACGGTTCCAAGTACCACCGGCGCCCCGGCTCGCTGGGGGCCAAGGGTCCGGCCCGCGTTTTCAAGGGCCGCAAGCTGCCGGGCCATCTGGGCGCGGAGCGGGTTACGGTGCTCAACCTGGAAGTGGTCCGGGTGGACGCCGCCCGGAACCTTCTGGCGGTTAAAGGGGCGGTGCCGGGTCCCCGGGGCTCCCTGGTCGTCGTCCGGGAAACCGTGCGCTCCGTTTGAGCCTAAGGAAGGAGCATTTCTATGCCATCGGTAAGCATGTTCAACATGGAAGGTGAACAAGTCGGTACCCTGGAACTGTCCGAGGCGGTGTTCGGGGTCCCGGTCAACGAGGCGGTGCTGCACGAGGTGGTGGTCATGCAGATGGCCAACCGGCGGCGTGGTACGGCCGACACCAAGACCAGGGGCGAGGTGCGCGGCGGTGGGCGCAAGCCCTGGCGGCAGAAGGGCACCGGACGGGCCCGCGCCGGCAGCAGTCGTTCACCCATCTGGCGGGGCGGCGGTATCGTCTTCGGCCCGCACCCGCGCGACTACCGCTACAAGGTGCCCGCCAAGGTCCGGCGTCTGGCCCTGAAATCGGCCCTTTCGGCCAAGGTGGCCGGCGGCGACCTGGTGGTGCTGGATCAGTTGCAGTTCGAGCGGCCGCGCACCAAGGACATGGTCCGGGTGCTGGAAAAGCTCAGCGTTACCGGTCAGGCCCTGGTGGTAACGGCTGTCCCGGAAGAGAACGTTAATCTTTCGGCCCGCAACATTCCGGGCATCAAGCCCATGGAGGCCAGGAACGTGAACGTCTACGAGGTTTTGAAACATACCAAGCTGGTAATCACGGCCGACGCGGTGGCTTCCCTGGAAGGGGTGCTGGGCCAGTGAACGAGGGACGCGACATTTTGATCCGGCCGGTGGTTTCCGAAAAGTCGATGAAACTCTTCGGTCAGGAGAAGTACACCTTCGTCGTCAATCCGGGCGCCAATAAGGTGGAGATTAAAAGGGCCGTTGAGGAAACCTTCAAGGTGACGGTGGTGGGAGTGAACACCATGATCAAGAAGGGACGGACCAAACGGGGCGGTCCGGGCGGCATCGGAAGGGCCACGAGGGCCGGGCGTACTGCCAACATCAAGAAGGCCATCATTACACTGAAGCCCGGTGACAAAATCGAGATGTACCAGGGGCTCTTTGGCTAGATCGCAGGGGGGGAAAAGATATGCCGGTTAAAAAGTTTAAGCCTACCTCGCCGGGCCGGCGGTTCGTCACTGTGGCGGACTTTTCCGAGATTACGACCGACCAGCCGCAAAAAAGCCTCGTGGCCGGCAAGAAACGTCAGGCTGGCCGCAACGCCCAGGGCCGCATCACGGTGCGTCACCAGGGCGGCGGGCACAAAAAGCGCTACCGCATCATCGATTTTAAGCGGGCCAAGGTGGGCGTGCCGGGCAAGGTGGCCACCATCGAGTATGACCCGAACCGCTCGGCCCGGATTGCTCTCATCAATTACGCCGACGGGGACAAGAGGTACATCGTGGCGCCCGCCGGCCTGAAGGTGGGTGCTCAGATCCTGTCCGGCGCGGAAGCCGACATCAAACCGGGCAATTCGCTGCCGCTTAAGAACATCCCCGTGGGCACGCTCATCCACAACATCGAGCTGTATCCCGGACGGGGTGGCCAGATGGTCCGTTCCGCCGGGGCGGTGGCGCAATTGATGGCCAAGGAAGGTAAGCTGGCTAACGTGCGGCTGCCCAGCGGCGAAATGCGGATGGTACCTTTGGAATGCCGGGCTACCATAGGCCAGGTGGGTAACCTGGAACACGAGAACATTACCATCGGTAAGGCGGGGCGTAATCGTTGGAAAGGCATTCGCCCGACCGTCCGGGGCGTGGTCATGAACCCGGTCGACCACCCGCACGGCGGCGGCGAGGGGCGCTCCCCCATCGGTCGCAACCCGGTTACACCCTGGGGCAAGCCCGCTCTGGGGGCACGCACCAGGAAGAAGAAGAAGCCCTCGGATCGCATGATCGTCAAGCGGCGGGGGGCCAAGTAGAGGGTAAAGGGGGGTTTGGAAGTGGGCCGGTCACTGAAGAAGGGACCTTATGTGGAAGAGCGGCTGCTCGGCCGGATAGACCGAATGAACGCCAACGGGGAAAAGCGGGTGATCAAGACCTGGTCCCGCCGTTCTACCATCTTCCCCCAAATGGTGGGACACACCGTTGCCGTGCACGACGGAAGAAAGCACGTTCCGGTCTATATTACCGAGGACATGGTGGGGCACAAGCTGGGCGAGTTCGCTCCGACCAGATCGTTCCGGGGCCACGGGTCGCATACCGAGCGCTCCTCGGCGCTCAAATAGGGGGTAGGATAGACGTGGAAGCAATCGCAAAAGTGAAGCACCTGCGCATTTCCGCCCGGAAGGTACGGCCGGTGGTGGATTTGATCCGCGGCCGGAAGGTGGACGAAGCCTTTGCCGTGCTGCGGGCAGTGCCGCACCGGGCTACCGGCCACGTGCAGAAAGTGCTCAAATCGGCGGTGGCCAACGCCGAACACAACTTCAGCATGGCTACGGACGATTTGGTGGTGTCCCAGGTGTACGTGGACGAAGGGCCGACCTTGAAACGCATGTTTCCGAGGGCCATGGGACGGGCGGATGTCCGGCGCCGGCGTACCAGCCATATTACGGTGGTCGTGGCCGATACGGGGGGGAAATAGGGCGATGGGACAAAAAGTTAATCCCAAGGGCATGCGCATAGGCATCATCAGGGACTGGGACGCCAAGTGGTTTGCCGAGAAAAAGGATTTTGCCAAGCTCTTGCACGAGGACGTCGGCGTACGCCGTTTTATTACGCAGAAACTGCGGGCGGCGGGCATCTCCAATATCCAGATTGAGCGGGCGGCCAACCGTCTGAAAGTAACCATTCACACGGCCAAGCCGGGCATCGTTATCGGCCGCGGCGGGACCGAGGTGGAGAACCTCCGCAAGAAGCTGGAAGAGATGACCGGCCGTCAGGTGAGTGTCAACATCGTGGAGATCAAGGTGCCCGAGTTGGACGCTCAACTGGTGGCGGAAAGTGTGGCGGCCCAGATCGAGAAGAGGGTGGCGTTCCGGCGGGCCATGAAGCAGGTGGTTACCCGGTCGGTCCGCATGGGAGCCAAGGGCATCAAGGTGGCCTGCGCCGGCCGTCTGGCCGGGGCGGAAATCGCCCGCAGCGAGTGGTACTCGGAGGGCAAGGTGCCCCTGCACACCCTGCGCGCCGACATCGACTACGGGTTTACCGAGGCCAACACCACCTACGGCAAGATCGGCGTCAAAGTCTGGATCTACCGGGGCGAGATACTGCCGGCGCCCAAGAAGGTAGTGGCGGCGCGAGGAGGCGCATTATAGATGCTCATTCCAAAGCGGGTAAAATTCAGAAAGCAGCACCGGGGGTCCCTGGCCGGCCCGGCCAAAGGCGGCACCGAGCTCAATTTCGGCAGCTTCGGGCTGCAGGCGGTGGAAGCCTCCTGGATCACCAGCCGGCAGATTGAGGCGGCCCGTATCGCCATGACCCGCTACATCAAGCGCGGCGGCAAGGTATGGATCAGGATTTTCCCCGACAAACCCATTACGGCCAAGCCGGCGGAAACCCGCATGGGCAGCGGCAAGGGCGCGCCCGAGTACTGGGTAGCCGTGGTAAAGCCGGGGCGCATCATGTTCGAACTGGACGGCATAGAGGAGGAGATGGCGCGGGAGGCCCTGCGCCTGGCCTCGCACAAGCTGCCCATACGGACGAAGTTCGTGATGCGCGATTCTGGTAAGCCCGCCACCGGCGACGAGGTCTCTCCGTAGGCGGGTATTACCGGCACTTCTCCTGACGTGATGCGGGAAGGGAGGAAACGGCGAGTTCACCGGCTTATTGCCGGTGGGGGCCGGAAGAGATGGGAATGAAGGAATTGAGGGAACTTTCCAACGAGGAGTTGGCCAAAAAGCTAGTCGATTCGAAGGATGAACTCTTCAAACTGAGGTTCCAACTGGCCACCGGGCAACTGGAAAACTACATGCGCCTCAAGGAAGTGCGCCACAGCATTGCCCGGGCGAAGACCATCCTCAGGGAACGGGAAATCGGAATCAGATTGGCCTGACGGTCAGGAAGGGGGTTACCGGGTGGAAGACCGGGGCATGCGCAAGGTACAAACGGGCAAAGTGGTATCCGACAAGATGGATAAAACCGTGGTGGTGGCCGTGGAGAGTCTGGTGCGTCATCGCCTTTACGGGCGGACAATCAGGCGTACCAACAAGTTCAAGGCCCACGACGAAGAGAACAGTTGCCACACGGGTGACAGGGTCCGCATCATGGAGACCAGGCCGCTTTCCAAGGAAAAGCGCTGGCGGGTGGTGGAGATCCTGGGACGGGGCCACCAGATTTAGGGCGACCCGAAAGTGTGAGCGACCGCAGGAGGCGTATTGCTAAGTGATTCAGGTGCAGAGCATCTTAAACGTGGCCGATAACACCGGAGCGAAAAAGCTGATGTGCATTCGCGTGCTCGGGGGCAGTCTGCGCCGTTACGCGAGAGTGGGCGACACCATCGTCTGCGCGGTCAAGGAGGCTTCGCCCGGCGGCGTAGTGAAAAAGAGCGACGTGGTCAAGGCCGTGGTGGTGCGCACCAGGAAAGAGATCCGCCGGCCGGACGGCTCTTACATCAAATTTGACGAAAACGCGGCGGTTATCATCAAAGACGACAAGAGTCCCCGCGGCACCCGCATCTTCGGACCGGTGGCCAGGGAATTGCGGGACAGGGACTTCATGAAGATCGTATCGCTGGCCCCGGAAGTGCTATGAGGCGGAGGTTTTAGGAAATGCCCAGGGTTCATGTAAGGAAAGGGGACAACGTGCTGGTCATTACCGGCAAGTCCGCCGGCATGCGGGGAAAGATTATCCGCGTGGACCCCGCCAAGAGCCGGGTAGTGGTGGAAGGTGTCAATGTGGTCAAGCGTCACCGGCGTGCCACCCGGGCGCTGCCGCAGGGCGGCATCGTGGAGATGGAGGCTCCCCTCCACAGCTCCAACGTCATGCTCATGTGTGGTAAGTGCAACCAGCCCACCAGGGTAGGCCGGCGGTTTTTGGAGGACGGCACCAAGGAGCGTTACTGCAAAAGGTGCGGGGAGTCGCTTGGCTAACCGGCACAAGGAGGGATTCAAGGCATGCCGAGGTTGAAAGACAAGTTCCGGTCGGAAGTGGTGCCGGCCATGATGAAGCGGTTTTCTTTGGCCAACATTATGGAGGTGCCCCGCCTGGAGCGAGTGGTGATAAACGTGGGACTGGGTGAGGCCATCCAGAACGCCAAGGCCATCGACGCGGCGGTAGGCGACCTGATGATCATCACCGGACAAAAGCCGGTTGTGACCAAGGCCAAGAAATCCATCGCCGCCTTCAAGTTGCGGGAAGGCATGCGGATCGGCTGCAAGGTGACCCTGCGCGGCGACCGGATGTATGAGTTTGTCGACCGTCTTTTCAACGTGGCCCTGCCACGGGTGAGAGACTTTCGGGGCATTTCACCCAACTCGTTTGACGGCCGGGGAAATTTCTCCATGGGCATCAAGGAGCAGTTAATCTTCCCCGAGATGGAGTACGACAAGATCGACCGCCTGCGGGGTATGGACATCACCTTCGTCACCACGGCCAGGAACGATGAGCAGGGCAGGGAACTGTTGAAATTAATGGGAATGCCGTTTAAGGCCAGTTAGGGGGGAGATGTCTTGGCAAAGAAGTCCATGATCAACCGGGCCAACCAGGTCCCCAAGTTTTCCGTTCGCCATGTCAACCGCTGCAAGTTCTGCGGTCGGCCGCACGCATACATGCGTAAGTTCGGCATATGCCGGATCTGTTTTAGAGAGCTTTCTTACCGCGGGGAGATTCCCGGCATCAAGAAGGCAAGCTGGTAGGTAAAGGAGGTTTGAAAGATGGTCATGACCGATCCCGTTGCCGACTTCCTGACCCGCATTCGTAACGCCAACACGGTCTGCCACGAAAAGGTCGAAGCGCCGGCATCCCGGGTCAAAAAGGCCATCGCCTCTATCCTCAAGGAAGAGGGCTTTGTCAAGGATTTCGAGTTCGTTGACGATGGCAAGCAGGGTATCATCAGGCTCTACCTGAAATATGGGGAGCACAGGATGCGGGTTATTACCGGTCTAAAGCGTATCTCCCGGCCGGGACTGCGGGTGTATGCCAGGAAAGACGGCGTGCCCAAAGTGCTGGGCGGGCTGGGTATAGCTATTATCTCCACGTCCCACGGCATCATGACCGACCGGCGCGCCCGGAAGGAAGGCCTGGGCGGCGAAGTACTCTGCTACATTTGGTAGCCAAAACGAGGTGATAAGATGTCCAGGATAGGCAGAATGCCGATTCCGGTGCCGCCGGGGGTGGAAATTTCCATCGAGGGAACCGCGGTGACGGTGAAAGGCCCCAAAGGGACTCTCTTCCGTGATTTTCACCGCGACATGAAGATCTCCCTGACCGACGGTGTGGCGCACGTGGAGAGGCCTTCGGACAACAAAATGCACCGCTCGCTGCACGGCCTTTCGCGTACGCTTTTGAGCAACATGGTGCAGGGCGTGACCGTCGGCTTCCATAAGCAACTGGAACTGGTGGGCGTAGGTTACCGGGCGTCCAAACAGGGTGAAAAGCTGGTTTTGGCCCTGGGCTATTCCCACCCGGTGGAGATAGACCCCGGGGAGGGTCTGCAAGTTGAGGTGCCCGTCCCCAACCGGGTTATCGTCCGGGGGATCGACAAGGAAAAGGTAGGTGCGCTCGCGGCCCTGATCTGGCGTTCCCGTCCCCCCGAGCCGTACAAGGGCAAGGGCGTCCGCTACGAGGGCGAGGTCGTCCGGCGCAAGGTCGGCAAGACCGGCGGCAAGGGCAAGAAGTAAGGAGGGGCGCGCCTGTGATCAAGAAGCAGTCGCATAACGTATTAAGGGTTAAGAGACACCTGCGGGTGCGCAAAAAGGTGTGCGGAACGGCCGAAAGGCCCAGATTGAATGTCTTCCGCAGCAATACGAACATTTATGCCCAGATAATCGACGATGCGCGGGGAGTGACCCTGTGCGCGGCTTCCACGTTGTCCCCCGAACTCAAGGAGATCTCCGGCGGCAACAAGGCGGCGGCGGAAGAGGTAGGCAAACTTCTGGGCAAAAAGGCCCAGGGGTTGGGGATTAACAAGGTGGTCTTCGACCGGGGAGGGTATCTTTACCACGGCAGGGTGAAAGCCCTGGCCGAGGCGGCCCGGTCCGAGGGACTGGAGTTTTAAGGGGGGGAATAAGTGGTCAAGGGCGATTACCAAAGAGGCCAGGGTAGGGGCGACCAAAAAAACCAGGAGTTTTCCGAGAAAGTGGTATTCATCAACCGGGTGGCTAAGGTGGTCAAGGGCGGCCGGCGGTTCTCCTTCTCCGCTCTGGTTGTGGTAGGCGACGGTAAGGGTAAGGTGGGGGCCGGCCTGGGCAAGGCGGCCGAAGTACCTGAGGCGATTCGCAAGGGTATTGAGGACGGCAAGAAGCACATGGTCCAGGTCGCCATGCGGGGTACGACCGTGCCGCACGAGGTGCTCGGCCACTTCGGCGCCGGTCGGGTGCTGATTAAGCCGGCTTCTCCCGGTACCGGGGTGATTGCCGGGGGCGCGGTACGGGCTATTATGGAGATTGCCGGGGTCAAGGATGTCCTGACCAAATCTCTGGGTTCCAACAATGCCAACAATATGGTACGGGCGACCATGGACGCCATTGCCCAACTGAAGACAGCGGAGCAGGTAGCCCGGCTGCGCAGCCGTCCGGCGGCGGGAGGTAGGTAAGGTGGCCAAACTGAAGATTACCCTGATCAAAAGCCTGATCGGACGCCCGGAAAAACAGCGCGTGGTGGTACGGACGCTGGGCCTGAGGAAGATGAATCAGACCGTGGTCCAGGAGGACTCGCCTGCTATCCGGGGCATGGTGGCCAAAGTCGATTTTCTTTTGCGGGTGGAAGAACTGGGAGAGGTGGAACAGGCATGAATCTCGCGGAGCTAAAGCCCGCCCGTGGGGCCCGCCGGCCGCCGACCCGCAAGGGGCAGGGCACCGGTACCGGCCAGGGGAAGACGGCCGGCCGGGGTCATAAAGGGCAGAAAGCCCGCTCCGGCGGTAGCATAAGGCGGGGCTTTGAAGGCGGCCAGATGCCGTTGCAGCGGCGGATGCCCAAGCGGGGCTTTACCAACTATCCCTTCAAGAAGGAAATTGTATTTGTCAATGTGCGCGACTTAAACCGTTTTGAAGACGGGGCGGTAGTGGATCCGGCCGCCCTGGTGGCGGAAGGTTTGATCAAGAAACTGGGCGACGGCATAAAGATATTGGGGTCGGGGACCCTGGAACGGGCCCTGACCGTAAAAGCCAACTCGTTTTCCAAGGCGGCCGGTGAAAAAATAAGTGCCGCGGGCGGCCGGTCAGAGGTGATTTAGATGCTGGAGATGCTTGACACGCTAAGGTCTTCCCTGAAGGTTTCGGAACTGCGGCGGAAACTTATGTTTACGCTGGCCATGTTGTTCGTCTTCCGGCTGGGCGTGGCTATTTCCGTACCGGGGGTGAACCCCCAGGTCATCGCCAACCTGATATCGCAGGGGCAGCTGTTCGGCTTCTTCAACATTATATCCGGCGGGGCCTTCAAGAACTTTTCCGTGTTCGCCATGGGCATCATCCCGTACATCAATGCTTCGATCATCATGCAGCTCTTTACGGTGGTGATACCGGCCCTGGAGAAGCTGGCCAAGGAAGGCGCCGAAGGGCAAAAGAAGATTACCCAGTACACCCGTTACGCTACCGTGGGGCTGTCCTTAATTCAGGCCATGGGTATGGCCGTGGGCCTGCGTAGCGCCCTGTATACGCCTAATATCTGGAACTACCTTTTCGTGGCCCTGGCCCTGACGGCGGGTTCGACCTTCCTGATGTGGGTGGGTGAGCAGATCACGGAAAAAGGCATCGGCAACGGCATTTCGCTCCTCATCTTCGCCGCCATCGTGTCGCGCATTCCCTCGGGGGCGGTGCGCATGTACCAGTACATCGCCGCCGGCACCATCGGGGTGTGGAGTATTCTGGGTCTGGCCGTGATCGCCGCGGTGGTCATCGCCGGCATCATCCTGGTGCAGCAGGGAGAGAGGCGCATCCCGGTGCAGTACGCCAAGAGGGTGGTCGGCCGGCGCATATACGGAGGGCAGAGTTCGCATATCCCTCTGAAGGTCAACCAGGCCGGCGTCATTCCCGTCATCTTCGCCGCCTCCATCATGTTTCTGCCTCAGGCCCTCGGCGGCTGGTTCAAGGGGAACCCGGCGGTCGATTGGATCAACAGCGCCTTGCGTTGGGGTGGTCCGGCGCAAACTATTCTCTACGTGGTCCTGGTCATCGGTTTCACCTACTTTTACACGGCGGTGATCATGAACCCGGTGGACGTGGCCGACAACATCAAGAAATACGGGGGATTCATTCCCGGTTACCGCCCGGGCCGGCCTACGGCCGAATACATCGGGCGGGTGCTCAGCCGGATAACCCTGGCCGGGGCCGTGTTCTTGGCCGCTATTGCGGTGCTTCCCAACTTCGTTCTGGTGGCGACCAAGATTCCCAACGTCTATTTCGGCGGCACAGCCCTGTTAATTGTCGTCGGCGTGGCGCTGGATACCATGAAGCAGGTGGAGTCCCACTTGCTGATGCGCAGCTACCAGGGCTTCATAAAATAGCGCTATGATTAGCTGTAAATCGCAAAGAGAACTGAAGATCATGCGCGAAGCGGGTCGGGTTGTGGCTCAAACCCTGGAGGTTGTGGGCCGGGCGGTACAGCCTGGGGTTACCACTGGGGAACTGGATAGCCTGGCGGAAAAGTTTATCGTTTCCCAGGGAGCCAGGGCTGCTTTCAAGGGACTTTACGGTTTTCCGTCTTCCATCTGCGCCTCGGTGAACGAGGAAGTGGTGCACGGCATCCCCGGTTTAAGAACACTGCAGAATGGAGATATTATCAGTATCGATATCGGCACGGAAATAAATGGCTATTACGGCGACGCCGCTTATACCTTCCCGGTGGGCGATATTGGGCCTGAGGCCAAAAGACTTCTCGCGGTGACGGAACAGGCTCTCTACGCCGGCATTGCCCGCGCCAGGCAAAGCAACCACCTGTCCGATATCTCGTTTGCCGTACAGAGCCTGGTGGAGGAAAACGGTTTTGCCGTGGTCCGTGACTACGTAGGCCACGGCATCGGGCGCGCCATGCACGAGGAACCCCAGGTCCCCAACTTCGGGCGTCCGGGGCGCGGCCCGCGCCTGCGGGCGGGCATGACCCTCGCTATCGAGCCCATGGTCAATGCCGGCGGTTTTGAAGTCTTCACTCTGGCGGACGATTGGACGGTGCTAACCAGGGACCGGCGCCTTTCGGCGCACTTTGAGCACACCGTGGCCATTACGGATGGCGAACCGGAGATACTCACGAAACTCTAGGGTCACGGAGGTGGAGGGCGCGTGAAGGATTTGCGTGCGGGTCAACTGGTAAGCTCCACGTCGGGTCGGGACTGCGGCAAGTATTACCTGGTTCTGAGGCTGGAAAACGACCGGGTCCTCCTGGTCAACGGAGCCAACCGTACTCTGGATCAGCCGAAGAAGAAGAACTACCGGCACGTGCAGGCCCAGCCCGGTTTAGCCGGGGACTTGGCGGAAAAGTTCGGCGCAGGTATCCGGGTGGACAACTCTGATATCAAGAAGATTCTTTCGGAACTGAAGGGTAAGGGTGGCTGCCGAGCTTGTTCGGGGGAAGGGGGCAAGGATGAGGATGGCGAAACAGGATGTGATTGAGGTCGAGGGCACCGTAGTGGAACCGTTGCCCAACGCCATGTTTCGCGTGGAACTGCCCAACGGGCACAAGGTATTGGCGCACGTTTCGGGCAAGATACGGATGAATTTTATCAGGATACTGTCTGGCGACCGGGTGATGGTGGAACTGTCCCCCTACGACTTGACCCGCGGCCGTATCGTGTACCGGTACAAATAGAGTAAACCAGTTGCAGAAAGTCGACTTGAGGCAGATGCCCGCAAGCCCCCGACTTCCGGGTACCCACCGCAGGTGGGTCGGGGTTATTGAAGATTCTTCAGCTTCCAGAAACCCCCGTTTTAGAACGGGCGGGTCGGGAACCAGACGATAAAGCTTCCTGGCTGAAAGCCGGGGCTCTTAGACCTGGTAGAAGAATAAAGGGTCCGACAAGGAGGGTAAAGGTCTTGAAGGTAAGGCCTTCGGTCAAACAGCTTTGTGAAAAGTGCAAGATCATCAAACGCAAGGGCAGGGTAATGGTTATTTGCGAGAACCCCAAACACAAGCAGGTTCAGGGGTAAGCGGGGAGGTGTCAAGATATGGCCAGAATTGCCGGGGTTGACCTGCCACGGGAGAAAAGGGTCGAGATAGCCCTGACTTACATTTTCGGCGTGGGCAGGCCGACTTCCAAACACATCTTAGCCAAGACGGCGGTAAATCCGGACACCCGGGTGAAGAACCTGACCGAGGACGAGGTCAACCGCCTGAGAGAAGCCGTGGAGAAGACCTTCAAGGTGGAAGGGGATCTCCGGCGGGAGATCGCCTTGAACATCAAGCGCCTGATCGAAATCGGCAGCTACCGTGGTCTGCGCCATCGGCGCGGTCTGCCGGTGCGCGGCCAACGCACGAAGACCAATGCGCGGACCCGCAAGGGGCCCAGAAAGACGGTCGGCGTACGCCGCAAGAAATAGGCGGCGGAATCTGCCGGGGGAGGTAAAAGTAATTGGCACGGCGCACAACCAGAACCAAAAAACGCGAGCGCAAGAACATCGATCGCGGGGTGGCCCATATCAAGTCCACCTTTAACAACACAGTCGTGTGCATAACCGACCCGCGCGGCAATGCTCTCTCTTGGGCCAGCGCGGGGACGGTGGGCTTCAAGGGGTCGCGCAAGAGCACGCCTTTCGCCGCCCAGATGGCTGCCGACTCGGCGGCCAAGGAAGCCATGGAACACGGCCTCAAAGAGGTCGAGGTCATGGTCAAGGGACCCGGGGCGGGACGAGAGGCCGCCATCCGGTCGCTGCAGGCGGCGGGGCTGGAGGTTAACATTATCAAGGATGTTACCCCGGTTCCCCACAACGGTTGCCGGCCGCCCAAGCGCCGGAGAGTTTAAGAGGGAGGAAAAAGAGGCCATGGCTAGGTATACGGGGCCGGTCTGCCGGCTATGCCGGCGGGAGGGCGCAAAACTCTTTCTGAAGGGCGACCGTTGCTACAGCACTAAATGTGCTATCGATAGACGCAATTTCGCCCCCGGGTCCCACGGACAAAACCGTCGCCAGAAGAAGGTGTCCGAATACGGGACGCAGCTGCGGGAGAAGCAAAAGGCCCGCCGCATTTATGGAGTGCTGGAAAGACAGTTCAGTAATTACTTCGACAAAGCCGAGCGGGCCGCCGGAATTACCGGCGAGAACCTGTTGCGCCTTCTGGAGCGGCGCATGGACAATGTCGTTTACCGGTTGGGGCTGGGAGCCTCCCGGAAGGAAGCCCGGCAGTTGGTACGGCACGGCCACTTTACCTTAAACGGTCGGCGGACCAACATTCCTTCGGCTCTGGTCAAGATCGGGGACGTGGTTGCCATAGATCCCGGGAGCAAGAGCCTGCCGCGGATCAAGGAGCTCGTGGAGCGTTCCACGGAGCGGACACCTCCCGAGTGGCTCACTTATGAATCCGACCAGGGCCGGGCCACGGTAGCCGCTTTGCCGGCGCGCGAACAGATCGACGCGGCGGTACAGGAGCACTTGATCGTAGAGCTATACTCCAGGTAGGTTTTGTCCGGGATGGGTGATTCGAGGGGGGCAGATCGATAGTGCTGGAGATAGAAAAGCCGAGAATAGAGTGCGTAAAAACCAACGAGAACAACACTTACTCCCGGTTCGTGGTGGAACCGCTGGAAAGGGGATACGGGATAACACTGGGCAACTCGCTCAGGCGGATTCTTTTGTCCTCGCTGCCGGGGGCCGCGGTGACCTCGGTCAAGATAGACGGCGTTTTGCATGAGTTCTCCACTGTACCGGGTGTCACCGAGGATGTCACGGAAATTATCCTCAACCTGAAGAACCTTTCCCTGAAGATCTATGGGGACGAGGAAAAAACACTCCGGGTGGAGGCGCTCGGGGAGCGCACCGTCACGGGGCGCGACATAATCCACGACGCCGACGTGGAGATTTTGAGTCCCGATCTCAAGATCGCCACGCTGGGCGAGGGAGCCCGCCTGTACATGGAGATTACCGCAGCCAAGGGACGGGGCTACGTGACGGCCGAGCGTAACAAGAAGGGGGACCACGTCATCGGTGTGGTGCCGATCGACTCGGTTTTCACCCCCATCCGCCGGGTCAACTTTTTTGTGGAAAATACCCGGGTCGGCCAGCAGACCGACTATGACAAGTTGACCCTGGAATTGTGGACGGACGGCTCCATAAGGCCCGACGAGGCTACCAGCCTGGCGGCCAGGATACTCTCCGAGCACATGCTCCTTTTCATCGGCTTGACCGAGAACCTCAAAGAAGTAGAGCTCTTGGTGCAGAAAGAGGACGAACGCAAGGACAGGCTCCTGGAAATGAACATCGAAGAGCTGGACCTGTCGGTGCGCTCCTACAACTGTCTCAAGAGGGCCGCCATCAATTCGGTCGAAGACCTCATCCAGCGCAACGAGGACGACATGATGAAGGTACGCAACCTGGGCAAAAAGTCCCTGGAAGAGGTTACCCAAAAACTGGAACAACTGGGACTTGCCCTGAAACACCGCGACGAGTAGGAAAGGGGAATCTCATGAGCTATCGCAAACTGGGGATAAACACCGGTCACCGCGGGGCCATGATGCGCAACATGGTTACTTCCCTCCTCAAGGAAGGTCGCATCGTTACCACCGAGGCTAGGGCGGAGGCGGTCAGGCCGGTCGCAGAAAAGATGATCACCATGGGCAAGAAAGGTGATCTAGCCTCGCGCCGCCTGGTGCTGGCCTACGTCTGGGAGGAGGACGTGGTGCGCAAGCTATTCGATACCGTGGCCGCGCGCTATGAACGGAGGCCGGGCGGCTATACCAGGATCATCAAGCTGGGCTACCGGCGCGGCGATGCCGCCCGCATGGCCATTCTGGAACTGGTCTAGGAGCTGGCTACCCGGGCTCACAAGGGGGCATTGGCTCTTGCGTAACGTAAAGCTGGTCATTGCCTACGAAGGGACCGGGTTTCACGGGTTCGCCGCCCAAAAGGGGTCCGGCTTGCGCACGGTTCAGGGCGTACTGGGCGATATTCTGTCCGGCCTTTCGGGCCGTCCGGTGGCCGTAACCGGGGCCGGTCGTACCGACGCCGGGGTGCACGCCCGGGCCCAGGTGGTCAACTTTGATGCGGACACGTGGCCCTGTCCGGTGGAAAGGATGGCCCTGGCTTTAAACGGGCTGTTGCCGTCCGATCTGGCGGTGGTAGCGGCCAGCGATGTGCCTGAGGGGTTTCACGCCCGCCATTGGGCCAAGACCAAGACCTATGTCTATACGGTCTACAACCAGGTTTTACGCTCGCCTTTCCGGAGCCGTTACAGCTACCAGGTGGGACCGCCCCTGGACGTGGCGGCCATGCGGCAGGCAGCGTTATTGCTCACCGGGGTACACGACTTTGCCGCCTTCCAGGTGGCGGGGAGGCCCGTATCCTCCACGACCCGGCACCTGTTCCTGGCCGGGGTGGATGCCCAAATGCCGCTGATCCGGCTTAGCTTTTGCGCGGACGGCTTTTTGTACAAGATGGTCAGGATGATGGTGGGTACGCTCATCGAGGTAGGCCGGGGCAAGTTGGAACCGGGCCGGGTGGCCGAACTCCTGGAAGCCGGGAGAGATGTCAGGGGCGGACCGGCGGCACCGCCGCAGGGACTTTGTCTGACCGAGGTTTGTTACCGGGAAAACCCCGCCGGCCCGGGCCCTTGGACCGACGGGAATTTGTAAGGGAAAAAGGGGAGGGTTCCGTTGAAAACTTTCATGGCGAAAAAGGAAGAGGTGACGCACAAGTGGTACGTCATCAACGCCGAAGGTCAGGTGCTGGGGCGCCTGGCGGCTTCCGTCGCGCACATCCTGCGCGGGAAGCACAAGCCCACCTTTACGCCGCACGTTGATACGGGTGACTACGTCATCGTCATCAACGCCGCCAAGGTGGTTCTGACCGGTAAGAAGTTGGACCAAAAGCTTTATACCCGCCACTCCGGCTACCCCGGGGGGCTGAAGACCACCAAGTACGCCATCCTGATGAAGACCAAGCCTGAACTGGCCGTGCAGAAGGCTATTGTCGGGATGCTGCCGCACAACAGCCTGGGGGCCGATATGGCGGCCAAGCTGAAGGTTTACCCGGGAGCGGGTCATCCGCACAAGGCGCAGCAACCAGAGAACTGGGAGCTTTAAGCAAGGGGGAAGATGTCCATTGGCGCAAGTACATTTTTACGGCACGGGTCGCCGCAAGAACGCCATCGCCCGGGTCTACCTGTACCCGGGAGAGGGCCAGATCACGGTTAACGGCAAGAAGCCAGGCGAATATTTCGGGCGTCGCAGCCTCGAGGTCATAGTCAACAAGCCGCTGGAGCTTACCGGCACCGACGGCCGCTTTGACGTGATGGCCAAGGTGCATGGCGGCGGGACGAGCGGGCAAGCCGGGGCGATCAAGCTCGGCATCGCCAGGGCGCTCATCCAGGCTGACCCCAACCTTCGCAAGGTTTTGAAGAGTGCCGGCTTTTTGACCCGCGATCCCCGGATGAAGGAAAGAAGGAAATACGGGCTGAAGAAGGCCCGGCGCGCCCCGCAATTCTCCAAGCGCTAGGTCATACGGCATACTTGTCCTTCCCCCGGCATATGGTAAAAAAGAATGTCCGGGGTGGGGAAGGTAAGCCAGATGGTCGGCAAAGGGAAAATCCTGCCCGGCGTGCTCTTACTTGCGGTTTTTCTCCTGGCTTACCGGGTCTTGCCGGTGCGCTTGGAGCAAGAACAGGTGCGGGCACTGGCCGGGTCGTTGCAGAACAAGGTCATTGTCGTGGATGGGGCTTACGGGGGTTACGGAGAGGACGGATCCGGAACAGCCGGAAAACTGGCCCGGTGGTTTGGGTCGTCGGGTGCGATGGTCCTGCTCTCCGGGGATGCCGATCCCGCCCTGGATTATCCGCCGGCCCAAGCAGCCGGCGGCATGAGTGTCGTCTTGACCATGGCCGCGCAAGCTGGTCCGGCCGATTTGCTTGTCAGCGTCCGGCCGGGCGCCGGTTGGCGAATTACCTATCCGGCCGCGGGTGTCAATGGGGAACAGCAACTGGCCCAAGACATCGCGCAGGAGATCCCCCTGGCGGAGGGAATTACGCGCCCACCCCTGGAAGCCGTCTCCGGTCTGCCTGCCGGGGTGCTTTGGGTGCAGGTTCAAACCGGGCCCCTGGACAGCCGGGGAGAGGATAATCTGGCCTGGGCGGTCTATGCGGGAGCAGCCCGGTATTTTTCGGCAAAACCGCCAGTTGTGAACGGCAAGGCCCTCGAAACCCTGGAGAACGACCTTCCGTCCACCGTGGACAGCCAGTGAGTAGGGTAGCAGGGCGGTTGACGAACCGCCTGCCCTGTGTTAACATATCATTATAGAGGGCATGGCGGCATAGCCAAGTGGCTAAGGCGGAGGACTGCAAATCCTTTATCCCCAGTTCGAATCTGGGTGCCGCCTCCAAAAGAAGCCGGGAAAATCCGAGGGGATTTCCCGGCTTTACCGTTTTGCAACATATCAAATGGGCATTGCCGTAAGGCAAAGAAAAATGCTACAATGATCCCTAAGTAGGGATATCTGTGTACAGCCCGCTTCTAAATCGGCCATGTCCACGCAACTCACATGACAACCTTGGAGCCGGACAACGGGCACACGAGAGGAGAGTGGCCATGCCACCCGGTACCTTTATCCCAAAGCCGCATCGAAGTTTCCGAAGCAGTCTCAGTTCGACCACTTCGGACGGAAGCGGTCGTTTATTGGTGAGAAAGCACAGCGTAATCCGACAAGCAGGGTTGTCTCCGATCGGCCCGAAGCTCGCTGAGAGAGTCCGGTCGAGAGTATGGGAACCCGTGCCCGGCGGGGTTTTCCCGGTGTCCCTTGACCGGGACGGCTTGGTCCGGCTCTGCGAGACGTACCGTATATCCGAGCTGTCCCTGTTCGGTTCCGTCGTTCGGGACGATTTTGACCCGCGCCGGAGCGACGTGGACGTCGTGGTCGAGTTCCTGCCGGACACCCCGGTACGGGGCTTCGGCTTTTTCGACGAACTCAGTATCTTCACACTGCAGGATGCCCTCGAAGAGATGTTTCACCGGAAAGTAGACCTTGTACGCAAGGAGGGCATCGACCGTTACATAAGGGACGACGTCCTGAGCCGCCGTATGGTGATCTGTAAGTCTTCTGACGACGGGGGTGTACAGTTCATGACGAAACGTGGGGGACCGGGGGCCTCGTCCCAAAGTGGTTCCAGTGCAGTTCACGGTGTCGCTGGAACGATTGACTCAGAACCAAGTGCATCGAGTGGAAACCGGGGGTTGCTCTCAGATCCGTCGGCTGATCGGACTCCGAGGGGCCCCGGTGGTACCGACGCTTTCGTCGGGATCGACAGAGAAACGGCTAGCAGGGGTTTACGAATTATCCGTTTTGTTTCCAGTCGAAATTGGGCTCCGGGTAGCCCAATTT
>DATKUX010000044.1:0-15931 GCA_035530395.1 Spirochaetia bacterium
CTCTACTGCGAGGCACCTCTGCTATGCTAGAGGTGGCATTATGGCTTCATGGTCCTAATGTTACGCCGCCGGGACCCACCGTTAGGTGGGTGTCGCTCTCTGACGAGAGCGGTTCTTGTGGTATGCAAAACGTTTTGCGTATGACCGTCTTTCTGGAACCGATTCGGGCACCCGCCGTTAGGCGGGTCGGGCAACCCGTTTGACCTGCCACAACCCCATACCGGCTGTCAAAGAGCTAATACTATGATATACGGCGCTGGTGGGTTTGTATGATCCAAGGTATTCCTTGTCAATAAGTAGGCGCCTTTCATCTCCTCCCTGAAGAGAGGAGACTTCCCGGCGGATTTGTTAAAGCCTATTTCGCCGGGGGAGGTATTGCCTCGCTTGCCGGTGCCGCTTTTCTTATTCGGGATGGCCATATTTCCGGGGATAATATAGACATATTAGAAGAGTCGTCGATACTTGGGGGAGCCATGGACGGTGGAGGCGCGGCTTCCTGACTATGCACCAGTGATTCCAGGGGGTTTTCTACCGCACCTTCTCTGATGTTGCCTGGGGTCGAACCGCTTCAGGCAGGGACTCCGCCGGCGGTCCTTGGCAGGTCCCGTCCGTCTGGGGCCGGGAAAATTTTGAAGTTGGCAGGTCCCGTCCGTCTGGGGCCGGGAAAATTTTGAATTTGTCATGTTTAGGCGACAGACCTGTCACTGATCGTAGACACATTGGCCGGTTGGCGTACTCGCCCGGTTGGCCGGAAAGCCATTCACCCCCGGAATTCCGCCTTTCGCGGAAATCCCCCGTATCCTCCATGATTATTGCAAGAGAGAATAAGGGGAGTTCCGTGCTCTTTGCGTTTAACTTTTGTGTGAAGGCTGGTGGGGTTTTGGATTTTGACCTGAGCGCCGAGCAACAAATGGTTTTGGAGGTGGTCCGTCAGTTCGCCGATACCGAGATAGCGCCGGTAGCCGGCGAAATGGACCGTGGTGTCTTTCCCGCCGAGATTATGGCCAACCTGGCCCGATTGGACCTTATGGGACTTTGTTTCCCCGAGGAGTACGGGGGGGCAGGTGCCGATTACCTGAGTTACTGTCTGGCCGTCGAGGAGATAAGCCGGGCTTGCGCCTCCACCGGGATAACGTACGAGGCCCACATATCTCTGGGTTGTATGCCCGTCTACCTCTTCGGCACCGAGGAGCAAAAAGAGCGTTTCCTTACCCCGCTCTGCCGCGGCGAGTGCCTGGGCTCCTTCGGTCTTACCGAGCCCAACGCCGGATCCGACGCCGGGGGCACCCAAACCACGGCCATAGTGGACGGCGACTCCTGGGTGATAAACGGCTCCAAGATATTTATCACCAACGCCAAATATGCCCGCTTCGTTACCGTGACGGCCGTAACGGAAAAGGGACTGGGCACCCGCGGCATAAGCGCCATCATCGTGCCCACCGATACCCCCGGGTTCACCATCCGGCCCATGACGGAAAAGATCGGCTGGCACGGATCCAACACCAACGAACTCTTTTTTGACAACGTCCGGGTTCCATTGGAAAACCTGGTCGGCAAACGGGGTGAAGGCTTCAAACAGTTCCTGATCGTCCTGGACGGTGGACGCATAGCGGTGGCCGCCATGGCTGTCGGCATTGCCCAGGCCTGCCTGAACGCCTCGCTGACGTATGCCCGGGAGAGAGTGCAATTCGGCCAGAGTATCTCCCGTTTCCAGGCCATCGGCTTCAAGCTGGCCGATATGGCCACTGCGATCGAGCTGGCCCGCACTCTCTATTACAAGGCGGCCTGGCTCCGGGACCAGGGCCGGCCCTATAAGAAAGAAGCCGCCATGGCCAAGCTGTTCGCCACCGAAATGGCTACCCGCTGTGCCCTGGAAGCCATTCAGATCCACGGCGGTTATGGGTGCATGAAGGAGTTCCCGGTGGAACGCTACTTGCGGGACGCCAAGATTTGCGAAATAGGAGAAGGGACATCCGAAGTGCAACGGCTTCTCATCGCGCGGTTGCTGGGCTGCTGAGACGGGGGGTATCCCGGGGGTGGGGAAGTGCGCAACTGGTGCTGGACACGGGACAACTTCATCAAGCCGGCCGGCGGCATCAGCCGCCGTCAGAAAAACCTGGCCAAGACCGCTGTACTCTGGCTGTTGCACTGTGGCCCCCATACCCAGGAGGAGATTGCGGAACATTTCGGCTTGGCAGGGCCGGTGGTGGCCAGTCTGTTGGCCGAGTTGACCGCGGCGCAGGAAGTAATCAGGTCACCGGAGAAGAAGTACGTTCCACGTGGGGAGGCCGCTCTGGCGGCTATTCAACCGGGTGAGAGGGGGAACCGCAGTGCGGAATACCGTTTTGTTGGAGATAAGCGAGGGCGTGGCCGTCGTTACCATGAACAGGCCGGCAGCCTTGAACGCCCTGAATGATGAATTGGGCAGGGAATTGCTGGAGGCCCTGCAGGAGTGCGGGGACGATTCGGTCCGGGCCGTGGTGCTGACCGGCAGCGGGCGGGCTTTTTGCGCCGGGGGAGACCTCCGGTTCTTCCTTCAGTATGCGGATGGGGATCCGGGCCGCCCTTTCCGTGAATTGGCGGGCGGGTTGAACGAGACGATCATCGCCCTCCGGACGCTGGCCAAGCCGGTAATAGCGGCGGTCAACGGAGCTACCGGCGGCGCGGGCATAAGCCTTGCCTGCGCCTGCGACCTGCGCTTTGCCGCCGCCAGTGCGGTCTTTCGCCAGGCCTATACCGCCGCCGGTCTTACACCGGACGGGGCCTGGACGCTCCTGGTGCCCCTGCTGACCGGTCTGGGCCGGGCCGCGGAGTTATTGTTTCTCAACCCGGTGCTCAGCGCTCGTGACGCTCTGGGCTACGGGCTGGTGAACCGCGTGTTGGAAGACGGGGAACTGCTCGAGCATAGTCTGGCGACGGCGCGGCAGTTGGCCGCCGGTCCCACCCAGGCGTTCGCCCGGGCCAAGGAACTGTTGAACAGAGCGCTGCTGGTCGGCCTCCATGCTCAACTGGAACTGGAAAAAGAGGGCATCACGGCTTCGGCATGTACGGCCGATTATCTGGAAGGCCTGGCGGCTTTTCTGGGAAAGCGTTTACCGGTTTTTCAGGGGCGTTAGGCCTACCCTGGTTTATATTCCACCGGGGCGGGCCGGCAGCGCCGGGGTGCAAATTTAGCGGCCGGGAGGTCAAATTCGCTCCCTGGCAAAGAAGGTTTTACACATCGTCCGGTGGTATTACGCTATAGTAACGAATAAAGCCGTGCACGACCGGCAGGTGCGGCAAGCTTAAATTTCAAAAGGAAAGGTGGGGTGCTGTGGGTGCGGAAGATGTATGGCGGCGCGGGCCGGGCGTCCTGAATGTCTCCCCGGGGAAGGGAAAACAACAGGGCCAAAGTGGGGGTAAAGAATTGGAGGGATAGAGGCCGGGCTGTTCCGACCGAAGTGTCAACATAAGTTGACACGTAAACTATTGTTTACAATGGTAACTCTGGTTGGTATATTGAACCGCGATCAATTGGGGGAGTGTCCGCAACCGCCTTCGGTACCAGAATAAGTAAGGAGGTTTACATATGCCCAACATGACGGATTACGATGCCACCTACGCTTCCTTTAAGTTTGATGTCCCGGAGTACTTCAACTTTGCCCGGGATACCTTTGACCGTTGGGCCGGCGACCCGGACAAGCTGGCCCTCTGGTGGGTCGATGAAGCCGGGAATGAAGCAAAGTACACCTTCCGGCAGCTCAAGGAGAGGTCGGAGCGCCTGTGCCATGTGCTGCGCGCCCAGGGTGTGGGCAAGGGCGACGTGGTCGTGGTCGTCCTGCCCCGGCTCATTGAATGGTGGGAAGTCAATCTGGCCTGCCTGCGGGCCGGCATCATCGTCTCGCCGGGAACCACCCAGCTCACGCCCAAGGATATGCAGTTCCGCTGCCAGGCTGCCGATGCGGTGGGGGTTATCACCGACGCCGCCAACGCACCTAAGGTAGACGAAGTCCGGGCGGCCTGCCCGTCCCTGAAATCGTTTATCCTGGTAGGGGACGAGCGCCCCGGCTGGACAACCTATGCCGACGCCGTGTCTGCCGCTCCGGCCGGTTTTGAAGCCGAAAATACCAGAAGCGATGACCCGGCCATCCTTTACTTCACCTCCGGCACCACCGGCTATCCCAAGATGACCCTGCACACCCAGGCCAGCTATCCCATCGGCCATTATGTCACCGGCCATTTCTGGCTCGACCTGACCCCGGACGACCTGCACTGGGTTCTCACCGATACCGGTTGGGCCAAGGCGGCCTGGAGCAGCTTTTTCGCCCCCTGGATCTGTGGGTCGGCCATCTTCGTGCAGCACGCCGTCCGTTTCGATCCCGCGGCTACCCTGGCCCTTTTGCAGAAGTACCCGATCACCACGCTCTGCGGTGCCCCCACCAACTACCGGATGATGGTCCTGCAGGACCTGGGCGCTTATAAGTTTCCCCATCTGCGCCACTGTGTGGGCGCGGGCGAGCCGCTCAACCCCGAGGTGATCGAGATTTGGCGCAAGGCTACCGGCCTGACCATCCGGGACGGCTACGGCCAGACCGAAACGGTCCTCATCTGCGGCAATTTCCCGCCTTTGGAACCGCGCTACGGATCGATGGGCAAACCCTCGCCGGGCATCGACCTGCAGGTGGTCGACGAAGCCGGGTCGATCGTACCCCCCAACACCGAGGGGGACGTGGCCATCCGGGTCAAACCGGTCCGTCCGGCCGCCGGGTTGTTCCGCGAGTACTGGAAAGATCCGGAGAAGACCGCGGCGGCCTATCGGGGCGACTGGTACATCACGGGAGACCGCGCCTACCGGGATCCGGACGGGTATTTCTGGTTTGTGGGCCGCGCCGACGACGTGATCCTGACCTCCGGCTACCGGATCGGCCCCTTCGAAGTCGAGAGCGCTCTCATCGAGCATCCGGCCGTAGCCGAATCGGCGGTGGTTTCCAGCCCGGACGAACTGCGCGGCGAGGTCGTGAAAGCGTTCGTCATCCTTTCGCCTGGCTACTCGCCCTCCGAGGAATTGGCACGGGAGTTGCAGGAACATGTTAAGACGGTGACGGCTCCTTACAAGTACCCGCGTAAGATCGAATTCGTCACCACCCTGCCCAAAACCATCAGCGGCAAGATCCGGCGCATCGAGTTGCGGCAGTCGGAATGGGCCGGGTGGAAGAAATAGGCTCGTTATCCGGGCAGGGTCTGGGTAGTTAGGTAGAGAAAAAGAATCAGGAAGAACGCTGCCGGGTCCCCAGTGGACCCGGCAGGTGCGGAGAGGGAGGGACGGTATATGGATTTTTCCCTGGGCGAAGAACAGGAACTTTTACGTTCCACGGTTCGCCAGTTTGCGGAAGGCGAAGTTGGACCCCTGGCTGCCGCCATGGACGAGCGCGAAGAGTACGACTGGGACTTGTGGGACAAGATGGCCGGCATGGGTTTGACGGGTATTCCCTTTCCCGAGCAATACGGGGGGGCGGGGATGGACAACCTCAGCTACGCCATCGCCGTGGAGGAATTGTCCCGGGTTTGTGCTTCCACCGGCGTCTTGATATCCGCCCACACCTCCCTTTGCTGTTGGCCGATCTACGCCTATGGAACCAGGGAGCAGAAGGAGAAATACCTGGTGCCGCTGGCCGAGGGTGCGTTGATCGGCGCGCTGGGGCTGACCGAAACCGGCGCCGGCTCGGACGCCGGGGCGGTGAAGTTATCGGCCCGGCGGGAAGGAGACGGGTACGTTTTAAACGGTACCAAGATTTTCATCACCAACGCCGGGCGGGCGGACACGTACGTGGTTATCGCCAGTACCGACCCGTCGCGCGGGCACAAAGGTACCAGCGCCTTTATCGTCGCCAAGGGCACCCCCGGTTTCACCTTCGGTAAGAAGGAGCACAAGATGGGCATCCGGGCCTCCTCTACTTACGAGCTGGTTTTTGAGGAGTGCCGTATTTCGGCGGACCAGATGCTGGGTGCCGACGGCAGCGGCTTTAAAATTGCGCTGGCCACCCTGGACGGCGGGCGCATCGGCATCGCCGCCCAGGCTCTCGGTATCGCCCAGGGAGCCCTGGACCAGGCGGTGGGCTACGCCAAAACCAGGGAGCAATTCGGGCAGCCGGTGGGCCGCTTCCAGGCGGTAGGCTGGATGCTGGCTGACGCCGCCACCCGCATCCAGGCGGCGCGCCACCTGATCTACCACGCGGCCTGGCTGAAGGACCAGGGCCAAAGCTACAGCAAGGAATCGGCCATGGCCAAGCTCTTCGCTTCGGAGACAGCCATGTGGGTCACCACCAAGGCCGTTCAGATACATGGGGGTTACGGCTACACGCGGGAATATCCGGTGGAACGGATGATGCGGGATGCCAAGATCACCGAGATCTACGAGGGGACCAGCGAAATCCAGCGCTTAGTGATTCAGGCAGCCCTGCTACGGTAAACAGCGGAAAAAGGAGGAGTTCACTTGAACATCGCGGTACTTCTCAAGCAAACCTTTGATACCGAGGCCAAGATCAGCCTTGCGGCCGACGGGGGTATCCAATCCGAGGGAGTAAACCTCATTATCAACCCTTACGATGAATTTGCCCTGGAAGAGGCTCTGCGTCTGAAGGAGAAGGCGGGCTCCGGCGAGGTGGTAGTGGTTTCCGCCGGCGGGCCGAGGGTTGGCGAGGCCCTGCGCACGGCTCTGGCTACCGGCGCCGACCGGGCCATTCATATTGAAGATCCGGCCCTGGACGGGGCGGACGAATTTAGTGTGGCGGCGGTTTTGGCCGCGGCCCTTAAGAAGGGGTCCTTCGACCTGATCCTGGCCGGCTGGCGGGCGGTCGACGACGGTTCGGGGCAGGTGGCCATACGGGTGGCCGAACTTCTGGACGTGCCCCAGGTGAACGTGGTTACCGCCGTAGCGGTGGATGATGGCCGGGTCACCGCCACCATGGACATCGAAGGTGGCTGCCAGGTGGTGGAGGTACCCCTGCCGGCGGTCCTTACCGCGCAAAAAGGCTTGAACGAGCCTCGCTACCCTTCCATGCGGGGGATCATGCAGGCCAAGAAGAAGCCACTGGAGCATCTGGCCTTGAGTGATCTGGATCTTGCGGCCGGTGACACGGCTCCCAAGACCAAGCTCATCTGCCATTCCCTGCCCGCGGGCCGGCAGGCCGGCCGGGTGATTGAGGGAGAGGCGGCGGAGGCGGTCCGGGAACTGGTGCGCGTGTTGCGGGAAGAAGCGAAGGCAATCTAAAGGGGGAGATGGATGATGAGCGGCGGCATCTGGGTAATCATTGAAACGAGGGACCAAAAGCCCAAAAAGATAGCTTATGAAATGCTTTCCCTGGCGCGGCGCATAGCGAACCAGCAGGGCGAGGAAGTTGCGGCGGTCCTGTTAGGCTCCGGCCTGGGCGAGTGCGCGGTGGAACTGGGCCAGTACGGGGCGGACCGGGTGTACCTGGCCGACGACGAAAGGTTGGCCGCCTATACCACCCTGACCTATACGAAGGTCCTGGCCGACTTGGCGCGGGCCAAGAGCCCCCGGCTGGTGTTGTCCGGCTACACCGTCATGGGCCGCGACTTGATGCCGCGACTGGCGGCCCGCCTGGGTACCGGCCTCTTTACCGACTGCACCGGTCTGGAACTGGACGGCCAGGAACTGGTTTTTACCCGCCCGGTTTACGCCGGCAAGGCCTACTTGCGGGGCGCGGCCGTCGGCACGCCGGCTTTGGCTACCATCCGCCCCAACGTCTTTGGGATCCAGAAGACGGACACCAACCGTCAGGCGGTGGTGGAGCCGGTTCCGGTGGACATCTCGTCAGCGGACCTGCGCCAGGTAATTCGCGAAGTCATGTGCCAGGTATCGGCCCGGCCCGAATTGACCGAAGCGGACATTATCGTTTCGGGTGGCCGGGGTTTGAAGGGCCCGGAAAACTTTCAGCTGCTGGAAGGACTGGCTGATGCCCTGGGAGGGGCGGTGGGAGCCTCCCGGGCGGCCGTGGACGCAGGATGGATCGAACACCGTTTCCAGGTGGGCCAAACGGGCAAGACGGTTTCCCCCGTTCTCTACATTGCCTGCGGTATATCCGGGGCCATCCAGCACCTGGCGGGCATGGGGTCGAGCAAGTGCATCGTGGCGATCAACAAGGATCCCGAGGCCAATATATTCAAGCTGGCCGATTACGGCATCGTGGGCGACCTGTTCGAGGTTCTTCCCGAGTTGACCGGCGTGTGCCGGGAATTAAAAGCCCAAGGGTAGGGGGGCAACCACGCATGTACCAGGCAGTAATAGCGGGCGCGGTGCGCACAGCCGTCGGCAAGTTCGGCGGGACCCTGCAGGGGGTGCCGGCGGTCGAACTCGGCGCGCTGGTGGTGAAAGAGACCCTAGCCCGCACCGGCCTGGCCCCGGAGCAGGTGGAAGAGGTTATCCTCGGCAACGTGTTGCAGGCGGGCCTGGGGCAGAATCCGGCCCGGCAGGCGGCTATGCAGGCGGGAGTGCCGTATGGCGTGCCGTCTTACAGCATCAACAAGGTGTGCGGATCGGGTCTGAAAGCGGTGATCCTGGCCGCCCAGATGGTGGCTCTGGGTGAAGCCGAGGTCGTGGTGGCAGGGGGCATGGAAAACATGAGTAACGCGCCCTATCTGGCCATGGACCATCGCTGGGGCAGCCGCATGGGGGATGGCCGTCTAACGGACGAAATGCTCAAAGACGGCCTGACTTGTGCTTTCATCGACGCCCATATGGGCATAACGGCGGAAAACGTGGCCGCCCGGCACGGTATCAGCCGCGAAGACCAGGACATCTTCTCCCTGGCCAGCCAGCGCAAAGCGCAGGCGGCCATAGAGGCGGGACGGTTTAACGAGGAGATCGTGCCGGTGGCCGTGCCGCAGAGGAAGGGGCCGCCCCTGGCCTTTGCCACGGACGAGTTCCCACGGCGGGACTGCTCCCTGGAGCAACTGGCCGCCCTTAAACCGGCTTTCCGGAAGGATGGGACGGTAACGGCGGGCAACGCCTCCGGGATCAACGACGGGGCGGCGGCCATGGTGGTCATGCGGGCGGAAACGGCCGTTCGGCTGGGGGTGCGTCCCCTGGCTGTCGTGCGTTCTTCTGCCGCTGCGGGCGTCGATCCCGCCTACATGGGTCTGGGGCCGGTGCCGGCTTCCCAGAAGGCCCTGGCCAAGGCCGGGCTGGCCGTTAGTGATCTGGACGTAATTGAGGCCAACGAGGCTTTCGCCTCCCAGGCCATTGCCATCGGCCGTCTTCTCGGTCTGCCGCCCGAGCGGGTCAACGTCAACGGCGGCGCGGTGGCCCTGGGTCACCCCATAGGGGCTAGCGGAGCGCGCATCCTGGTTACGCTTCTGCACGAGTTGAAACGGCGTCAGGGGAGTTACGGCCTGGCCACCCTGTGCATCGGCGGTGGCCAGGGAGTGGCCCTGGTGGTCGAAGGCCTTTCTTGAAGCAGCTACCGGGGAATACTACGGATGGGGAAAGGAGCGAAAGCCCGGCCGGAGGGGGGCCTGTTGCTTCGGTGCCCTTTTGGCCGGGCGCAGCATTTTGCAGGAGATAATGGTGATCGGTGCCGGCCAGATGGGCGCGGGCATCGCCCAGGTGGCGGCCCGGGCCGGATACCGGGTACTGCTCAACGATATTAAGGATGAATTTGTAAACAAGGGTCTCGGCGTGATCCGCAAGAACCTGGAACGCGATGTGGCTAAAGGCCGTCTGACAGCCGGCGACATGGAAGAAACGCTAAGCCGGCTACGGCCGTCCGTCAGCCTGGCGGACGCAGGTACCGCGGACATGGCCGTCGAGGCGGCGACCGAGAACATGGCGGTGAAGAGTGCCGTTTTCCGGGAACTGGACCGTATCCTGCCGCCGGAGGCGATCCTGGCTAGTAACACGTCCTCCCTGCCCATAACCGAACTGGCCGCCGTAACCGGCCGCCCGGACCGGGTTATCGGCATGCATTTCATGAATCCGGTGCCGGTGATGAAACTGGTGGAAGTAATCGGCGGCCTGGCCACCTCCCAGGAGACCTGCGACCGGGTGGTGGCGGCCGCCGAACGGATGGGCAAGACGGCCGTACTGGTCAAGGACGCGCCAGGGTTTGTGGCTAACCGCGTCCTGCTGCCCATGATTAACGAGGCGGTCTTTGCCGTCTGGGAGGGTACGGCCACCGTGGAGGCGGTGGATACCGTCATGAAGCTCGGTGCCAACCATCCCATGGGTCCCCTGGCTCTGGCCGACCTGATCGGGTTGGATACTTGCCTGGCCATCATGGAAGTGCTGCACCGGGGCTTCGGTGATCCCAAATACCGGCCCTGCCCGCTGTTGCGCCAGTATGTTGCGGCCGGCTGGCTGGGACGCAAGTCCGGCCGCGGCTTTTATTCCTACCAGTAAGGGGGGAACGGCATGGATTATCAAAACCTGGTGGTGGAGGTAGACGGCCCGGTGGCCGTGGTTACCATCAACCGGCCCAAGGTCCTCAACGCCCTGGATGGGCCGACTGTGCGCGAATTGGGCCGGGCCATGAGCCAACTGGGGTCGGACCACGCTGTGCGGGCCGTCATCCTGACCGGATCCGGCGACAAAGCCTTTGTGGCCGGGGCCGACATATCCTTCATGCGCGGCTTAACCCCCCTGGAGGCCAAGGAATTTGCCCGCCAGGGGCACGCGGTGTTCACGTCGATGGAAAACCTGCCGGTACCGGTCATCGCCGCCGTAAACGGGTTTGCCCTGGGCGGCGGTTGCGAACTGGCCCTGGCCTGTGATATCAGGGTGGCGTCCGAAAATGCCCAGTTCGGTCAGCCCGAAGTTAGCCTGGGCATCATCGCCGGGTTCGGCGGCAGCCAGCGCCTGCCCCGTCTGGTAGGACCCGGCCTGGCCAAGGAGATTCTCTTTACCGGGGACAGGTATGATGCCGTCAGGGCCAGGGAGATTGGCTTGGTCAACTACGTGGTGCCCCGGGAAGAGCTCCTAGCCTTCTGCCGGGACCTGGCCGGCCGGATAGCGCAGCGGGGCCCGGCGGCGGTGGGTCTGACCAAGGAGGCGGTCAATCAGGGTTTGCAGATGGACCTGGCCAGTGCCCTGGGCCTGGAGTCGGACCTTTTCGCCCTGAGCTTCGCCACCGGTGATCGCCTGGAGGGTATGGACGCTTTTCTGCAAAAGAGGAAGCCGGCCTTCAGTGGAAAGTAGCTTCCCACCGGGCCGGCTTCCCTGCGAGGAATGCCTGCAGCTATGAGTGCGGAGCTTCGGCTCTGGGGCGCCACAGCAGGCTGATGGCCCATATGCCGGCCAGCCCTACCAGGGTGTAAATGACGCGGCTCACCGCAGAGGCCGGGCCGCCGAAGATCGCGGCCACCAGGTCGTATTGGAATAGACCTACCAAGAGCCAGTCGAGGGCACCTATAATGACGAGCACCAGCGCTATCCTGTCCCAAATCACTGCTACCCACCTCCTCTTCGGTTAAGATGCCCGCAAGGGCTCCTTCGTTATACATCCGGCCCCTGGACCGTCAAAGACAAAAAAAAGGCCGGAACCGCGGGAGAAACCCGGGTTCCGGCGCCGACGGTGAAGTGACGCTAATACCGGACACTCGGCCTGAGTCCGTCCAACATGCCCAGGACAATGTGCGCGACACCGAAGCCGGTGATGGTTGCTCCGGCGGTCCCGCCCACCATCTTGCCGACGGCGGTCGCGGCAACGCCCAACCCGGTGACACACATTCCGGTTCTGGTACGTCTCATCAGCTTCACCTCCGGGTACTAGTATTTCTCGCCGGACCCCGGCCCATAAGCCGGGGTACATGCTTTTCAAATCGGGCAACAACCGGACCGGTCAGGGGGCCAGCCGGCACAGCTGCTCGTAAGTCACAATTTCCCTCTCGTGCTGCCCGGCCTGCCCGGCATCGGACCGGTAGTACACTTCAACCACTTCTTCAACACCCAGAAGAGCAATTATTGCTTCCAGCATGTCCTTGCACTCGGCCGGCTGCATCACGCTGTAGTGCTCGGATAGCCTGATCATTTGCATGAGGAGGCGGTAAACCTGGGGCCACTTGTGCTTGACGGTCCCGGCCAACTGCCTTTGTTGACGGGGCCGCAGTGAGAAATACTGGTAGAAGATATCCAGGGCCGGCAGGCTCAGTTCAATGCAGTCGTGGGCATGTTCATGGCACACGTTGATGTATTTAATGGTGTTTACGAACAGCTCCGTCAAAAGTAGGTCCTGTTGTTCGGCGGCAGAGAACCGGTCGATTTTCTGGTTTACCACCAGGCCCAATACCCGCCAGTTCAACCGGTAGCACAGCTTCCGGGCGGGATCCTGGCCGAGGAAATTCTTCCTTATCCGCACTGCGGGAAAGCCCTCCCGGGTGATCAGGTGGTGAAAGATGGCCCGGGTGGCGTACTGCTGCGCCTGACGGCTTGTCCAGCGGGGGTCCATGGAAACGGCCACCTCCTGATCCGCGTTGCTGTACGCACATTCTCGCGGACAGGGAGGACAGGCCGGAGCAGGCATGGCCAAAAACTGGATGGGCCTTCTCAATTCCAGGCAGGCGATTCCGTAGAAGTTGACAAATGCTTCCGTGAAGAACCAGTCCTTCACCTGCATGGACTCATCTCTCCCTGTTTCCTTCGAAATGGCACATTAGGATCTTCTTCAACAAAAAAGGAATTTTTCCTCCTTTATTTTACAAGCCAAAGTGAACAAACTTATGTTCTGTCGGCAATGGATACCGATAAATGGTCGTTATTGAGGGTCGAACGGCAAACGGGGCGAAAAAGAGGGGGAAATGATGCTAACCATTCGCCGGCTGGTCTGAACGGCTATCGACTGATTGCCCGGCCAAGGCCAACACCTGCTGCGCAATAAGGCGGGAGGAATCTACCGGTAGCCACGAAGCCATTTCTCTTTTGAGAGATAGAAGGCCGTTGTCCGAGAAGAGCTGTTGCAGCACGGTGCCGAGCTCGCGTAAACTGGTGGCTGTAAGAGCAACTTTCCTATTCAGCAGGAACTCGGTGTTTTTTGTCTCCTGCCCGGGAACCGGCCGGTAGATCAAAATGGGCAGGTGCATGTGCAGCGCTTCGGTAATCGTGAGGCAGCCGGCCTTGGTAACTATCAGGTCCGCGATGCCCATCAGTTCCTGCATGTTCTCCATATATGAAAAGATCCGGAAGTGAGGATGACCTCCGTATGTTTCCACCAGTTGCTGGTGCAGCTTGGAGTTGCGGCCGCAGACCACTGCCACCTGCAGGTGCGGCTGAAAAGATGCCAGAATCCGGCAGATGCCCCGGACATCCGGCAGAACGCCGTAGGCCCCGGCCATCACGAGTACGGTTGGCCTGTCCGGCACGAGGTTATGGGCCTCGCGGACCCGGTCTGGGGAAAAGGGGGTGAAAAAGCGGCGGCGGATGGGTATACCTGTGGTTATTATCCGGTTAGCTTCGATTCCCAGCCGCTGCATGTTTCTCTTGATTTCAGGTGTGGCCACGCAGTAAAGATCCATGTTCCGGTGGATCCACTGGCTGTGGAAATCATAGTCTGTAATGATGGTAACGCAGGGCACGTTCAGACCCATCTCTTCTTTGAGCATCGAAACAACTCCTCCGGTGGAGGGGAAGGTGTTAACGATTACGGCCGGCTCGCGTTCGGCCAGCAGAGCCCAAAGGCGCTGTTTACCGACGCTGTTTAAGACCTTCTTGGGCAGCGTCGGCTCGAGGGTAGGTTCGTCCACAATGCGGTAAGAGAGGCCGTAAAGGAAGGGGAAGAGGACGAAGCTTTTAATGTAAGCGGTGCGTACGACGCGGTTGAGCAGCGGGCTCACGTACTGGTAGTAGTCGATGGTTTCAACACGGGCCGATGGACACAGGTCGGTCAGCGCCTCCCGGATCGAAAGGGCCACCTGCATGTGCCCGTCTCCGAAGCTGGAGGAAAGGATCATCACCCGCGTGGAAGCCAACAAACGCCATCTCCTTTACGTGGCCGGCTGCCGCAAGAGGGGCCGGTCAATAAGTCAAATTACATTATAGCAGATGGCGGGGCAATAAATGCAACAAACGTTTTTCTCCCCAGACATCCCCGTCTACAGTGAGCAGGGAGGTTGCAGTTTGCGGGCAAGGCCCGATTTGCCACCGGAGGGCGAGCCAGCCTGAAGTATTTCTTAGAATAAAGGCTCGCAGGAGTGGCCGGACAGGACCATGGAGGCTGGAAAGGCTGGTCCTGTCTTGGGGGGGAATTGCCCGGGGCATACCGAGAAGCCACCTAAACGCTCTCTATGGTTTCTCAACTACACGCAGAATATCGCCGTGTGGACGTCAGTCCGGTCGCATTCCTCTAATTCCAGGTTTAACCCGGTCAGGAGAATAATTTCTCTCTTGCAATGCAGCCGGAATAATGGTAAATTATCCTTATGCTCATATTGCCAGACTGGTGAAATAATGGCAGGCATGACCCCGCTTTTGAGATCATAGGCTTAGGTTATCCTGTTTTTTTTGTCCCGGACGGCGTTCCTTCCGGACCTGGCCGGGAGTTCGTCCTGACCCCGGGATTCGCCTTTCCCAGCGTATAATCAGAATAGGAGGTGCACGTTGTGAAACGGTTTTATGCTATGTACCGTCCGCGCCCGTACCGGCAACCCACCCTGTTTACCGAGGAAGCCAATTACGGCGAGCGGAGCAACAACATCAGCAACACTTTCTGGCAGGTACTACCCAGCAGCAATGAGTGTCTGGCCGAGTCCTGCGTCCGGGGCGCCGGCAGTTTGAAAAGTTTCAAGTCGCCCGTGGAGGCTGAGAGATGGGCGCGGGGGTATGCATACGAAGGATCCAAGCGGTGGGGCGGCTTTTGAGCTTCCGGCCGTAGGCCCGTGCCGTCCCTGCCTTGCCGGGAGCGGCGGGCCGGCTCAGCGGGACAAGGTTAACGTTCCCCCCTCTCCCCATGCTTACGAGTACGGTAACTCCAGAGTCCGGCCCAGCCTGAATGTACTCACATCCCAAATATTCCCGAGAAATAACATGGTTTGAAAATCGCCCGCTGGTTAATTATCTTGAATCAGGGAAAATTTATAGCTTCCTTGCGTCCCTTCGCGGGTTCCAGGCCGCTTTCCGTCCGGTGCGGCCGGCTCTAAGACGCCGGGGACCTTTCCCACCACTGGCAAGCGGCGGCCACCGTGGCCGGAATGTTCTCCCAGCCTGGGCGGCAGAAAGTATTGACAGGTTCCGCCCGAACGCTCGTATCTTCAGACATGGGTAAGGGCAGTAGATTCTATGCCATTTCATCTAAAAAATGTGAAAAAAGGACTTGTCTGCCGGATGTCCGTTATGATATAATGTCCGCACAACGTGAACGGCATGCCGTTTCGTAAGGGCATGGCCTCGCTCAGCTTGGGGGGGACACCGTAAACCCCACCTGCCTCCTGGCCGCATTCGGTGAGGCAACTGAGGGGCCGTTGGAAATTCTCAAGGAGGGGGAAAGGGATGGCGGATAAGGCGTACAAGGTGCGTATCTACCTGAACCCCAAGCAGATAGCGATGGCCAACCGAATCATCGGATGTGCCCGGTGGGTCTATGAAGGGGGCATTATGTAAGGTTTGCGAAATAAGAAAATGTTGTCAGGAGAAGCTGATCGAGAAGTTCGGTTAATGTGATGATTATCCGTGCCCGAAAGTTAGTTTTGTCAATTACCCCACGGCTAAAGCTTGGAGCTTGAGGGAGAAATCCTGATAGTCTTAAGTTTAAGGCGGGACCAAAAGCTCCATAAGCGACAGCCTAAGTCTTAACTGACTACGTTCTTCCGAATATCAGACATCTGGATAAAACTGACCTTCTCCGGGTCAGCTAGTCTGGTATAACTTTCTGGAGGCTCTGTAAAGTCCTTTTGGGGATGGGACGGTCAACCTCGGGACGACCTGCCATTGCAGGCAACTCGATAGAAC
>DATKUX010000045.1:0-5682 GCA_035530395.1 Spirochaetia bacterium
CGCCCTGAAGGGACGGGGCTTCCCGTCCTCTGCTGCGGGGCACCTCCGCCTTTTTGAGGAGCTGGAGGTGACTTTATGGCTCATCACAGTTTAGTTACGCCGCTTGGTTCCGGTTTGCTCTTTGCAAGAGCAGTTCCAATACCTTCTGACGGCGTAGCTCATGGTTCCACGTGTACTTCTTGGCGATTTCCCGCAGTTCATCATCAGAAAAGCGTTTCCTGATATTCCTGGCCGCGTTTATGTCTGCATCTTCCGTATGGCCGCAGCGCTTGCACTTGAACACCTTGCCGCTGCGGTTCTCCTTTTCGACGTGACCGCACTCCGAACATTCCTGGCTCGAGTATTCCGGAACGATCTGGCCCACGTTTCCGCCCATCCACTCCAGATCCTTCTGCATGTGGTCCTGCAGCTCGCCGCGCGCCCACATAGACAGGTCGAACCGGCTCCGGGCGGAACGCCTCGCACCCTGGGTACTCATATCCGTCAGGTCTTCAAGAACAATTATAGTGCAAGGTACGTCTTGCAAATCCTTAATGAGCAGGTTCACCGCCCGGCCGATCTCCGTGGACACCGTGGCCTTGATCCGCCGCCGCAGTTCGCTCCAACGGTGGTCCGAGAGATGGCGGATGTACTCGTTGATCTTCTTCAGAAGCCTGGCCTGCTCCATGGGGTCGCCGCTGACCTCCAGCCGTTTTTCCGCCTTCACCTTGAGCGTACGGAACTTGTTGCGGGTCTCCTGCAGCTTGAGGTACTTGTCGTATTCTTCCTTTACCAACTCGTTGAAGCTTTTGCCGTACTGCTTTCCATCCGAGAGGCTGATCGGGGTCGTCATTCCAACGTCACAGCCCAACACTTTCGCCGGCTCCGGGTTGTCCTGCTTCTGCTTCTCCACCGGTATCGAGATGTGGATGTGATTGCCCCGGATTACCAAGAGCGCCTTGCGTTGGTTGGTGTTCATCCAGCCCGGGAACAAGGCTTCGAGGACCTCTTTCTTTCTCCCGATCAGCTGAAAAGGTACCTTCACCCGATGGTACGCCGCCGTCCCGGCCACGTTCATCCACAGGTTGAAGTTGACCGTCTTCACAGCCTCCGCTATTGAAAACACCCGGTAGTCCAAAAGGATGCTGCCGCCCTTGAAATACGGCCTGTTCCACCGCCACCGGATCTCGCGGAAGGCCTGATATATTTTCACCGGAATCTCCCATAGCCGAGTGTGCGTTAGCTTATTGCAGGCTTCCGCCACCCGCTGCAGGTATTCGCTGTCGGACTCGGCCCATCGGTCCACAACGTCGCCCACAGTGAAGTCACCGCTTACGAACCTGGTAAACAGATCGGCCTTTCTCACCATCGCTGCGTAGACGAGTTTGTATTCCGGCGACAGATCCTTGCTTCTCCAGATGTCGGACACCAGCTTATCCTGAACCGCCAGGTAGTGCTCCCGCAGGATGTCCAGCATCCGGTTGCCCGCGATCTGCACATACGCCGACAACACGTTCGTCTCGATGCTCTCGTCCTGCATCGCTGTGGTGGCGCCCCCGGTCAGAATCTTGTCCACCATGTCCAGGCGCCAGAACCAGTTTTCGATCCACTCGTTCACCGCCTGCGCGTGCCGCCGGTCAATCTCGTACAGCTCTTCCAGCTTGCTCTTGTTGATCACCGCCTTCGGCGCACCGATGACCACGCTCTTGTACCGCTCGTTGCCCGTCTTTTGCTTCTTTTTGACCTTTTGCACTTTCTTCTTCGTCAACTGCCTACCCCCCTTCCCAAGCGTTATCCCACTTGTAACCTTACCATATATTAGAGCATATATCAAGCTCGTAAAGCAAGACATTATTGCACACGTACACAGGTCGTGTCGCGCCTCCGCTACATAGCCCCCTCCCGGGGGGGCGCCTTTCATCCCCTCCGTGAACAGAGGGGACTTCCCGGCGGACATGTTAAAACAGCATCCAGACCCGATGCTCCCGCCCTACCCCGACTCCAGGCAACTGGCCTTACCAGCACCCGTCCCCTTCTGACAAAAACGTAACCGAGTTTGTCAGCCCTTTTATGTTAAATTTTCGTGAAATTTTACCTTCCTGCCATTCTACCGGGGAGGGATTTACCCTCAGACGTCGAAAAACTCTTATGAAATGCCAATCTCTCCCTGGATAACCAGGCGGAATTGACGATTGCGGCCATTTTAAGGCAGTTTTATTGCTTCGGGTCGGCGAAAGTCCCGAATGGATCATCTCTAGATGGTTTTCCGGGCGGCGAATGGGAAATATTATTTGGCAGGACGACGCGGTTTTTTCTTTCCGCCAGCCCGTTGCGCGGCGGCATTTCTTGTTTTCCCAAGAGGCTGTTCGTCTTTATCCAACAATTGGTGGAGGTGAAACCAGTGGACATCGGCAGCACCTTAAAGAAAGCCAGGGTGCTAAACAAACTTACCCTGGCCGATGTTGAAGAGGCTACCAAAATCAGGGTCAAGTACCTGGAAGCCATGGAGGCAAACAACTTCTCCATTCTTCCCCCGGGCATGTACGGGAGCGCTTTTTTACGCACCTACGCCCGCTTCCTGGGGCTCAATGCCGATGAACTGGTATCGGGTTACCGGGAACTTACCGGGCTATCCCAGCCCGTGGTCGAGGAGGAATCACCCTACACGGAGGTTCGTCCGGGCCGCGCGGGCCGGAAGGTTTGGGGCTCCCTGGCTGCTTTGGTAATCCTGGCGGCCGCCGTGGGGCTTTTTAACCACCACTCCCCTTTCAATCCTTCCGCCAAGTCCCCGCCGCCGGCCCAGTCCGGCAGCACGGCCCAAAGCCAGCCGCCACCGGCCCAGCCGGCGGGCCGTCAGGATGTCGCAGTCTCCAGCTTGAATCTGGTGCTGAGGGCGACCAGCGACTACAGCTGGTTTAGCGTCACGGTGGACGGCGGTCTGCCGGCGCAAGGGTTTATTTATGCCGGCCAGGAAAAAGACTTCCAGGGCACCAGGAACATCAATATCACCCTGGGCAACGCCGGATCGGTAAAGGTTCTGGTAAACGGGCAGGATTACGGCTACCTCGGTGGCTCGGGAACCGTAATCCAGCACACTTTCGCCTCTCAAGGCGGCTAGGAGACTGATTTGTATGGCTAAGGAGAATACTTTCGACGTGGTTTCCCGGGTGGAAATGCAGGAGGTGGATAACGCCGTAAACCAGGCCACGCGGGAGATGACGACCCGTTTTGACTTCAAGGGGTCTAAGAGCAGCATCGTACTTAATGAGGACAATTTGGTCATCACAGGGGATGACGACTTTAAGCTGAAAAGCGTCAGGGAAATTCTGGAGCAGAAGCTCGTCAAAAGAGGCATATCCGTCAAGGCCCTGGTGTATGGCAAACCGGAAAAGGCCGCCGGCGACACCATCCGCCAAAAGGTAGACCTCATTCAGGGCATCGACCGGGACAAGGCCAGAGAGATGACCAAGATGGTCAAGGATTCCAAGATTAAGGCCCAGGTTACCGTTCAGGAAGACCAACTCCGGGTGAGCGCCAAGAACCGGGACGATCTGCAGGCGGTTATAAAGCTGCTGCAGGATCATGACTTCGGTCTTCCGTTGCAGTTCGTCAACTACCGGACTTTCTGAGAAGAACAGGGGATCGACCATGATAACTTGCTACTTGCGCTACGTCATCGATCCCTATAAGGTTGACGAGTTTGAGATCTATGCTAAAATGTGGATTCCCCTGGTAAACCGCTTTGGTGGCAAGCACCACGGCTATTTTCTGCCCCATGAGGGAGCAAACAACGTCGCGATCGCCCTTTTCAGCTTTCCGTCGCTTGCCGCCTACGAGGAGTACCGCCGCCGAATCCCGGACGACCCTCAATGCCGGGCGGCTTTCGATTGGGCCGAAAAGACCCGCTGCATTGTCAGCTACGAACGCAGCTTCATGAGGCCCGTCCTGGAATAGCTCCCCCCTGTCCCCCGGCGGAGACCGTCACTTACCGGGCGCGGCAACGGGACAACGGTTACTCAAAACTAAAACCCAACAAGGTGTTCCGGCGCTTTGAGCCGAGACATTCTTCTCCGGGAACCGGCCGGTTCCCGGCGTTTGCCGTGTTCTGTCCGGCCTTGCTTTTGCCGGTTTTTTCGGATATCCTTATTGGACTGTTAACTGAAGCATTCAAGGAGAAACAACTGTGGCATTTACCGTGGGTCTTATCAGCCTTGGCTGCGCCAAAAACCTGGTGGACAGCGAGGTTGTTCTCGGACTGTTATCCCAAGCCGGTTACGAAGTCACACCGTCGCCCGACGAAGCCGACATCCTGATTGTCAACACCTGCGCTTTCATTGAAGCCGCCCGGAAAGAATCCATCCAGGCCATTCTGGAAGCGGGCGGGTACAAAAAAGGGGGTAAATGCCGGCTGCTCCTGGTCACCGGTTGTCTGGCCCAGCGCTATCCTCAGGAACTGCTGGCCGAGATACCGGAAATCGACGGCCTGGCCGGAACCGGGGCGGTGCCCGCAATAGTGGGACTGGTGAGCCGCGCCTTGAACGGCGAAAGGGTCGTGGCGGTGGGTGCCCCGGGCTACACGTACAGCGCGGACCTGCCCCGCCTCCAGGCTACCCAGGCCCATACCGCCTACCTTAAGATAGCCGAAGGCTGCTCCAACCGCTGTTCCTTTTGCGTTATACCGGACTTGCGCGGTCCCTCCCGCTCCCGCCCCCTGGACGAACTCCTCCGGGAAGCGGCCCAACTGCAGGCCAAAGGAGTCCGGGAACTGATCCTCGTCGCCCAGGACACCACGCTTTACGGACAGGATCTGGACGGCCGCACCCGCCTGCCGGAGTTGCTCCGGGCCCTGGACGGTCTGGCTATTCCCTGGATCCGCCTGCTCTACGCCCATCCGGCCCGGATCACCCCGACCCTGATGGAAACCATGGCCGGGGCCCGCCATGTCCTGCGCTACCTGGATATGCCCCTGCAGCACGCTGACACCGAAGTCTTGCGGCGCATGCGCCGCGGTATAACCGGCGACGAACAGATGACCCTGGTGGAAAACCTGCGCAAAAGCTTACCCGGCCTGGTGCTGCGCACCACTTTTCTGGTGGGCTTTCCCGGGGAAAGCGAATCCGCCTTTCAAACGCTGCTGGATTTCATGACCAGGGCCAGGTTCGAGAGGGCGGGAGTGTTCGCTTACTCCCGCGAGGAGGGAACCGCGGCCTGCACCATGTCCCCCCAGGTACCCGGGCCGGTGAAAACGGAGCGCCTGCGGCGGGCCATGCAACTGCAGAAGGACATTTCCCGCCAGTTCAATGAAACCATGGTGGGCCAGACCATCAAGGTGCTGATGGAGAGCAGGGACCGGCACGGCAGGTGGACCGGACGAAGCGTAGCCGACGCCCCCGGAGTGGACGGGCAGGTTTTCCTCCAACAGGGGCCGGCCATGGTCGCGGGAGAACTCGTGGATGTCCTGGTAAAAAGGGCCGGCGACTACGACCTCTGGGGCGAGCCGACCATCTAAGCCGCGAAGCCCCCCGGCAACAGGAAATAGGAAGGATAGCCGGTGATGGTACCCAGGGACACCAGTTTCTCGATGTCTCCTTGCGCCCAGTTGCCGGCGATGTCCTTCAGAGTCACCTGCAGCTGCGCGGGCGGCGCCGCGGCCTTACCTGTTAGAGTACTAGGCTAATCGTTCCGACAACTCGATCAGGTCCG
>DATKUX010000046.1:0-13095 GCA_035530395.1 Spirochaetia bacterium
CCCACCCCACCAGGGGGATGGGTTTTCAGCGGCATCCTTCTATAAAACGGTGGCGGGAGTCCCGGCCCTTAGGCTGGGACTCCATCTTTCCACCCCTGCGGGCAGTTTACTGTCATGCCCGGGACCCTCTAGGGCACCCCTTCTCGCAGTGAGCTACTGCACGCAGCATCCATTGTTTGCGAAACATTCAGTCACCCCCCTTCAAGGAACCGGCCCAACTACTATATTACTTGGAGAACTTGTCGATGACCTCGATAAGCTCTTCGACTACGCCGTCGTTGCCCTGCTCCCGGAGGGCGGTGGCCACGCAGCCGCGGGTATGGCTTTTAAACAAGGACAGGCCAACCTTCTGGAGGGCTGCCCGCACCGCGCTGATCTGCAGCAGGATGTCCACACAGTAACGGTCCTCTTCGATCATTTTTTGCAGGCCCCGGATCTGCCCCTCGATTTTTCGCAAGCGGCATTGCAGATCCTGTTTGTCGCGTTCTACCATGTCTACACCTACCATACCCCTGTACCGTATATCATAATGAAGGTCATGCCTTTACGTCAAAGGTGACACTCCGTCCCCAGATGGATTTAGCTTTCCCTACCCCCTGGAATCTTACTATTGGGCGGCGATACGGCAAAATAGAGCCCTCACGGGGAGACGCCGGTCCGACCGGTGCCCTTGTTTACCAGCGTCATGCCGCTTGCTGAATGCCGGCAACAGTAAAGAGATTTAATAAGGCAGTCGACAAAGAAACTGAGAGGTAGTGTCCGGCGGTGGGCCGTCACCTCCTTGGACAGGAAATAGTAGCAGCGGAGATGGAGAGATATGCTACAGCAAAAAACAATCTACGTCGTGGCGTTGCTGATAGCAAGCGGTATCAACGCACTTATTGCCCTGTACTCCTATCAGCGCCATAAAAAGGCCAGTGAAGCCGAATTCAGCGGCCTGACGCTGGCCATATCCGTCTATGCCCTGGGCTATGCTTTAGCACTCAACAGCACAACCATGGCCGGAATACTCTCCTGGGCCAGGATAGAATACCTGGGTATAGCGGCCATACCAGTGCTATGGATCATATTGGCGATAAGGTACACCGGAGAGGACAGGTGGCTGACACGACGCCTGCTGGCCGCACTGTTGACGGTACCCGTAATCACCCTTGTTTTGTTCTATACCAACGACTATCACCACTTCTACTATCAGTCTCTAAGCCTGGCCACCCACGGCCCTTTTACGGTTTTAGCCATCGTCAAAGGACCATGGTACTGGGTGTTCGTAATATATATTTATATGTCCCTTCTCGCCGGTAATGCCTTGTTCCTGTGGAAGCGGCGGCACATTGCCCCGTCATACCATCACCAGATCAACATTATGGTGGCAGGATCGCTGGCAGCATGGGCGGGGAATATCGTCTACCTGACCGGGAAGAGTCCGTGGGGACTTGATCTGGGACCCTTCACCGTTGGAATCACAGGACTGGTATTCGGGTGGGGTCTGTTACGGTTCCGGTTGATCGATCTCGCACCCATCGCCCGCGATATAGTATTTGAAGGCATGCGCGACGGGGTACTGGTAATGGACGTGGCCAACCGGATCGTAGACTATAATCCGGCTGCCCAATCAATCATAAGCGATCTCTCGGTGACTGATATTGGTAATCATGCCGGGAAAGTCCTCGGGAAATATCCGGAACTGGTGAAGCACCTGGCGGACAGTACCAATAAACAGATAGAGCTTCAAATTGCCCAAAACGGCGGATTCCGCTACTACCATTTCCGGCTTTCGCCGGTCATCAATCGTGGCAAGCGGTTGGTTGGTAAGACCATCATCCTCAATGACATAACCCAACACGTATTGTTGCGGGATGAACTACGAGTGCTGGCCAGGACCGATAATTTAACCAACATATTTAACCGGAGCTACTTTATGGAGCTGGGCCAAAAAGAGGTGGAGCAGGCGAACAGATATATGCGTCCTATATCGGTCATTCTCATGGACATAGACCACTTCAAGGACATCAACGACACTCACGGACACAGGGTGGGAGATCTCGCTCTCAAGAACATTGTGGAGGCATGCCGGAGTTGTCTGCGCATCACCGATCTCTTCGGTCGTTACGGCGGTGAGGAGTTTGTCATGATTCTGCCCGAAACCCCTCCCGATATGGCCATGGTAATGGCCGAACGACTACGCGGGGAGATCTCCGCCGCCCCCCTGGTTCTTGATGACAGCCTGGTCACCACGACCGCCAGCTTCGGCATTGCCGGAGTTAAAAAGGCCAACGGGGTGGACTTGGAATCCTTGCTCAAGAACGCCGACCTGGCTCTATACCAGGCGAAGGATGCCGGGCGGAACCGGGTGGCGCTGGGCGGGGCGCCCGCCCCCGCGTAAACTCTCCGGGGCCGGCAGTTGGATATCCACCGGACACCGATGCCCGGACCAATCACTAGCTGAACTTTCTTCTTGCCGCGGCAAACACTTGGCAAAACCGCAATCAATGCTAAGATATGTCGGACTTTTCTCCGCCGGACACCTGAAAAGTAAAGACATTGATCGCTTACGCCGACAAAGACCATAAGACCAATAACACCTTCGTTATCTGGATGGCCGGATTCGGGGACGATGCATCGGGCTGGACGATTCTCTGCCTGCTCTGCTTGCTTTTCGTGTGCTAAAGTCGTTTGCTTGAGGACAACGCCATGCTGCAACACCAAACAACTTACTTTCTCGTTCTGCTGGCGGCCTGTGCCATCGACGGTGCAATTGCGCTGCAAGCCTACCGCCAGCAAAAAAGCGACGATCATGGCTTTGCCGTTCTCATGGCCGCCGCGTTCCTCTACGCCTTGGGATACGCTTTCGCCCTTGTCAGCATGACCATCCCGGCCAGGCTCTTTTGGGCAAGACTGGAATTCCTCGGCCTGGTCGCCCTACCGCCCGCGTGGGTCATGACGGCGGCAAGTTACGTCACAAGGAGCCACTTCCTGACGCGGCGCCTGGCAGGAACTCTTTTTCTCATCCCCGCCGTCAGCCTGCTCCTTTATTACACCAACAGCTATCACCACCTGTATTACGGAACGGTGAGCCTGATCCCTCCCGGCCCTTTGGCCCTTATATCCGCTGCCAAAGGGCCTTGGTACTGGGTATTCGCCACATATGCCTGTATGTCGTTCCTTTTCGGAAGCCTCCTGTACTCGTGGAAACGGCGGCGGGAGCGGGGGGCCCGCCGGCAACAAACCGGTCTCCTGCTGGCGGGGTCGCTGCTACCCTGGGTAGCTGTCCTGGCTTACCCCCTGGGGGCAAATGCCCTGGGCATGGATTTGGGCCCCTTGGCCCTTACCGGCGCAGGTCTCGTTTTCGGATGGATTATTCTGGGCCGGACCGGGCTGACCCCCATCAGCCGGGCTGCTGTATTTCAAGGTGTCCGGGAAGGAGTGCTGGTGCTCGACTCCCAAAACCGGATCGTGGATTTCAACCCCGCCGCCCGGTCGATTATCGCGAACCTCACGCCGCAGGCCCTCGGCCGCCCGGCAGAAGAAAGCCTCCAGGACCATCCCGAACTTCTGCGACAGGTTCTCAGCCCCGATTGCCGGCAAGTCGAGTTGCAACTTCCCCTCGGCAAAGGGCTCAAGTGCTATCAATCCCGCCTGTCGCCGCTCGTCAACCGGCACCACCAACCCATCGGGAAGGCCGTTATCCTCTACGACGTCACCCAGCATACGTGGCGGGTCGATGAGTTACAAACCAAAGCGAGGATAGATCCCCTCACCGGTATCTTCAACCGCCGCTATCTTCTCGAGTTCGGCCGTCAGGAAATCGAAGGAGTCAAACGCCGCGGGCGTCCGGTATCGGTTGTTCTCCTTGACATCGACCATTTCAAGGTGGTCAACGATACCCACGGACACAGCGCAGGCGACCTCGCCCTGAAGAATGTCGTGAGGACCTGTGCCGGTGCCTTGCGTTCCCGCGATCTGCTGGGTCGTTGGGGCGGCGAGGAATTCGTCATCATACTGCCGGGAGCGGCACCGGACGGGGCCCTTCTGGTGGCCGAACGGGTGCGCAAGGACATGGCCGATTCCCCGGTTGTTCTGGACGATTCCACAACCATCAACCTCACCGCCAGCTTCGGCGTAGCCGGAGTGGAAGCATCAGGGCCCGACACGTCTTTGGAAGACTTGTTGGAGATGGCGGATCAGGCCTTGTACAGGGCCAAGAATACCGGGCGAAACCGGGTGGTTTTGGCACGGGACAAGCCTCAGCCATCGAGCAGTACTACCTCCGAATGACTCAGGCGTATTAACTGCCTCTCCGCAGGGACGCCGAATAGATGCTCAATGTATCCGCCACATCTCCCGGGACATCTGGAGAAAAGCTGAAAGAGCCGGGGAAATCCATTTGTCCTTGTGATAGACGACGAGGGCATTTGTGTCAAGATCCGGTCCCTGCCATTGAAGGTCCGTCAGCTCGCCCCGGCCTAACTCCCCTTGTACGGCCATGCGTGGCAGCACGGTGATGCCCATCTGCTGGATGACACATTTCTTAATGGCTTCAATGCTGCCGAACTCCAGAACCGGCCCGGGCCGAATTCCGGCCTCGCGTAGAATCGATTCAAAGACCATCCGGTAGCCGCAGCCTTCTGCGCACAGAACCAACGGCACTCCCTCCATATCCCCGACTCTTACCGGGATTTTACCGGTAAGAGGGTGACTGGTGGCGGAAACCAGAATTATTTGTTCAAAGCCCAGTATCTCCGACACCAGATCGGAAGCGTACATTTCCCCTCCCAGAATAAAGGCAACGTCAATCTCGCTGTTTCTGAGAAAAGTAGTTATTTCGTTGGCTTTGGCGCGACATTCTTTCACGACAATTTCGACACGGGGATAACGGCTGCGGAACTCCTGGATCAAAGGTGGCAGCCGAACAGCGGACAGTGTTTCCGGAGCCCCTATAACCAGTGTTCCCGCGGGATTTAACGATGCCGGGACCGCCTCTTTGGCCTCAGCATATAGCTTCAATATTTTCTCCGCATACACCAGGAACCGTTTCCCTTCCCGGGTCAATATCACCTGCCGGCCCAATCGCTCAAACAGTTTGACCCCTAATTCGCCTTCCAGCGATCCCACCTGCCCCGTGATACTCGACTGGGCATAACCCAAGATTTCGGCCGACTTTGTAAAATTGCTAGTTGCGGCTACCGTAACAAATGCCTTTAATTGCCTTGTGTCCATTAGACACCTCTTCTACAAATCGGAATAACCGATTATTATCCCCGGAAAATCCGTGCGATTTCAGAACTCACGCGTGCTATTATATCTTAAACAAGTTTGTAGGAGGGCTTACGTGTGAGTAAATTTGAAAAGGTTTTATCCTGTCTTGATGAAGGCTTCTCCTGTTCCCAGGCCATACCTTTCGTTTATGGCCCGCAATGGAACCTGGAGTGTGAAACCGCTCTGAAGATTTCCGCTGCCCTGGGTGCAGGTATGTCCCGAACGGGAAATATCTGCGGGGCAGTCAGCAGTGCCGTCCTGGTGATATCGCTAAAGCACGGTCATTCCAAGGCCGGGGATACCCAGGGCAAAGAGAGGATTTACAGCCTGATCAAACTGTTTATAAATAATTTCACTGCCTTGAATGGATCAGTTAAATGCAGCGATCTGCGGCTGTGATATTAGCACGGCCGAAGGTTTGACACTGGCCAGGGAAAAGAACCTTTTTGCATCAATGTGTCCCAAATTCGTCGCTGACGCGGCCAAACTAATGGAACAAGTTCTGTAGAATCTCCTCAGCTGCCCGGCCGGGGGCTTTAGGCGGGTGTATCCGCGCCTTTACGACCAACTCTATCACAACCCATTGATTCTGTCCCGCGTGCGGATAATCCTTTTGAGAGAGACGACCCCTTTCAAATTCCACGGGTGAAGAGCGAAAAGAGGAGGCCGACACAATGAACCGGGGAACAAAAGTGGCCCAAAACGATCCCGCTGACGACAATGCTGTCAATCCGGCAACCATCATGCGTCATGTTTACGGGGTATTCCCGTCGTTTGCCATGCTGGCGGCCATGAAGCTCGACGTTTTCACCCCTCTGAAGGACGGCCCCATGGAAGTGAAAGATATTGCCGATAGTTTGGGTGTCGAAGAAGAGAAACTTACCCCCCTGCTCTATTCGCTGGTGGCGGCGGACTTGCTGGAGATAGAAAACAACCGTTTTTCCAATACTGCAGAAGCCGATAAATATCTGGTCCGCGGGCGTCCCGACTATATCGGCGGATTGAGCGGGTTCTACGCTAATCTTTGGCAGGCAGCGCTGAAGACGGCGGAGAGCATCAGAACAGGTCAGCCACAGGCGAAACTCGATTGGGCCACCTTGCCGGAGGCGGAACTGCTCGGATATTTCCGAAGGCAGTTCCCCAGCAGTGTCGGAGCTGGAAGGGAACTCGCAGACAGACTGGATTTTTCGAGATTTCAACACCTCCTCGATGCCGGAGGCGGCACCGGCGGCGTATCCATTTCCATCTGTGCCAAGTTTCCTTCGATTAGGGCGACTGTTGCGGACCTTCCGGCGGTGGTACGGTTGGCCGAACGTTTCATCGCGGAAGCCGGGATGTCCGGCAGAATCAATATTTTGGCAACCGATCTCTGTTTGAGCCCACCCGAAGGTAGATACGATGTGGCCATTATCCGGGCGCTGATTCAAACCCTGCCGAAGGAACAGGCCCAGATGGCGTTAAAGTGTATCGGCCAGGCCATGGTACCAGGAGGCAAACTTTTTATCATCGGCTGCGTTTTGGCTAATTCCCGCCTGGGACCCGCGGCATCACTGGCTTTTAGTCTTGTGTTTTTAAATGCTTACGATAATGGCAGGTCATATACGGAACAGGAATACGCGGAAATGCTTGAGAGTGCGGGGTTTACCGGTATCACCGTAGAGCCTGAAGCATTTCTCGATGGTTATGGATTCATAACCGCAGAAAAAAAATAAAATGCCACCTATTAGAAACAGGTGGCCATGTATCGACTGAAAGCACGGTGAACCAGGCGTACGGTCTTACCCGCCCAGCAGTCCGTCCACGTAAGCCTGGACCTCGAAAGGCTGTAAATCCTCCATGCCCTCGCCCACTCCCACCAGCTTCACCGGCAGGCCCAGATCGCGGCTGATGGAGACCACCACCCCACCCTTGGCCGTACTGTCCAGCTTGGTCAGCACCACCCCGGTGACGGCCACAGCCTCCTTGAAGAGTTTGGCCTGACTGACACCGTTTTGTCCGGTGGTGGCGTCCAGCACTAAGAGAACCTCGTGTGGTGCCCCGGGACACTCCCGGCCGACCACGCGGTTGATTTTCTTCAGTTCTTCCATCAGGTTGGTCTTGGTTTGGAGGCGCCCGGCAGTGTCAATGAGGAGCAGGTCGGTCTGACGGGATTGGGCCGCCTTCATTGCGTCGTACGCCACCGCCGCCGGGTCCGCACCTTCGCCGTGCCGGACCAGTTCCACCCCGGCACGACCGGCCCACACCTCCAACTGCTCGGCGGCTGCCGCCCGGAACGTGTCCGCCGCAGCTATGAGCACCCGCCGGCCTTCTTTTTTATACCGGTGGGCCACCTTGCCTATAGTGGTAGTCTTACCGGCTCCGTTCACGCCCACCACCAGAATCACAGCGGGGCAAAAGCCGTTCACCCGGAGGGAGGGAGGCTCGTCCCCCATAAATCTCCTGATTTCTTCCTTGAGTATCTCCCTGACCCGGACCGGCTCCTTCACTTTGTCCCGGCGAACCCTTTGCCGGACCTCGTCCACGAGGGCCATTGACGTCTCGGGGCCCATGTCGGCCTCTATCAGCACCTCTTCCAGTTCGTCGAAGAGATCTTCATCGATGGCAGTGTGGCGGGAGACCAGACCATCGATCTTGTCGGTCAGGTTTTGGCGGGTCCTGGCCAGCCCCTCCCGCAGTCGGTCCCACAACTTCAAAACTAATCCCCCTCGGTCCGCAACTGCACCAAGGCACTCCTGGCTGCCTGTTGTTCGGCCAGTTTCTTGGAATGCCCGGCCCCGTTGCCTAAGATGCGACCACGATACACGACCGCTGCCGTAAAGATCTTGTTATGATCCGGGCCTTCCTCCTTGACGATGGTGTAGCTGAGCGGGGCGGTGGAATACTGCTGCAGTTTCTCCTGCAGTACCGTCTTGTAATCCCGCTCCCTGTGCCCCCCCACCACCTCATTGATCAGGGGTATGAAATACTCATGTACGACCCTCTTGGCCTCGGCTATACCGCCGCCCAGGTAAACGGCTCCTAAAAGGGCCTCCATAGCATCGGCCAGGATGGATGGCCGCCTGCGCCCTCCGGAGCGCTCCTCGCCCCGGCCCATGTTCAGGCATTCACCCAGCCCCAACTCTCTGGCCACCGAAGCCAGAGAGGGCTCACAGACCACGGCGGCCCGGAGCTTAGTCAACTCCCCCTCGGTATAACGTGGATAAGTCCGGTATAAATAATCACTGATCAGAAGTCCCAGAACGGCGTCACCCAAAAATTCGAGCCGCTGGTTGTCGTCCCCGCCGGCGACCCTGTTCTCGTAAGGATAGGAACTGTGGGTAAGGGCCAGGTGTAACAAGGAATCGTCCGCCCAGGCAAGTCCCAGTCTCTCTTTGAGGACATCCAGAGCGGCCGATGGGTCGTAGGAACAGTTGCGCATGGTTTTCTTCCTTACTCCTCAAGCCGAATATCGCTTGAATACAAGTGTGGCGTTATGCCCGCCAAAACCGAAGGAATTGGACAGGACATATTCCAAGGGAGCGCTTCTCTTTATGTTGGGCACATAATCGAGATCACATTCAGGGTCCGGTTCCTCGTAATTGATGGTTGGCGGTATTTCCTGCCGCTGGAGGGCCAGGGAGCAGACGATGGCCTCGACGGCCCCGGCCGCCCCCAGAAGGTGACCGGTCATGGACTTGGTCGAGCTTACCGCCAATTCGTAAGCGTGCCGCCCAAAGACTTTCTTAATTGCCGACGTTTCAGCTATATCTCCCGGAGGTGTCGAAGTCCCGTGGGCATTGATGTAGTCTACCTGTCCCGGGTCGATACCGGCATCCGCAAGCGCCCTCTGCATGGAAAGGATCGCACCGGTGCCCGTGGGATCGGGTGCGGCAATGTGGTAGGCGTCACTGGAAGTGCCGTAGCCGGCAATCTCAGCGTAGATCCTGGCCCCCCGCCGCCGGGCCGCTTCCTCTTCCTCCAGCACCAACACTCCGGCTCCTTCGGCGATGACAAAACCGTCCCGCCCGGCGTCGAAGGGCCGACTGGCCCGCTGGGGCTCGTCGTTACGGCTGGACACCGCCTTCATGACGCAGAAACCGCCTAGACAGACCTCCACGACGGGAGCCTCGGAACCGGCGGCAATTACCACTTCGGACTCGCCGCGCTCGATCAGTCGCACGGCATCCCCGATGGCGTTCGAACTTGAGGCGCAGGCCGTAACGGTGGTCCAGCTCGCGCCGCGGAAACCGAAATTGATGGCTATCTGGCCCGCCCCCATGTTACCGATCATCATCGGCACGAAGAAAGGGCTCAACTTGCCGGGACCCCGGCTGAACAATACGCGGCATTGCTCCTGAAAAGTTTCGCATCCACCGATGCCGGAGCCCAAAATGACGGCCACGCGGTCCCGGTCCAGGTCCTGAGGCTTCACTCCGGCGTCGTCCAGCGCGTCTTGCGCGCAGGCGACCGCAAACTGGGTGAACCGGTCCATGTGCCGGGCTTCCTTCTTCTCAAAATAAGCCAGAGGATCAAAGTCCCGGACCTCCCCGGCGATGCGGCTGCCCAGTGCGGACGCATCAAAGCGCGCCACCGGGGCGATGCCGCTCTGTCCCGCGGTTAAATTGGTCCAAAACTTTTCCAGTCCGGTGCCGACCGGAGTTGCGGCCGCCATCCCGGTAATTACTACGCGCCGTTTCAGGAAAACAGCACCTCCTGCCGCCTTTTACCTCGCAACTACCCCTGAATCACTGGTGGGTCTGAATGTACTTCACTGCTTCCCCGACGGTACGGATTTTCTCCGCTTCGTCGTCGGGAATCTCGATGTCGAATTCCTCTTCCAGAGCCATTACCAGTTCCACTATATCCAGAGAATCCGCACCCAGGTCGTCCACGAAAGAAGCCTCCATCGTTACCTCGGCGTCCTCCGCACCAAGCTGATCAACAATGATAGTTTTAACCCGGTCAAAAATGGACACACGTTTTCCCCCTCTCTTTAGATAACCAGACCGCCGTCCACGGCTATGACCTGACCCGAAATATACCCGGCAGAGTCACCTGCCAAAAAGGCCACCAGCGCGGCCACGTCCCCCGGCTGTCCCAGTCTACCCAGGGCGATCGAACTACTGATCTTGTCCAACTGCTTTTCCGTCAGGACCCCGGTCATTTCGGTTTCGATTAAACCGGGAGCCACCGCGTTGACCGTTATGTTCCGGGAGCCCAGTTCCTTGGCCATGGTCTTGGTCAGGCCGATCAAACCGGCTTTGGCCGCCGAATAGTTGGCCTGGCCGGCGTTGCCGGAAAGCCCGGCGACCGAACTTATGTTGATAATCCGGCCCCAGCGCTTCTTGAGCATGTACTTGGCCGCGGTCCGAATGCAGTTGAAGGCTCCCTTCAGGTTGGTGTCGACTACCGCGTCCCAATCCTCCTCCTTCATCTGGAAAATCGAATTGTCCCTGGTGATGCCGGCGTTGTTTACCAGGATATCGATGCCTCCCAGGACGGCCACGCATTCTTTCACCATTCCGGCGGCCGCCTGAAAATCGGAAACGTCGGCACATACGGCAATCGCCTGCCGTCCCATGGCTTCGATGGCCGCCACGGTGCTCTCGGCTCCCTCCCTGGAGGCGGCGTAGTTCACGGCGCACGCGGCGCCGCACCGGGCCAGTTCCAGAGCGATGATCCGGCCGATACCCCGGGAGGCTCCGGTTACCAGCGCCACTTTGCCGTTAAGAACCATTTTAGATAACCCCTTTGAACTCTGCAAGCCCTTTTTCTAAAAAAGAATCATCTTCCATGTTGAAGACCCTGGCTCGCCGGTCGATTTTCTTTATCAGGCCCGACAGGACCCGGCCCGGACCTACTTCCACAAACGCATCCGCACCAAAGGCCAAAAGCAGCCGCACCGACTCCTCCCAGCGCACCGGACTGTACATTTGCACGAGGAGGGCCGCCGATACGTCCCGTGCCGTCCGCGCCCAGGCAGCAGTAGCATTGGATACCACCGGCACAGCCGGGTCCCGGATGACCATCCGGGTCAGGGCCTGAGCCAGCTTTTCCCCGGCCGGGCGCATCAACTGGGAATGGAACGGTCCACTCACGTTCAGAGCGACACACTGCCTGGCTCCGGCCTCCCGGGCCAGTTCCAAGGCCCGGGCCAGGGGTTCGTTTTCACCGGCCAGGACCACCTGTCCCGGACAATTATAGTTGACTGGCTCCACCACTCCGCAACCGGCCTCCCGGCAGAGCCGCTCCACAACCGGGGCATCCAGCCCCAGAACGGCCGCCATGCCCCCCGCCCCGCTTGGTACCGCCTCTTCCATCAACCGGCCCCGCAGACGAACCAGTTGCAGGGCGTCTTCAAAGGCCAGGGCGCCGGAGGCCACCAGGGCAGAGTACTCGCCGAGGCTGTGTCCGGCCACGGCCTGCGGCCTGATTCCTTCCTGCGCCAGGAGCCGGGCAAAGGCCGTTTCCACTGTCAAGAGAGCCGGCTGGGTATTTACGGTGCGGTTCAGTTCGGCGGCCGGCCCTTCCAGGATCAGGCGTGAAAGAGGCATCCCCAGCACCGCGTCGGCCTGGGTAAACACTTCCCGCACCACCGGATAACGGTCGAACAGCTGACTCCCCATGCCCACGCCCTGCGATCCCTGGCCGGGAAAAACAAAGACTAAGAACAAAACCCTAGACCATCCTTCCCAGCCGCCGGATTACCTCCCGGGCCCCGGCCATGATCTCCCCGATGATTTCCCGGGCCGGCTGGATTTCTTTGACCATGCCCGCCACCTGGCCGGCACAAACCGTGCCGTACACCACATCGCCTTCCATCATGGCCGCGCGCAGGCGGCCCAGGCCCAGCTTCTCCAACTCTTCGGGAGAAGCGCCCGCAGCCTCCAATTTTTCCCACTGCCTGGTCAATTTGTTGCACAGCCCCCGCACGGGATGGCCAAGAGCGCGCCCCGTAACGGCCGTATCCCGGTCGGAAGCACGGATCAGGGCCTCCTTGACGCGGGGGTGGATGGTACATTCCGCCGCCGCCATAAACCGCGTGCCCAGTTGGACGCCGGACGCACCCAGAGCCAGGGCGGCCGCCAGTCCCCGGCCGTCGAAGATGCCCCCCGCGGCGATAACCGGCACCTTCGCCGCGTCCACCACCTGAGGCACCAGGGGGAAGGTGCCTAATTCGCCGATGTGGCCGCCGGATTCCATGCCCTCGGCGATGAGGCCGTCCACACCGTTCCGGACCAGTCTCTTAACCAGCGCCACCGCTGAAACCACGGGAAAAATGCGGATACCGGCTTCTTTTAACCCAGCCACGTATTTGCCGGGGTTGCCCGCTCCGGTGGTCACTACGGGCACGCAAAACTCCCTGATGACCGCCATAATCCCATCGACATGCGGGTTGCGAAGCATGACGTTAACGCCGAAGGGACGGTCCGTCAGCTCCCTGACTTTCCTTATCTCCCGTGCCACCCAATCCGGGTCAGCCGAGCCGCTGCCGATGATACCCAGGGCACCGGCATTGGAAACCGCTGCGGCCAGGGTAGCCTCGGATACCCAGGCCATCCCGCCCTGCAGAATCGGATATTCGATGCCGAGCAGGTCACATAGAGGGGTATGTAAAGACAAAGATGTCACTCCTGTCGCACTCACCAGCGGATCAGCATACCGGCGTAGGTCAACCCTGCGCCGAAGCCCACCAGCAGAACCAGATCGCCCTGGTTCAGGCGCCCCTGTTCCTCAGCCTCGGATAACGCGACGGGAACGGTGGCGGCCGACGTGTTGCCGTAGCGGTCCACGTTGACCATAACCCGGTCCATCCCTATGCCCAGCCTCTTGGCGGAGTTCTCGATAATGCGCAGGTTA
>DATKUX010000047.1:0-45485 GCA_035530395.1 Spirochaetia bacterium
CTCTACTGCGAGGCACCTCTGCTATGCTAGAGGTGGCATTATGGCTTCATGGTCCTAATGTTACGCCGCCGGGACCCACCGTTAGGTGGGTGTCGCTCTCTGACGAGAGCGGTTCTTGTGGTATGCAAAACGTTTTGCGTAGGACCGTCTTTCTGGAACCGATTCGGGCACCCGCCGTTAGGCGGGTCGGGCAGCCCGTTTGACCTGCCACAACCCCATACCGCTGTCAAAGAGCTAATACTATGATATACGGCGCTGGTGGTTTTGTCAATATGATCCAAGGTATTCCTTGTCAAAAATTTGGCGCCTTTCATCTCCTCCCTGAAGAGAGGAGACTTCCCGGCGGATTTGTTAAATTCCGATCCGGATCCCGCCTACCTCACCACGATATTCACCAGTTTATCCGGAACCGGGATAACCTTGACCACGGTCTTGCCCACCAGCAGGTCCTGCACCTGCGGTAGGCCCATGATCTTCTCTTCCAGCCCGGCGGCATCCAGACCCGCTTCTACTTCCACCCGGTCCTTGATCCGGCCGTTCAGCTGCACCACCACCGTTACCTCGTCCTCCTGCAGGGCCTCTTCGTCACACCGGGGCCATGCAGTAGCATGCACACTGGCGCCGTGCCCGGTAGCCTGCCACAGTTCCTCGGTCAGGTGCGGGGCAAAGGGAGCCAGGACGAGGAGCAGTGTTTCCACCGCCTCGGCCAAAAGATCCCAGCGGCGATCAACCTCGGGCACCCGGTCGCGGTACTGGTACAGGGCGTTGACCAGTTCCATGACGGCACTGACGGCCGTATTGAAGTTGAAGCGCTTTTCCACATCTTCCGTGACCCGCCGGATGGTCTGGTGCACCAGGCGTTTGATCTCCCGGTGCACCCCCACCAGGGCGGCGGCGTGCGGTTGAGAACCGGTCCACCCGGCCAGGGAGCCGGCCAGCGGTTCCACCAGCCGGTAGACCCGGTTGAGGAAGCGGTAACACCCCTCCACCCCCTGGTCGCTCCACTCCAGGTCGCGCTCCGGCGGGGCCGCGAAGAGGATGAAAAGACGGGCCGTATCCGCCCCGAGGCGGTCCACGATCTCCTCCGGGCTGACCACGTTTCCCTTCGACTTGGACATCTTGGTCCCGTCCTTGAGAACCATGCCCTGGGTCAGCAGGTTGGTAAAGGGCTCCCGGTTGGAGACGAGACCGGCGTCGTTAAGGACCTTGGTAAAAAACCGGGAGTAGAGCAGGTGCAAAATGGCATGTTCCACCCCGCCGACATATTGGTCCACCGGCAGCCACCGGTCCACCGCCGTACGGCTCCAGGCCTCCGTTTCATCGCGGGGGCTGGTGTAGCGGTAATAGTACCAGGAAGAGCACATGAAAGTGTCCATGGTATCTGTCTCCCGCCGGGCGGGTCCGCCGCACCCCGGGCAGGTGGTGTGCAAGAATTCCGGACAATCGTTAAGCGGCGATTGCCCGGTAGGCTTGAAAGCTACGTCCATGGGCAGAAGCACCGGTAATTCCGCCTCGGGCACGGGCACCGTTCCGCACGACTCACAATAAACGATGGGTATGGGGGCCCCCCAGTAGCGCTGGCGGGAAATGAGCCAGTCGCGCAGGCGGTAGTTGATTTTCTGGCGGCCCGCGCCCATGTCGGCCAGGTGGCCGCTGATGGCCTTCTTACCCTCCCCGCTGGGCAACCCGCTGAAGGGGCCGGAGTTCACCAGCACGCCTTCCTCCTCATAGGCCTCCTGCATGCTTTCCAAGTCCAACTCGGCTCCGGGCGGCTCAACCACTACCCGGATGGGATAGCCGTTGGCCCGGGCGAATAGAAAGTCGCGCTGGTCGTGGGCCGGCACGCCCATGACCGCGCCCGTGCCGTATTCCAGCAGAACGTAGTTGGCGATAAGGATGGGGACATCCTCCCCGGTCAGGGGATTCCGGCAGAAGGCGCCAGTACTCATGCCCACCTTCTCCCCGTCCTGGGAAGTTCGGGACATCTCGCTCATGGCGCGGGCCCGGGCGGCGAATTCCCGGACCGCAGCCTCGCCGGCGGTGCCGGCCGTCAACTTCTCTACCAAGGGGTGTTCCGGTGCCAACACCATGTACGTCACGCCATAGAGCGTGTCCGGGCGAGTGGTAAACACGGTGATCTTGTCCGGGGTCCCCACCAGGGGAAAATCGATTTCCGCCCCGGTGCTTTTGCCGATCCAGTTTTCCTGCATGATGCGGACCTTTTCCGGCCATCCCTGCAAGAGCTCCAGGTCACTCAGGAGACGTTCCGCGTAGTCCGTGATTTTGAAAAACCACTGGGAGAGCTCACGCTTGCCTACGGACGTCTTACACCTTTCACAAACCCCTTCCCCCACCACCTGCTCGTTGGCCAGAACAGTAGCACAAGAAGGGCACCAGTTTACGGTGGCCTTCTTCTTATAGGCCAGGCCCCGGTGGAAAAGCTGCAGAAAAAGCCACTGCGTCCAGCGGTAGTAGCCCGGGTGGCAGGTGGCTATCTCCCGCCGCCAGTCGTAGCTGATACCCAGCTGCTTCAACTGGACCCTCATCCGGTCGATGTTATCCATGGTCCAGCGAAAGGGATGAATGCCGTGACTGATGGCCGCGTTTTCCGCGGGCAGGCCGAAAGCGTCCCAGCCCATGGGATGCAGAACTTCATGGCCGGACATCGTCTTGAAGCGGGCAATGACATCACCGATGCTGTAGTTGCGCACGTGCCCCATGTGGAGCTTCCCCGAAGGGTAGGGGAACATCTCCAGACAGTAAAACTTGGGTCTTGCTTTATCCGGCTCGACCGGAGGGGTGATCGCCCACTTTTCCTGCCATTTGGTTTCGATCATCTTGAAGTCATAATGACCAGCCACGAAAAACCCCCCTTAATCTCAACACCGGAAATAAACGCAAAAAACCTTCCATCCCCGGGGGACGGAAGGTTTTAAAGACGGCCCAGCCCACGCCGGCTGGATGCTTGGTGGAGCTGGCGGGGATTGAACCCGCGGCCTCTTCCATGCCAAGGAAGCGCGCTCCCACTGCGCCACAGCCCCATGTGTCCCGGCCCCACCGGGACCGTTTGCGTAACGCAGTTAATTATAATGCACGGGAGCCCGGAAGTCAACCCATCGGGGTCCAACTTTCGCGGTACGATTCCATCCAGTCTCCTACAAAGCCACCACCTGGGCATCCTGCCAGAGCCGCTCCAGGTTATAAAATTCACGTTCGGCTTCCAGGAACACGTGCACGACTACGTCCCCATAGTCCAGCAGAACCCACCGGCCCTCCTGGTAGCCTTCGCGTCCGGGCCATGGTATCCCCAGCTTGCCCAAATGCTTTTCGATGTGTTCGGCAATGGCCTTCACCTGAGTGGTGGAGTGAGCACTGGCAATCACAAAGAAATCACAGATGACCGATACCTTGCCGATGTCCAGAACCAGAATGTCGCCGGCCTTCTTTTCACCGGCTGCCTCCACCACCGCCTGAACCAGGGTTCGCCCATCCAGGGTCACAAGCGCCCCCCTTTCCAGTCGAAAAACCGTCCACCCATGAACCCGCCTTTGGCGGGTTCATGACCCACCCAAAGGGTGGGTCCCCGACTCCTTCCGGACCATAGGAAGAAAAACCTCCAGCACTCGAGGTGCTGCTTACCTGTCGCCGGGCCTGTCGTCTCTCGACCTGGCCTCGTTTACCGTAATGATCCGTCCACCCACGTCGGCACCGTTCATGGCCGCAACGATGGCATCCGCATCCTCGTCACGAACTTCCACGAAACCGAAGCCTCTCGACCGCCCGGTTTCCCTGTCGCTGATTACCCGGCTGCTGACAACCTCACCGTGAACCGAAAAAGCATCCTGCAGATCTTCCGCCCTGGTAGACCAAGGCAAGTTCCCGACATACAACGTACGAGACACTCACGACACCCCTTAACTCTTTATTAGCCTTACAGCTTATTATTGCAAAAGGCATTTAGCCTTATGCAGCCTCATTATGTTCGGTACAACCCCTCCCGGTGGATATGAGCCTCGACTGTCTCCGGCAGGAGGTACTTTATGGGCCGTCCCTGACGAACCCGCTGCCGGATATCGGTCGAAGAAATTGCAAGGGCGGGAACCATCAGCGAGTGAATCCTTGCCACCTGCCTCGAGGGCAGACTGGCCAGTTTTCCCCGCAGGCTCTCCAACTGGTAGCCGGGACGGGTCGCCGCAATGAAAAAGCACATCTCCATCAGGTCTCCGACGTTTTTCCAGGTTAGTATCTCCAAGACCGCATCGGCACCGGTAATAAAATATATTTCCCTGCCCGGGTAAGTCAATTGCATTTCCCGGACGGTATCGATGGTGTAGGAGGGTCCCTGGCGTTCCACCTCCAGTGCCGAGACGCTAAAATGAGGATTTGTCGCTACCGCCAGAGCGGTCATCCTCAACCTGTGCTCCGCCGCCAGGATCCTGCGCGGCTCCTTATGAGGCGGACGGGCCGCCGGCACAAAGATTACCATATCCAGCCCAAAATCGCAACGCGCACCTTCAGCCGTCACCAGATGCCCGTAATGAATAGGGTCAAAGGTGCCTCCCATGATGCCTATTCCGGCACACGAACTCCGGGCCAAAACTCCTGCAGGCTCCATGGGAATATAATAACGGTTTATTTTGGCAGGGTCAAGTAAAAAGTCGAAAATAAGTTTGCGCCAAGCTAAGTGAGATAGTGTTATCGGGTCGGGTCACTTTTTTTCTTTCAGAAGGATTTTGGCGAAGAATGTGGAAAAAGACGATAATAGAAGGATCCCGGTCGAACCGCCGGCCGGGTCTGACAGCGGGGTGTTGTATGCCTTCGTACATCCTCTTGCTACTGGCCGCAAGCCTGGTTGTAGTAGCCGTTTATTTCTTCCTGGGAAAATCCATTCCTATTGAACCACCCGTGTATTACACGTCGGTAGGATTTTCTCTGCTCCTGAGTGTAGCTCTGCCCTATTTCCTGGCTTCGCTCAATGTTTTTGGCGTGGTTATCATCTATATACTGCTGATCCTGTTCTTTTCGCTGGGTCTGACCGTAGTCCGGGAAAAACTCCTGCTGAAGCGCATCCCGGCTGACCCGGAGAACACATACGTTGGTAAGAAAGTAGGCCTGCTGACCGGAACAACAAGATCGGACGAGCCCACCTTCGGGGAGATCATGGCCCAGCAGTTGGCGTCCATAATCCCCGAAAATGCCGGGCGGGAGGACCCCTTCCTCCCACAGGACACCCCAGAGGATCCGGAAGCACCCGAAGCTGAAACCCCGGCACCGGAGGCACCCGGGGACCGACTGGAAGAGGAGTCCCCGGCCCCCTGTCTTCCGCTTGAGGTTACTCCCCCGGTTCTGGACGAGGATCCCCAGGCGGCAACCGGGCCGGACGTCCGGGAGCAACCCGGGGCCGCGTACCAACCGGAAGACCTGGATGGGGACGTAGTACCGGAATATCAGGTGACCCCGGAAACTGGGGAAGCCGCCGTGCCTGAAACAGATGCCCCGGCCGGACCCCGGACCAAGGACCGGGGTCAGTATGCGGTGGCGTTGCACGGCCTTTTCAAGGCGCTGGGAATGGCCCCTCCCCTTCGTGTCAAGGCCCGCCTCACTCTGAGGCTGAGCGAGGTTTACCGGGACCTCGGCCAGTACTGGCAAGCGGTGGAGGTCATCAGGACGTTTCTTACGGCCGCCGGGGATTCTCCGGACGGCGAAATCCTCAACGCTTTGATCGTGACGGCGGCATACTGCCAGGCAATTCAGAGAATCCTGCGGGAAGAGGGCTTAAACCCTGTACCGCATGCCGATCTGACGGAAGGAATAAGGGCCAGGTCCATCAAGTTGGCCGGCAAACTAATATTACAGGGAGGTTGGCAAGGTGAAGAAATCGCGGGAAATCATTAATTTGCCCATCGTTGGTATTGCCGAAGGCACCAGGGTTGGACGGGTCAAGGCCATGGTCGTCAACCCCGCCCAAAAACGGGTCCAGTACATAATGGCGGAAGTGTCCGACCCGCCGGGCGAAGTGCTGGTGTTACCCTTTGAGCGCGTGGTGGGCATAGGCGAACACGCCCTTACCATCGACAGCCGGTCCGCCATGGAGGGCATCGGCAGCTTTCCGGATGCTGTCAAACTGCTGATGCGAAATGTTCAGGTAACCGGCCTGCAGGTTCTGGACAAAAAAGGTGCGCTGCAGGGAACGGTGAGCGAATACCTGGTGGACGACGACACCGGAGCCATCACGGGCTGTTTCCTGACCGGTGCGACCCGGGAAAGCGGCCTTATTCCCTCTTCCGCCATTATTACCTATAGCCCTGTCTACCTCATCGTGACCGACGGTTTCCCCCTCCTCGAGGATGGGGTGCTGCCACCGGCTTCCCAGACGGCGCCCGGACCGGTAACCGCTCCGCAACCACCCAAAGGACAAAACGGCTTTGACGCCTTTGTAGGAAAACAACGGGAGTTTTTGACCGGACGCACCGTAACGGCGGATATTGTTGACGCCGAGGGAAAAATCGTAGCCAGAGAGGGAGAAGTTGTAACCGAAGAGCTAATCGAAAAGGTCGTTTTAGCCGACAAATATATTGAACTGACCATGAGCACTAGATAAAGGAAGATCCTATGCGCTATCTGCCAAAGGCACTGGTACTGGCCGCCCTGGTAACGGTTCAGGTTGTGGTTAGTGCTGCCTTTTCCGCTGGCACTCTCACCAACCTGTACGCCGGCAAAATCTCCCCCGGAGTATATGTCGGCAACCTTTCCGCCGCGGGATTGAGTGCGTCATCCCTGCGACAGGCGGCGGTGAAGGTTTTCCCCGCGGAGAGTACGGGACTAAGTCTTATTTTAGACGGCGACGGGAAAAAGTGGGCCATTCCGTACGCCAATCTCGAAGCATCATCCAACCTGGGCCTCTTGTTGGACAACGCCGCGGCCCACCTGGACAACGGTTCTCCAGCGGCTGCCTTGCGCATCCTCCGGCTGTTGGGCCGGCCCCTGCACCTCCAGCCGGGTTTCATCTACCAGCACGGCCTCCTCACGGCCCAATTGGCTGCCATCAACCAACAGGTTGCCGTGCCCCCCCAAAACGCCTACCTGACGCTGACCGGGGACAAGGTAACTGTAGTACCGGCCAAACCGGGCCGGCAACTGGATATCGCGACCACGGTCACAGCCGTGGGTCCGGTTCTGTCTTTGGAAGGACAGACCAGCCCGCTTGTCTTTGCCGCCACCGCCCCCGGCATCAGTGACGCCCAACTGGCCCCCTTGCAGAATCTCTTAGCCAGCTATCACACCGAGCTGATAACCGACCAGACGGATCGTAACCACAACCTCCGGTTAGCCGCCCAACTTCTGGACGGCACCCTGATGCAACCGGGCGAAGTTTTCTCCCTCAACGCCCGGCTCGGCCGCCGCACCAATGCGGACGGCTTCCGGCAGGCGCCGGCTATCGTCAACGATACCCTGGTGGATCAAACAGGAGGCGGCATCTGTCAGATTGCCACCACTCTGTACAACGCGGCCCTGCTAGCCGGACTGAAGGTTACGGAGCGCCACCCCCATTCCCTGCCGGTACCCTATGCTCCTCTGGGTCTGGACGCCACCATCAACTGGGACAACCTGGACCTGAAACTGGCCGACGATACCGGCTACCCCGTTTACATAGCCGCCGGCGTGCAGGACAACAGCCTCACCATCCGGATCTTCGGCGAGAGGACCCAGCCCGGGCAAGTTTCCGTTTATACCCGGGTTGCGACCCCGGACGGTCATCCCCTGCCCCCGCTGACTGAGCTTGCACTTGGTTCCGACAGCCAGGATACCATCAGCGTGACCGTGTACCGTAGGGTCTCCCTCCCGGACGCCCAGGCCACAACCGCACTCATCTCGCACGACTATTACCACGTGGCCAACAACCTGCCGGGACAGGAAAAATAGTCAGCCTGGCCGCAACGGTCAGGCCCGGCAGGGCTATGGTGGAACGCAGGCCACCGGCTTCATCCGTGCAATTATTTGCCCTATGGTGGGGGATATGGGCTTGCGATGAGATCCAGACGCAAGCCCCCGGAGGACCAGGGGCCTCGAAAGCCGGGAGCAATCCACCCGGCCGTAGTCACCACGTCCCCTCTTAAAGAATATTATTTAAAAACTGATGAGTCTTCCCGCCCGAAAGGAGGAAATGCTTTTTATGGAATTGGACTCCCAGAATCCCTTTACTCTTTTTCTAATTCTTGTCCTGCTCGTTCTCGGTTCGCCGAATGGGGGGACCCATATCGACAGGCACCTGGATTACATGGTCAACTCCCTCCAGGCAGCCAGGAACTCCATCCAGACCGTCCGCCAGGGCTTCCAGACCTTCCACGCCACCCTGATTCCGCCCGCGCGGGTTGCCCAGGAGCCTACCAAGGCTTGGCCGGTCGCCGCCCCGCCAGCTTGACGGAAAGTGTAAAAAGTAAGCCGGGCTGCCACGCCCGGCTATTTTATGTTTTTACCGCTGTTTACCAGATCATCGCCGCTCCCGGGATTTCGGGTGTCCCGCCAGCCGACTGCGGACCCATTTCCTCAGCTTCTTACCTGTCCGTCCCCGTAAACAATGTACTTATAGGTCGTCAGTTCCTTCAACCCCATCGGACCCCTGGCATGCAGCTTCTGGGTGGATATGCCTATCTCGGCGCCGAAGCCGAACTGATAGCCATCCGTGAACCGGGTCGAGGCGTTGACGTAGACCGCCGCCGCATCGACTTCCTGCAGAAAGCGTCGGCCGCGGCTCCAGTCCCGGGTGACAATGGCTTCGGAATGCCCCGTACCGTAACAGTAAATATGGTCCAGAGCCTCGTCTATTCCCTCCACCACTTTGACCGCACATATGAGGTCCAGAAACTCGGTGCCCCAATCTTCCCCGGTAGCCGGCACCACCCAGGGCACCAGCCCACAGGTGGCCGGGCAGCCCCTCACCTCCACCCCGCGCTCTTTCAGGGCCTCCAGCGTGACCGGCAGGAAAGAGGCGGCCTCCGCCCGGTGCACCAAAAGGGTTTCCATGGCGTTGCAAACGCCCGGGCGCTGACATTTAGCATTGATGACGATGTTCTTGGCCTGGTCCAGATCGGCCCCTTCGTCGACAAACACGTGACAGTTGCCGACCCCGGTTTCAATAACCGGCACGGTGGAGTTATCAACCACGCTCTGAATCAGTCCCGCCCCGCCGCGGGGGATGATTACATCCAGGTAAGCGCGTTGTTTCATCAATTCGTCCACGGCCGCCCGATCCGTCGTCTCGATCATACCGAGGGCCCCTTCCGGGATGCCGGCATCAACGGCCGCCCTGGCCAGGACCTGCACCAGGGCCAGGTTGGACTGAAATGCCTCCGATCCACCCCGCAGAATGACCGCCGAACCAGCCTTCAGGCACACCGCCGCAGCGTCCACCGTAACGTTTGGCCTGGCCTCGTAGATGATGCCAATTACACCGAGAGGCACCCGGATACGGCCCACCTGCAGCCCGTTGGCCAGGGTCTGCATGCCGTCGACCACGCCCAGCGGGTCGGGCAGGGCGGCTACCGCCCTCACCCCCAGGGCCATTTCCTCCACCCTCTCCGGGGTGAGCAACAGGCGGTCCAAAAGAGCCCGGGAGAGTCCCTTGGCCCGGCCCGCTTCCATGTCCATGGTGTTGGCGGCCAGGATGTATTTACAACTGTTCACCAACTCGGCAGCTATACTCAAAAGAGCTTTGTTCCTGATCCCTACCGGCACGTGAGCCAACCGGCGGGCGGCCTGCCTGGCTTTGGCGGCCTTTTCCTCTACTTCAGACAAAAAAACAACTCCCTTCCCCCTCGACACCCGACATCAGGTCATAAGCACCATGTTGTTGCGGTGTACAACCTCATCATAGTCTTTATGCCCCAACAGCCCCTCGATTTCCCCGGTCTGCCTGCCCCTTATAAGGGATAGTTCACCGGAGCTGAAATTGACAATGCCCCGGGCCACCTCCCGTCCATCGGCAGCAAATATCCCCACCGTGTTGCCGGCTTCAAAGCACCCTTCCACCCCGAGCACCCCGGAAGGCAGGAGGCTCTTGCCGCCCCGTACCAGGGCGAGAGCCGCCCCTTTATCCACATCTACCCGGCCGGCCACCGGCGCCCCGTGGGCTATCCAGCGTTTGCGGTGCTCCAGCCGGGTATCGAAGGGACAGAAATAGGTACCCAACTCCTCCCCGGCCAGGAGCCGGGGCAAAACGTCCCTCTCGCGGGAATGGGCGACTACCACGGCCGTGCCGCACTGCATAGCCACCCGGGCCGCTGCCAGCTTGGACGCCATGCCGCCGGAACCCCGGGAAGTGCCCGGACCACCGGCCAATAACTCCAGTTCGGGCGTAATGCTCGTAACCGTGGGGATCAGCCGGGCCTCGGGAACCACCCGCGGGTCGGCCGTATAAAGGCCGTCGATGTCGGTCAGGAGACATAAAAGGTCAGCGTCGACCAGTCCGGCCACCAGGGCGGAGAGAAAGTCGTTTTCACCGAAATTGATTTCCTCTACCGCCACGGTGTCGTTCTCGTTGATGACCGGCACCACGTTGAGGTGGAGCAGCGTGTTGAGGGTATTGCGGGCATTGAGAAAGCGGCTGCGGTCGGCCAGATCCCCCCGCGTCAGGAGCACCTGGCCCGCAATCATCCCGTGCCCGGAAAAAAGCTTCTCATAAGTATGCATGATGATCCCCTGACCCACCGCCGCACAAGCCTGCTTCTCCGGCATGGTGGAAGGGCGCGTGCAAATGCCCAGCCGTCCCATACCGGCCGAAATAGCTCCCGAAGACACCAGGAGAACCTCCCGGCCGTCCCTTTTCAGCGAGGCCACCTGGCCGACCAGGGCTTCAAGCCGCCCGGAGTCCGGTTCACCGCCCGCACCGGTGATGGAACTGGAACCAACTTTGACTACCACGCGCTTTATTTCAGCCAAATTACGGCCCGACATATCCACCCGTCCACCCGATTAATTCGTCCCGCGGGACCAAAGACCCGCTACCCATCATTATATCAGAAGGGCGCCGGTGGTAAAAGGATAATCTCGAGACACCCGACCGTGGCCGCCGCCGGCACAAAAAAACCAGTCCCAACCGCGGACCACCCCCCTCACCCCCAGGTGGAACAGGTGCAGAGGAGATCATGGCAAGTTTCGCGCAGTTCCTGAAAAATCTTCTTCGATAGCCTTAAGGGAGTTGCCCATAATTCACAAACATAAAATACAAAGGCTAAAACTGTAAATGTAACAGGAGAAATAGTGGCGATAATTGACGACCAAAATCCAAATACAGGGACAGACTTATTCATAGCATCACATGGTACATTCATACACTTCGCTCCTTCCAATTCATTTTACCTTCGATTTCCCATACCCTATCTACTTTAAGCATAATTAGAATATAATCATCTTTCATTAATTGGCCGTTAAGAGATGATTAACATTCAATTAACCGGCCGTACAATTTGGGCGGATGAGACACATCGGGCGGAAGAAATTAAAATTCTCCCGCCCGTGTTCGATTCAGAGCCAAGTAGGTTGCATTCCCAAAAAAGAACCGCCTTTACTAGGATTGGTCACCCGGTTCCCGGTCCGGGTTCAACCGGTCGCCTGGTTCAAAAAAGCTAACAATACCTGACAAAAGCCAGATTTTGCTTCGCCGGCCGCCCCATGACCAGGTTTTCGCTCTCTTTGTCTTTTGATTCATCCGCCTTCCCGGGTACCTTTCTGGCGAGACGCGGATGTCACGGATAGACGTTCGTTTGCGACAGGGCGACCTCGGCTCCGGGAGTCCCACCCGGACGGGAGATGGAAAGATTCTGAGCCGGCGGGGCGCGGAACCAGGGGGCGCTCCGCGTTGACCGAGCCGGCCGGGGGTTAACCCCGCCTCCCGCGACCTGTTAGATAACAGCCTACCGGTTTCTCCGAACTCCGGCTAACGGGGTCACCTACTCGACCAGGACAGCCGCTTTAAATCGGACCAGACGGAATGAAATGATTCCTGTTTGAAACTTCGGAGACCGTTGTGAGCCATAATTTTTCCGTCCAACCGTTTAAAGAGCCGCCTTGCCTTTCGGATCATCCCTTTTCCTTCCTTAGGCTGGGAATAAACCTTTGCAAGGTTCTTCTTTAGAACCAGAACCTTCTCTCTCAACTCCTTGGTGATCCGCTCCCGAAAACCGATAGCACGCCGCGCGATTACTAAAGCCGCCGCATGGTGCACCGAAACACCATACCTTTGCTGGTACTTCCAGTGCCCGATGGTGGATGTGTGGGCCGGCCACACAAGCTTGACGCCTACACCTTCCCTGAATGCCTTGCGAATGACGGCCTCAATGACCTTTTTGAAGGGGAAGTTGGCCGCCATCCGGTTGAACCGCCTGTTCGTATCCAGCCGGCCCTTACCAAAGTCCAGCCTCTCCACTGCCAGCGGTTTGCCAAGACTTTTGGCTATCTCGACCACGACCATGGCCAGGACGCCGATTAGGTAGGTGCGCCTGAAACCGCTGCTGTACGCTAACTCCGGCACCTTGAGGTATAAGAACCCGTTTGGATGGACTATTATCTGCAGCTCACCTTCGAACTTGTGCAGAGCCTTCGGGTACGGTATCCTAAGCCCCTCCGGCCAGGCCTCCGGCTGACCCGTGTAGCTCACGTTGGCCAGAGCTACGCCGTCGGGATTGGTGTCCACACCCAAAATCCCCTGGTTTTCATTGGTGGTAACCGAAGGAGCATCGACGGTAAAGCTGATATGCGCCCTGTACCGGCCCTCGACGCCCTTGATCAACTCAACGGTGTATTCGGCACCGGACAAGAGCAGTTCCCAGACTCGCAGCCGCTGTTTTTCGGGTATCCATAGCTTACCTTCAACCTGCGGAGCGCGGGTCATTACGGGGCGACCTAGTTTGTCAACACCTTTTTCCTCCGAAAGGTGCGAGATGGTTACCGCCAGCCGAAACTCTCCATCCTGAAAAGCAATCCTGATGGTGGGATTGCCGTCCTTGCTTTTGTCGCCCCGGGCATACAAATGGTTCTGCCGGGCCGCTCTCCACTCCTTGTTGGTGGCCTGACCTGTGCAGACTCTCTTCCAAAGGGCCCGCCCGCCACGACCCACCTTCGGTGGGTGCCCGATATTGGGAATGGTGCCCGCCGCCTGGTGCTTCATTAGAATGGCAAGCTTCCCGGCAAGCCGTCCCACCCTCATCCGGCGACTGTGCACAACGCGTTTGGCCCGCGCAATGGATTCCGAATCGTTTTCCTGTCTCGCTTTCTTTAAATCCTTCTCGGCATGGGCCAGTTTCTTCTTCGCACGCGCCAACTTAGACTGCGTTTCCTCCATCTCCAGCGGCAAGAGCTCTTTCTGTGAATCAATCAATGCCTGCGCCTTCAGGATGGCGTCGTCAACCCGGCGGGAGTTAAGCCCGAATAAAGGCTGGCCCCGCTTTTTCAGTCCCTCTCTGGTCTTGCCCTCCAGGAGTCGGTTTAGCGCCCACCTCTCGCAAGCGTCAAACAGCCGTGCCTCGGTGTCGACCGGCGTTTCCCCTTCCCGGCATTTCGGGTCGGCAGCAATCAGGGGGTCCGGGAAGAATTCGGCGCATACGGTGTATTTGATCCCGCCGCTGATTGACGACTGTTTATTCTTCGCTTTCCCCTTGCTCCGTTTCGCCATCCGGACTCACCCCCACCATCAGTTCCTAAACCCATGGCAGTCTTCTCCACCCTCAGCAGCCCGTTCTCCCGAGTTCGGGGTTGTCCACCCAAGTAATACACATCACCAAAACGGTTCGTGCCTGGGTATACCCAACCAGCCTTTCAGATCTATCTTCACTCATCTGCTACAGGAGACGGGTGGTCCTTATGCATCCGGTCTTGATGGGGCACAGCCATGGTGACCAATTACCGCTTGGCTTCTATGCTAGCTAGTGTACACCGCTAAGCAACATGCTGTCAATACCCTAGAGGCATATTTTTGGATAGCCTGCCGTATACCGGAAGATCGATCTTGACGCCTCACTTGGGCGCACCGCGCACCTGCGGTGGTAAACGTGCGTTTAGCAGTCTTGGCCCACCTGAGGTGGACAGTGCGGGGTCGGGAGTTTTCCTTACCGTAATTGTCCGGGTTGCCCGGGATACCCCGTTTATTCTCCAACCCCAGGAGTACAACAGAGGATTACGGGGGTTTTGACGAGTTCTTCGTGTGGCCGGCATCTTACATTTTGGCATCCCCAGGCTGACCGGCCGAAAGCCGGGGCACCTTATCAATCCCCGGTTTTCGTTATTCTAAAAGCCGGTCGCACATATCCTGGGGCTATGGGAACTCAATGGCTAATTGCTCCATAATGTCATGTCACTTTTGGTAGCGGTTGTTAAGAATTGTTAGGAAAGTGGGGTGAGTAGAATGGGGGAATTGCACCCCCAAGCCCTCTCAGAACCGGACAAGAACCTCTCGGCTCATCCGGCTCCCTCATCCAGCAGCATTTACAGGCTGTGCTTTGTTCAGAAGGCTCCTCCCTTGCGGTTGGCCATTGAGCAAATACTGGATGACGCATGCAGACCCCTTCGCTCTACCCCCATTACGAGGCTTCATCACTACTACGGGTTGCTCCGCCCCTATTCCTCCGCATCGGTACTTTCGGCCTCGCGGGTCTTCCGCTTGCACCTTTTCCCTTAACATCGAAGGATAGGTTCCCACGTTCCTAACCGAAGCCTGTGCCGCGTTCACGCCGCCTCTATGCCGGCCACCGCCTGAACAGTAAACAGGTTTCTTCCAGGCTCATCCCGGGCTACAGCTGACGCCCGGTTTTGATGACGTCTAGGTACGTTTTCGACACTTACAGCGGTTCACGATTGTTCGTCTCCATCGACACACACCTGACGAAGTCTAGCTTCGCCTTTTCCCGTAACGCTCACCATCATGACTTTTGATCACAGCAGCTTACGGTGGTTTGGAGCCTCCGCCTGTACGGCGGCTCCGAGGGGCCCTCCCTCATCTTCGGTTAAGCATGGCCCTGGACTATTTTCTAGCCCTACGCCTTCGTGGCGCCCCAGCTGCTACGTACCTCCCGCAGGCTCTCCTCCAGGATGTCCAGCATGGCCGCCAGGTCATCAAGGCTGGTCGCCAAAGGCGGCATGAGCACCACCACGTCACCCAGGGGACGGATGATCATGCCCTTTTGCCGGGCCGTCCGGCACACCCGGGCGCCGCGCCTCTCCCCGGACGGAAAGGCTGTTTTACTCTCCTTGTCCGCCACCAGTTCGATGCCGGTCATGAAGCCCTTTTGTCTTATCTGGCCCACCTGGGGCAGAGCGGCCAGAACAGCCAGGCGTTCAGCCAGGAAGGCGATTTTGGGCTGTAGAGCGGCCAAAGTGTCCTCCTGTTCGAATACCTCCAGGCTGGCCAGGGCGGCTGCCACCGCCAGCGGATTGCCGGTATAGGAATGACCGTGGAAAAAGGTCTTGTTTTCCTCCGGCAGGCCCAGGAAGGCCCCGTAAATCTCGTCCGTGGCCATGGTTGCCGCCAGCGGCAGATAACCGCCGCTGATACCCTTGCTGACGGTCATCAGGTCCGGCCTGACCCCTTCGTGTTCGCAGGCGAACATCCGGCCGGTGCGCCCGAAGCCGGTGGCCACCTCGTCGGTGATAAGAAGCACCCCGTATTCGGTGCACAGTTCCCGGATCCGGGCCAGATACCCGGGTGGCGCGGTGATCATGCCCCCGGCCCCCTGCACCAGTGGTTCCACGATCGCCGCCGCCAACTCGGTCCGGTGGCGCGCCAGCAGTTCGCCGAAGGCTTCGGCACAGGCCAGGCCGCAGGCAGGGTGCGTCAGGCCGAGCCGGCAGCGGTAGCAGTAGGGCGGCGGAGCCGCTATGGTGTGAAAGAGCATTGGCCGGAAAATACTGTGGAAAAGGTCGATACCGCCCACGCTGACCGATCCTATGGTATCACCGTGGTAGGCCTCGCCCAGGGTCAAAAAGAGGGTGCGACCCGTTTCCCCGCGGTGCCGCCAGTATTGGAAAGCCATCTTGAGGGCGATTTCCACCGCCGTGGAGCCGTTGTCGGAATAGAAGACCTTGTTCAAACCCGCCGGAGCTATGTCAACTAGTTTTCCGGCCAGGCGCACCGCGCCGGGGTGGCTGAGGCCCAGCATAGTGGAATGGGCCATCCTGTCCAACTGCTCCTTAACCGCCTGGTCGATATGTGGGTGACCGTGACCGTGCACATTCAGCCACAGGGAAGAAACCCCGTCGTAAAACTCGCGGCCCTGGACGTCATAGAGCCGCACGCCGTGGGCCCGTTCGATGAAGAGCGGCTCCCCGGCCAGATAGTCACGCATCTGGGTGAAAGGATACCAGACGTGCGCCGCGTCGTCCGCCACAAGTGCGGCATATTCCCCTTCAGTCATCTCAAACCCCCTCCATTTCAGCCAGAGTCGCGGACCAATCCAGATTATCCTCCACCAGGGCGGCTATGTTCCCCGCCCTGGCGGCTTCCACGTCGATCCCTTCACCCCGGGGGATCACCCCCAGGATCTTTACACCACCGAGACTCTCGATGATCCGGGCATTTGTGCTCTCGGCCAAGTCCGGCTCGGGGCTCATACCGTTTATAATGACGCCGGCCACCCGCAGACCCTTTTGCCGGGCGCGGCCCAGCGTCAGCAAGGTATGGTTGATGGTTCCCAGCCCGCTCCGGGCGACCACGAGAAGAGGCAGCCCCAGGCGGCCGGCCAGGTCTTCGACCAGGAAATCCCTGGTAAGCGGTACCATGAGGCCACCCACGCCCTCCACCAGCATCACCCTGTGGCGGGCCTGTAAAACCCTGAAAGCGTCTTCCACCCTAGCCGGATCCACCGGCATTCCGGCCAGTTCCGCCGCCACCGCCGGTGCCAGCGGCAACTCCAGACACACCGGGCAAATCAAACCGGGGGGGTCGCTTACCCCGGCCATTTGGGCCAGGAAGACGGCGTCGGCCGCCACGAGGTCTTTCCCCTCGGGTGTGGCCCCGCTGGCCACCGGCTTCATGATCCCGGGGTCCAGGCCCCGCCGCCGCAAACCGAAAGCCAGTCCCCCCGTCACAGCCGTCTTGCCCACCCCGGTATCCGTTCCCGTAACAAAAAAGCCCGCGCTCACGCGATCACCCCCGCCGAGCGGCCGGCCCGGCCGAAAGCCTCCAGGGCCAGGTCCAGGTCCTCCGTGGTGTGGCTGAGCATGACCGTCACCCGCAGGCGGCTTTCCCCCGGCGGAACCGACGGCGGGCGGATGGCCGGGGCATAGACGCCCCGGGCCAGAAGGCCTTCCGCCAGCTGCACCGCACCCGCCGCGTCACCCACAAGCACCGGAATGATAGGAGTTTCCCCACCGGCTACGGCGAAACCCAGGCCGGTAAGGCCCCGGCGCAGGTGTTCGGCCTTTTCCCGCAGCTGAACCACCCAGTGGGGGTTATCCCGCAGCAGCCGAACGGCGGCCAGAGCCGCCCCCACCGCGGCCGGCGGCGGCGCGGTGGAAAAGATGAAGCTGCGGGCCCGGTTACGGAGGTAGTCGATCAGGATGCGGGAGCCGGCCACAAAGGCCCCCTGGCTTCCCAGAGCCTTGCTGAACGTCCCCACCTGCACGTCTATCCGGCCCTTCAAGCCGAAATGGGCGGCGGTGCCTGTCCCGCCCGGACCAAGAACGCCGGTGGCATGCGCATCGTCCAGGATGATCCCGGCACCATGTTGATCCGCCAGCCGGACAATATCCGGCAAGGGTGCGATATCCCCATCCATGCTGAACACCCCGTCGGTGGCGATGAAAACCCGTCGGCCCGGACCCACCCTTCGGGCGGGTGCCCCGGCTTCCAGAACTTCGGCCAGGTGGGCCGGGTCGGCATGTCGGTATACGGCAGTTTGGGCCCGGGAGAGCCGGCAGCCGTCAATGATGCTGGCGTGGTTTAGAGCATCGCTGATCACCAGGTCTTCGGGCCCGGCCAGGGCCTGGAGGACTCCCAGGTTGGCCATGTAGCCGCTGCCGAACACCAGGGCCGCTTCCTCCCCCTTGAAATCGGCCAGTTCCTCCTCCAGTTCGCTGTGCAGGCGAAAGTTACCGGTGGTCAGCCGGGAACCGCCCGTGCCGGCTCCCCAACGCTCCAACGCCTCCCGGGCCCCAGCCTGTACCTCCGGATGGCAGGCCAGGCCCAGGTACCCGTTGGAGGCCAGCATCAGACACCCGGTACCGTCCACCACCGCCCGGGGTCCGGCCATAGTCTCCTGAACACGCAGGCGCCTGTACAAACCGCCCTGGCGCAGGGTGGCCAGTTCACCCGCCAGTAAGCCTTGGTCGAGGCTCATTGGGCACCCCCCTTTAGCGGGTTCCCACCCGCCACCATCAGCCCCAGGTCCGCCACCATCCGGCGGTCCATGGCCGCCGGGCGGCCGGGGGTCGTGAGGTAGTCGCCGATCATCAGACCGTTGGCCCCGGCCCAGAGGCTCAGCGCCTGCAGGTCGCGCAGGTTCTTTTCCCGCCCACCGGCCAGCCGGATGCTTACTCCGGGCATGACCAGGCGAAAAACAGCCAGGGTCTTGAGCAGCGCTGCCACACTTGGTCCGTCCGACCCACCCTTTGGATGGGTGCCCCGGGCGGCAGGCGTGCCCGGGATAGGGTCCAGGAAATTGACCGGCACCGAGTCCACCGCCAGGTCCCTTAGGGCAAAGGCCAGTTCCACGATTTGCGCGGGCGATTCGCCCAGACCGATGATGCACCCGCTACAGATCTCCAGTCCGGCCGCACGGGCAATATTGATGGTTTGGATTTTCTCCCCGTAGTTGTGGGTGGAACACACCCGGCCGAAATGACTGGGCGCGGTCTCCAGGTTGTGGTGGTAGCGGCTCACGCCAGCCTCTTTCAGGGCCGAAGCCTCATCCGGGGTCAGAAAGCCCAGCGAACAGCAAATGGAGAGCCCGGTGGCCGCGGCTACCTTTTCCACCGCCGCCAGGATGTTGGGGAAATCCCGGCCCGGACCCCGCCCCGCCGTCACCAGGGAAAAACGCCTGGCTCCGGCGGCCTCCGCCCGGACGGCCGCCTCCACGATGGGCCCGGGTTCCAGCATCGCATACCGGGGTCCCACCCCGTTATGATGGGCCGACTGGGCACAGAAGACGCAGTCCTCGGAACACTGCCCCGCCCGGGCATTGACGATGGCACAAAAGTCCACCTCCCGCCCCGCCCTCTCCCGGGTTACCCGGCTGGTCACAGCCAGCAGGAAGGGCAGGTCGGCGTCGCTCACCCGCAGGATTGCCAAAGACTCGTCGGGCGTCAAGTCCTCCCCGGCCAGCACCCGTTCGCCGATATCCATTATGTAGGTATGAGACAGAGAAGCCACCTCCAAATGTAAACCTGTTTTATCTAGCTGGTTAACATTATAGAACAAAAAGAGGCGGGAGAAAACCCGCCTGCGGTCAGGTAAAAAAGTTTTTTTTAAGGGGCTATTGATAACCAATCGCTATCTGGCCTGGCTATCAGCCTAGCATTATTATAAGCCATTTCTATAGTTAATACGGTCTTGCCAACATAGAAGCTATTGGTTTTATATACTACTAAAGGTACGGTTGTTGCGCTCGCGCGTGCGAATATTGGCAATAATAGTTGAACCATACCCTCATAATACTGTGGCACAGCCAATCTATAGTTCGAAGCAACTCTCTTCTTTGCCAGATTTATCGCGCCCTCTAGCTGTGTGACCTCTTTAAGGTCCTGTGGTAGCCTTACCGAGTTATGATCCAAGATATGAACCAAGTCAACCCTAATATCGAGTCGGTAATCGAAGATCAAGTCCGAGATATCTTTGAAATATTCTGCCCTTGATGGTAACTTTTCAAATTTCGACAACTCTCTATCGCTATGCTTATAAAATCCGAGGAGATACCAGGGATTTATAGCTCGTGGGTTTCGATTTTCAGTAAATAATCCGTAGATTGGCTCAAAATATTCTGTAAAGAGACCAGTATTAAAGCATGCGTATTGATTACTTATACATATCTTGCCATTCTTCATCTCCTGCGGGAGTTCATCATACTCTTCTTTTATGCGTTTAAAAGTGTGGTGGACATAGTTAAATAAAATCTGTAATGATGCCGAACTATTCCCTGTGGATCGAAATTCCCACGGTTCTCCCAGAGCGAGTTTTTGCAACCCTTGCAGATGCTTTTGAAACTGACCACAATAGGCAAATTGAAATAGCGGATAGCTAACTCCACCGGGGTTTGCGTGTGGTGTAGGCATGAGATACCCCTCCAATATCTACCATGTACGCAAAACGAATCTTCACGTAACCCGAGGAAAAAATAAATTACTGTGAACCATTGACACGGGTGAAAATCTATGTTAAAATTCCCACGAGTTTTGGAGGAAGTAATTTTCTGATATAGTAAAGTCTCTTCCGAGTAGTTTTAGACACAAGCTTCCTATTTCCTGCAAGCAAACTAACTTTTTTTGTCTTTAATTCCTTAAAAACATAACTTTTGTCGTATTAAACTAATGGCCACTGCCTTGAAAGGCAGTGGCCATTAGTTTCAAGGATTTCGTTAACTAGCTGGATGGCTCGGGTATTACCGTCCGGCTCCGCCGAGGATCTCACAAAAGTCCCGCGGACCGACGTTGCCGCCACTGAGGATCACTCCCACCCGGGCCCCCGGTACAACCAGTTTCCCGGCCCGGAGCGCGGCCAGGCCCACGGCGCCGGAAGGCTCCACCACCACCTTGAGGCGGGTCCATAAAAACAACATGGCCTGCCGGATATCCTCTTCAGAGACCGTAAGCATATCGTCCACGTACTGCCGGATCAGGGGAAAGGTCATCTCCCCCAGGGACCTGGTCCTGAGTCCGTCGGCTATGGTGGCCGGGTGGGCCACCGTTTGCCTGTGCCCGCTCCGGAAAGAGCGTACGGCATCGTCGGCCAGTTCCGGTTCCACTCCGATGACCCGGCAAGGCGGACAAAGGTGGCGGGCCGCTACCGCCGAACCGCTCAAAAGGCCGCCTCCCCCGCAGGGTACCAGCAAGTAATCCAGCGGGCCCGCCTGTTCCATGAGTTCAGCCGCGCCGGTGCCCTGGCCCGCAATGACCAAAGGATGGTCAAAAGGCGGAATAAGGGTTAAACTATGTTCCGCTGCCAGGCCGGCCGCCACCCGCTCCCTTTCTTCCAGCCGTGGGTCGTACTGGACCACGCCGGCCCCGTAGCCGGTAGTGGCATCCCTCTTGGCCTGCGGCGCATCGGCCGGCATGACCACGGTTACCTTGACCCCCAGAAGGCGCCCGGCCAGGGCCAACGCCTGGGCGTGGTTACCCGAGGAGTAGGTGATCACGCCCTTTTGAATCGCCGCCCGGTCCAGGCCGGCAAGGGCATTGTACGCCCCGCGGAACTTAAAGGCCCCGGCCCGCTGAAAATTCTCGGCCTTCAGAAATACACGGCTTCCCGTGTCTTCATCGAGAGTGCGGGAGACCAGCACCGGCGTCCGGTGCGCTACACCCTGCAAGCGCTGCCTGGCAGCCAGGATATCATTCCAGACCTGCTCTTTCATCCAAAAACCCCCCTAACGGCGGCCCTGAGCGGTGATGATCTCCTCCACCTCTGCGGCCCCTTTTTCGTAGAACTCTTTCTCATCAGGGGCCAGTTCCTTGAGCAGGCGCAGGAACTCGCCGGCGTGCACCCTTTCTTCGTCGGCAATGTCCTGCAATACGGCCCGGGCCAGTTTGTTATCAACGGATTCCGCCAGTTGCATGTAAACCTGCACCGCCTCGTACTCGGCAGCCACCATAAACCTGATGGCCCGCACCAGCTCCGTATGCGTAAGTTTACGGTCGCAGGCCAGGCCGGAAAAGGCCGTTCCAAACTCTGGCATAGAACACTCCTCTTTCCGCAAAAAATAGGTTGCCACAGGATTCAGCGGCCTTTGTGCCGCCGGGTCAGGATTCGAAAAAGTTAAATTCACTGTCCCCGATGAAGACCCGGGATCCCTCAGCGGCACCCTTCTGGCGCAGGGCTTCCTCCACCCCCATGAGGCGCATGATGCGCTGGAAGCGGGCCACGGCCTCTTCGTTGTCCAGGCTCGTCATGGCCAGGTGCTTTTCCACCTCCCGCCCCCGTACACGAAAGCCGTCCTCTTCCCTGTCCACGGTAAAACGGGGTTCAAACCGGTACCGGACCGGGCCGGCTGCCTCCATCTCCGGCAGGGGAGCAGACTGCAAGGCGCGGGCGATGCCCCTTTTCAACTCTTCCAGGCCGGCCCCGGTCAGCCCGGACACCGGGAATATTTCCCGGTCTGCATACCGGTCGGCCAGCCGGGCCATATTTTCGGCCGCTCCCGGCAAATCCACCTTGTTGGCCGCCATCAACACCGGACGTTTGGCCAGCCCGTGTCCGTAAAGGGCCATCTCCCGCTCGATCAGTACCACCTCTTCCACCGGATCCCGCCCCAACTGGTCGGATACGTCCACCACGTGCACCAGGAGCCGGGTCCGTTCGATGTGGCGCAAAAACTGGAGCCCCAGCCCGGCTCCCGTGTGGGCACCTTCCACCAGGCCGGGCAGGTCGGCCAGGACGAAGCTCAGCCCTTCCTCCACCCGTACCACGCCCAGGCTGGGCTCCAGGGTTGTGAAGGGATAGTCCCCTACCTTGGGCCGGGCGGCTGATAGTCGCGATAGCAGCGTCGACTTGCCCGCATTGGGTAGACCAACCAGACCCGCGTCGGCCAGGAGTTTTAACTCCAGCTCCAGAGTAAACTCTTGACCCGGCTCGCCCTTTTCGGCCATGCCCGGCGCCCGGTTGGTCGGGGTGGCGAAATGGATATTGCCCCGGCCGCCCCGGCCGCCCCGGGCCACTATTACCGACTGCCCATCCTCGACCAGGTCGGCCAGAACCTCGCCGGTTTCGGCCGAGCGCACCACTGTACCGGCCGGTACCCGCACCACCAGATCCTCGCTGGAGCGGCCGGTCCGGCTCTTACTGCCGCCTGCGCCGCCTTTTTCGGCCCGGTAGTGCCGGCGGTAACGAAAATCGGCCAGAGTGGCCAGTTGTGCGTCGGCACGCAAGATGACGTGACCGCCCCGGCCCCCGTCGCCTCCCCAGGGACCGCCCCTGGGTACGTATTTCTCACGGCGAAAGGACGCCAGGCCGTCGCCTCCCTTGCCGCTGCTGACGAAGATTTTTACGTGGTCGTAAAACAAGGTCTTTTTACCCCCACACCGCTTTTTTGGCTCATCCCAGAAATTGTTGCCGCAAAGACCGGGTTTTATAACCCCCGGTTGAAAACGGGGTTATGGGAAAGGTAATCATTCACAAAACCCCTGACCGAAGTCAGGGGTTTTTCCCGCTCCCCCTCCAGTAACTTCAGCTGTCTTGTCGGCGAGGCAAGGTGAGGACGATCTCCACCCGGGCGCCGTCGAAAACCAGACCGGCCCGGCCTCCGTAACTGGCCAGCAGGGCATCGGCAGCCGCCACGCCATCCTCCAGAAACCGGAAACCGTCCCGGGGCTGATGGAAGGACATCCGCAAAAAGTAGCGACGATCTTGGTCCTGCAGGGCGAAAGATATGGCCGGAGGAGACCATCCCCGGGCCAGCGGCAGATCCGTCAGGTCCTCCAGCAGACATCCCAGGACATCGCCGGGTAAGGCTGCGCCGGTTAGGTCGAGGGCCGCCGGCAACTCCACCGTCACCTGTTTCTCGGAGGCACGGTTCATGGCGGTCAGGAGGGCGGCCGCAACCTCCGGCGGCCTGGAATTGAGTACCCTGGCCATCCGCTCCACTTCCAGGCCCATTACCTTTATGTATTCGCGTGCTTTTTCTTCTTTGTTGAGTTGGAGGAAACCGGAAATAACCTGCAAATGATTCAGAAAGTCGTGGTTTTTTCGGGCAATCAATTCTAGGATGTCCTGGATGCTCAAGAGGCCGCCCCCCACACATACTTGAACCACCTGCTGAAGCAGGCGGGATAGTTATGGACTGACACTCGACTTAGGCCGGAGGATTTAGATCGGCTAATAGACGGGGTATTCGCCGGAAAAAAATGCTTTCCCTGCTGCCGGAAAAGGAAAAGCCGGGCTACTGGGTGCCCGGCTGCAGGTTTCTCAAAGCTAGACAGCTGCCATCTCTTTTTGGATGCTGACTTTTTTCCGATCCCGCCCCATACGTTCGAACTTGACAGTTCCGTCCGCGGTGGCAAACAAGGTATCGTCCCTGCCGCGGCCCACGTTGGTGCCGGGATGAATCTTCGTCCCCCGCTGGCGGACAATTATGCTGCCCGAGGTAACGAACTGTCCGTCCCCTCTTTTAACACCCAGCATTTTGGGCTTGGAGTCGCGCCCGTTGCGCGAGCTGCCCATTCCTTTTTTGTGTGCCATTAGACCATCAACTCCCTCGGCTTAAACCTCGATCTTTTCGACCCGCACGGTGGTAAAGGGCTGGCGGTGGCCCTTCTTCCGGTGGTAATTCTTTTTGGCCTTATACTTGAACACGATAATTTTCGGTCCCCGGCCGTGCCGAACCACTTTGACCGTTACTTTGGCCCCGTCCACAAAGGGCCTGCCCACTTCCAACCGGTCCTCGTTCTCCACGGCCAGCACCCGCTCCAGGGTCAGCACCTGGCCAACTTCCCCGGTCAACAACTCCACCTGCAGGGTATCCCCTTCCCTGACCAGGTGTTGCTTGCCCCCGGTTTCCACAATGGCGTACAACGGAAAAACAACCTCCCCATTATCAGGACTCGCCGGAACGGGTACGGACATGCCGTTTGGGCGAAAAGCCTCCACCCGGCCCGCGCGGATACAGCGGCGGTCACCGCCGCCTTCACTAAGCAATTCTAACATGAAAGCTGGTTTTGTCAAGCCCATGGCACGCTGCGCCTGATCCGGCGCCAATATGGTGTGGAAAAAGTTACCTGACATCCATATTATACAGGTGAGGAGGGATACCATGATTGAATGTAAGGGCCGCTTTGGCCTGCAGGAAGAATCCCTGTTCTGGTTAGGCATTTTGCGCGACCACAGCGAATTCATGTTCCTGGCCTTTCCGTCGTCCGAAAAGGCAGCCGCCAAGGAAGCCAAATATTACATGGGTGTGTTCGCCGACCTGGAAAAACAAGTAGCCAGCCGGTTTTCGGACAAGATGCTGCAGGAGATCAGAAACCGGGTGGAAGGCTTCCGCAGCTACCAGCAAGACGTACTGATGCGCCAGCTCACCTGCTCCGTCGCCTTCAACCTGCCGCCGCTCATCCTGGAGCATACCATTGCCGAAGCCCGGGAATTCCTTCTGATTCTCGACCAGATCATCCCCGAGAAAAACGTGGTCCTGCAGGACATGCACGAGCATCTCCTCTGGTTGTGGGATTTCACCGGCCATGCCGACATCATCATGCTTCAACTGGACCCGACCGAAGAAGTCATTCTCACCGGGGCCCGGGAATTCAAGAAACTTTTCATGGCCCTTTTCTACAAGGCTTATTCGTACCAAAAGATGATCAAACCGCAGCCCGAACCGCTGTCCAACCTTGTATACCTGAACCGGCAGGCCACGGAAATCTCGAAGGACTTCATCGATTACATGGCAGCGCTGAAAAAGGACGTGGAAAAGTGCGAGGTGCTCGGCATCCTGCCGGCACTCCTTTTGGATCACATGACCAGGGAGACCTACTACTATCTAAGCAAAATAAACGCCGGGTGTCAGGAGACCCCCGGGGCGCCATCCGCGGGTTAATCACGGGACCTGCCCGTCACCAGGTCCGACAGCGGAGACAACGGTTCAATCTCATTTTGACCACCCTTCCGGCATATAATTGACAGGGGAGGTGCGTAAGAATGATTGATGTGTTGCCGCTCCGCGAGGGGGACCTGGTTGTCTTTTTCGGCCTGCTGGCCGACATTTATCCCGAAGGGCCGATCCGCTCCCAGCTGCTTCTGGAACAGTGCGGTCTTTTACAGCCGGATTTTCACCCCGCCCTGAACCATATCGACTATGAGCTGTTTTTGGCCTGGGACGGGAAGCGGCCGGCCGGGCGGGTGGCAGCCATTATCGATACCCATTATCCGGACCCGGGAGTGGGCTTTTTCGGGCTTTTCGAAGCCCACCGGAATCAGGAGGCGGCCCTAAAGCTTCTCCAGGCCGCGGAAAACTGGCTGCGCAGCCGGGGTAAGACAGTCATGCTCGGCCCCGTGGCCTTTAACCCCAACGAAAAGGCGGGAGCCTTAATCGACGGGTTCGACCAGCCGCCGCAACCGTCCATTCCATTCAATCCGCCCTATTATCGCGAGCTGTTGGAAGGCGCCGGACTGGAGAAGGAAATCGACCTCCTGGCCTACCTCTGGGACCCGGAGGGCGCCCCGCCGGCCAAGGTGAGCCGGGTGGCGGCCCGGGCGCGCCAAAGAATACCCGGTCTGGTCCTGCGTCATCTAAACGGAGAAGACATTGTAAGAGAAAGTAGAGCCATCGGTGAAGTCTACAACAATTGCATGAAGGCGGGATGGGGTTTCGTACCCCTGACGGAAGGGGAGTTGGATGCCTTCCTGCAAGGGCTCGCGACCCAGAGTCAGGGGATATACATACTTGCCGACACGGCCACCGGTCCGGCCGGCATAAGCCTGAGCGTACCCGGCGGACCGGCCGTGCTGTCCCGGGATAGGGCGGCGACCTTTCTCAGGCTGTCTATACTCGGCGTGATTTCGGAATATCAGAACCGGGGACTGGCGGCCGTATTAATCCATGAGACAATCCGCGCCTATGCAAGGAGCGGCTGCCGCCAGGTGGAGTTTTCGCTCGTCGCCGAAAACAATGCCCTGATGAACCGTATTGTCGAACTCTCGGATGCGACAATCGCCAGACGTTACCGCGTTTACCGGCTGGCCCTGGATTAGCCGGCGCCGACCTTCACCCGGTATCCGGGAAGGACTTGGGCCGCCTGGTCCCAGGCCCCTTGGACCAGGCGGCCAACCAGCCGGTTTTCCAGCGGCTTTTTTCGCCACGGCCACCTTTCGAAATTTAAGGGCCCTGCCCGTTGGCCGGGCAGGGCCCTTAAATTGCTACTTGGGATCCACTCCCCAGATTCCGCCACCAAAAACGAGCAGGATCAGGATCAGGAACAGGATCAACATAGGACTTCCAAAACCATAGCCGCCGTCAACACCCATACTCATGTACCGTCATTCTCCTTTCTGTTTAGCCTTTTCCGGATGAGGAGCGCCACACCTGAAGCCCCGGCCTCAAAGATGGAGCCTCCCCGTCCTGAGAGTTCACAACATCTTATGAACCTTCGCCCCTTGGTGTTACGGTATCCGTCCAGGGCCATCACCAGGCTGATCTCGCCCGGACCTTCTTTTTCACGCCCGAAAACCGGGCCCTGCGCTTGGCGGGCAGGGACTTGAAACAGCTACTTGGGGTCCAGTCCCCCGATCCCGCCACCAAAAACAAGCAGGATCAGAATCAAGAAAAGGATTAACGCAGGATTTCCCATGCCATAGCCACCAACACCAGTACCCATGTTCCGTCATCCTCCTTTCTCTCAAGGCCGTTCCGAATGAGGGGAGGCCCCCGCCACAAAGATGGAGCCCCCCCTTCCCGAGGGTCTGTGCCATGGTATGGACGTTCGCCCCTTGGTCTTAAGGTAGCCACCCGGGGGCCAACTCCACGCTGCTCCGGCACGAACCCTCTTTTTGCGACTCAGGAAACCGAGCCCGCCTTGGACAGGCAGGGCCTTGAAACAGCTACTTGGGATCCACTCCCCAGATTCCGCCACCAAAAACTAGCAGGATCAGGATCAGGAAAAGGATAAGCATAGGACTTCCAAAACCATAGCCACCATCAATACCCTTGCCCATATACCGTCAGTCTCCTTTCTCTTAAGCCTTCTCCGAATGAGGACGTCACACCGCAGCCAGGGTCTAAAGCGATGGAGCCGCCCCTTTCCGAAGATCTACACCATCTTATGAACCTCCGTCACTTAGTGTTACGGCAACCAGCCCTCAAGTACGGTGGGGCTTGGGCACCGCAACAAAAAGAAAAGGGGGGAATTTCCTCCCTGCATGTGATACCTGTTGTTATCCGGACCGCCGGAAGCCACCCCGGGGCCCTGACCAGGCTGATCTCACGCGGCACCTGTTTTCAGCGACCCCAAAACCGAGCCCTGCCCTCGACGGGCAGGGCCTTGGAACAGCTACTTGGATAACACTCCCCCGATCCCGCCGCCAAAAACGAGGAGGATCAGAATCAGAAACAGGATCAACGCCGGACTTCCAAAACCATAGCCACCATCAATACCCTTGCCCATATACCGTCATTCTCCTTTCTCATTGAACTTTGTGCCGGGTGAATGCCGGCAGACACGGATGAACCTGTCCCTTGCCCGGAGTTCCCTACCATCTGTAAACCCTCACCGCATTTTCTTGCAGAACCCGGCTGAGAGAAGGGTGGACCCGGCAGAGTCTCGGGACAACTATTTGGCAGCATTTACTCCAAAGAACGGCATACTAAACACGAGCAGGATCAAAACCAGGAAGAGGATGAAACTCCCATCAAAAAACGAGCCACCCATTTCGGCATTCTCCTTTCTCCATTGTTTTTCCGGCAGGGGCTCGGAGATCCCGAACCGATGTGCCCAAAGGCATGGAAGCCGACCCCTTCCGAAGTTCTACATCATCTTATGATCTTCGCGCGGATTGTGTACCTGGGTCCGCTTCCGGCACTAAAGTACCTGTCCTGAGACCGACACCCCGCATTCGGTCTTTCTTCCTACCGCCCGGGCCTGCCCGAAAAGAAGAAGCCCTGCCTGTGGACTCGGCGGGGCTTCTTCGCAAAACCTATTTCGCAGCATTTACTCCCCAGTGCGGCATGCTGAACACCAGCAGGATCAGGACCAGGAAGAGGATGAAACTTCCATCAAAGAACGAGCCCATCAGTATTCTCCTTTCTCCATTGTTTTTAGGCGCTTAGGATCCCGAACCGGATTGCCCGAAGGCCTGGAATCCGCCCCGCCAAAGTTCTACATTACCTTATGGCCTTCAAACGGATTGTGTACCTGGGCCCACCTCCAGCAGTTCCTCCCGGACGGTTCCCCGGAAATACGAAGCCCTGCCTTTTTGCGGCAGGGCTGTTGTTCAGCGGAGGAATTTTCGCAGCGTGGATCTATGGCGGCTACAAGGCACAATCCGGCCGGGAATTTATCCCGTGCTGCGCGAACGGTCCTTTTTCCCCCCGGGTTCTTCCTCATGTACCCTGGCCCGGGCATAAGTCCGGTGAACTTTGCTGACCTCCACAGGTACCGTCTCGCCCACCCGGTCCCCGGCTCCCTCCACATCCAGAATGAAGCCGTCGATGCGGGCGATACCGTCCCGGTTATTGGTCACATGGGGCTCCTCGATACGCACTTCCAGAACCTCTCCCGGCTTTACGGGCTGAAGACAGGCCAGGGCGTCCTCCTCGTTGGGCAGGGGGTGAATGGTAACCGTCTCAATGTGGCGGCTGGCCGAACCACGCACATAGATACTCTTGCCGGTACGGCTCTCCAGTTCCCGCAAGTTGGCACCGCCGCTGCCGATGAGGCGGGCAGCCACCAGGGGATTGGCCTCCACCAGGATGGTGGAGGCGGGGGTGCGCCTGGCCAGTTCGCAAATCTGGTTGCGCAGGTTGATACCCATCGTCTCCTCGGACAGAACCTTGCCCCGCCCCTCACAGTAAGGACAGGGCTTTTGCAACGTCTCACCCAGACTTGGCCGGGTCTTTTTGCGGGTCATTTCCACCAGACCCAACTGGGTTATGCCGAGAATGTTAATCTTGGTGCGGTCCTTCCTGACTTCCTCCTCCAGGGTCTGCATAACCAGCTTCCGGTTTTCCTCCCTGGCCATGTCGATGAAGTCCACGACAATGATGCCACCAATGTTCCGCAGGCGCAACTGGCGCACCATTTCCACCGCCGCTTCCAGGTTGGTCTTCAGCACGGTATCCTCCAGGTCCGTGCTCCCGACGAACTTGCCGGTATTGACGTCCACCACCGTGAGGGCCTCGGCCTGGTCGATGACCAGATACCCCCCGCACTTGAGCCAGACCTTGCGCTTTAGTACCTTTTCCAGTTCCTGCTCTATACCGTAATAGGCAAAGACGTCGGGCCGATCCTCCAAAAACACTTTACATTTCAAGTGCGCCCCGCCAACGTCCAAAAAGTCCAGTACTTTTTCGTACTCGTAGCGTGAATCCAGGATCATTCGGTCGACGTCTTCGGTGAAAACGTCCCGGATAATCCGCTGCACCAGTTCCAGGTCGCGGTGCAAAAGGTTGGGCGAGGGGCCCCGCCCGCTCCTGGCCATAACCTTGCGCCACAGGTGGGCCAGCATTTGCACGTCCTGGCGCAACTCCGCCTCATCCACACCGTCGGCCACCGTGCGGATGATCAGGCCCATCCCCTCGGGCTTCAGACGGGCGGCCATCTCCTTCAACCTGTCGCGCTCCCGGTCGGAGGAAATCCTTCTTGATACGCCCACATAGTCCACAGTCGGCATGAGTACCACAAACCGTCCGGGCAGCGTAATGTGGGTGGTCACCCGCGGTCCCTTGGTTCCGATGGGTTCTTTGACTATTTGCACCACGACGGTGGCGCCCCTCTTCAAGATGTGGGCGATGTTGCGGCCGAGGACCGATTTCGGGTGCGACCCGTTGCTGGCCTTGGCTGTACGCTTTACCAGGACGTCCTCCACGTACAGAAAAGCATTCTTTTCCAGGCCGATGTCCACAAAGGCCGCCTGCATACCCGGTAGAACGTTTTCCACCCGGCCCTTGAAGATATTGCCCACCAGCCGCTGATGCGGCGAGCGCTCAAGATAGAGTTCCACGGGAACCCCGTCCTCCAGCACCGCCACCCTGGTTTCCTCGTCACCCACATTCACTACAATTTCTTTGACCATCGAAGGTTAATCCTTTCTCTTGGTAAAATGCAACAGGCTGAGACCGGCCTGCCCAAAATCTTTCTTAATAAAGCGGCCCCGCACCGCCGAGCGCCAGTCTGACCGGAGTAAAGCCATCCACATCGGCGGGAAGCCCCGCATCCACCAGGGCGCTCAGCACATCACGCGGGCGTACCCCGATGGCCGCCGTAAGAAGCAGTTCCACAACTTCGCCGCGGCAAGCACCCGTCAGGCTCATAATCCCCGGCCGGATGTCCAAGGTGCGGGTTTTCCCCTTGACCTGGTGCGTAACGGAAATGCTCTCGCGGGCCAGAAGCTTTTGGATTACCAGGTCCAATTCCTCAGTGGTCAAGGCCCCATCAAGGCTTCCCGTCAGGCGGTAATGGGCCTTTTGCACCTGCGCCATCAGCGACCGCCCGCCACCTTCCACCGGGCGGGCCTTACGTACGGACAGCCCCTCCGGCAGATACCGGTTGAGGTCTTCCCTCAACATATCCGGGGCCACTTCCTCCCCCAGTTCAATATCGGCCAATTCCTCTTCCCCACTTATACCTACCGGCAGGGGAGACGCGAAAGCCATTTTCGGATGGGGATTGAAGCCCTCGGAATAGGCCAGGGGCAGGCCGGCCCGCCTGACGGAGCGCTCCATCACCCGCATCAGGTCGAGGTGGGAGAGGTAACTGGCCGGCCCGGTCTTTTGATAACAAATTCTGTAAAGGGGCAAAACTTTCCCTCCAGGGTGAAATCATTGAACTTCCAGCGCGGTAGAATCCTGTAGTTCCACCATAGATCTCCAGATAAATTTACCTGGAGCAGCTGGCCACTCTTCCCTCGCGCCGTGGTCAATCCTTTAGTTCGATAAAAACTCTTTCCAAAGAGGAAATAAACGCTATGGTTTCCTCGTACCAGGGGCTCACCTCAATTACATCAAGTCTCACCATGTCAACATAATCAGCTTTTTGCCTGCTTTCAAGTAGGACATCATACAACCGTCCGAACCGCACATCTACTAAACCCGGCTTAACTAAATGTTTGTGAAAGAGGGCTCTTATTCCACTGTGCTTGCTGGATGACAACCCGTGCACTAAAAGGAGTGCTGATACAGCATAAAAAGACGCATAATAGAGACGATTAACAAAGGCATTGGCGTGTCCTTTCTCCAAAAGGATCCGCGCCTCCTCCAGCGATTCTCTCGCCCGTTCAAAACGATAGTCAACTAGAGCACGCAGTTCTTCTTTCATATGACCACACCATCAATATCAACATTTTGCCAAAAAGGCATAGCCTTATACAAAGGGCTTTCCCAGTCTTGAAGATTGAAAGCACTAACACTAATAACATGTTCTGTTTCTAGTTGGAAATCAAATATCTGAAATCGAATAGAGTTCTCCCTTCTCAAGTTGACAGGCCCATCAAGCAAGACAAGTAAATCATAATCAGACTCGGGTGACTCATCCCCTCTGGCCCGTGACCCATACAAAATAACGGTGGCATTTTCTTCTACTTTCCTGATAAGGTTCTTACACCGTTCAAGAAAAACTTTTTCTTCCTTACCCTTTTTCCACTCAGCCAAACTTATCATATTATCATCCCTTTTGGTGACTAAAATGTTTCGGGCAAGGTAAATTTTCTAACCAAGGCATGATGAAGGATTAAGCACCTGTCCACCCTCAACCCAGCCATATTCCCCCGGTCGCGCACTTATCCCTTGTACACTTCACTTGAAATTAATAGTACCATAGCATAATTATAGTCAACTTACTACCTTATGTCAAGCATTGGCAAATACTCATTAACCCGTAATAACAGCTATCTACTCCCCCGTTCCCTTTGTTACGGGCTCGACCTCCAGGGCAGGGCAAAGCCCGCACGCGGCGCACTCCCCGTTCCGGCAGTCGGCAGTGGCCAGGCCGGCTAAGGCCCGCCGGTGCTCTTCGACCAAAAAAGAGCGGTCAACACCGCTGTCCAGGTGATCCCAGGGCAGGACATCCCCGTAGTCGTAACGCTGGTGGGCGTACCAGGCGGCCGAAAGGCCGGATTCCCGGAAAGCCTCTTCCCACCAGCCGGGGCTGAACCACTCCGACCAGCCGTCGAAGCGGCAACCCTTGGCCCAGGCCCGGTGAATTACCGCCGCCAGGCGACGGTCACCCCTGGCCAGCACCGCTTCCAGGAAACTGGCCTGGGGGTCGTGCCAGTTGAAGGCCACGTGCCGCAACCGCAAACGTTCCCGCAGGTATGCCTGCTTGTCCACCAGGGCCGCCTTCTCATCCTGCCCCTCCCACTGAAAGGGGGTATGGGCCTTGGGGACAAAGGAAGACACACTGGCCGTCACCTTCAGGCGACCGGGCGATACTCCGGCGGCCCGTCCCGCTTCCACCACCTTGCGCACCAATTCCACGATGCCGGCCAGATCCTCCGCAGTCTCAGTGGGCAGCCCGATCATGAAGTAGAGCTTGACCGCGTGCCAGCCGGCTGTGAAGGCCGCGCTCACCGCCGTCAGCAGGTCCTCCTCGGTAACCCCTTTGTTGATGACATCCCGGAGGCGCTGGGTACCGGCTTCGGGAGCGAAGGTCAGCGAGCCCCCCCGCACTCGCCGGGCCTCCCGGGCCAAGTCCACGGCAAATGCGTCCACCCGCAGGCTGGGCAGGGAAACATTCACGCCGGTCCGCCCGTAACGGTCCAGAATGCCCTGCAAGAGTGGGCGGATACCCGAATAATCGGTTGTACTGAGAGAAACCAGGGAGATCTCGTCCTGGCCGGTGTTTTGCAAAACATCCCCCGCCGCCTTCAGTAGAAGCGGCAGGGAACGCTCACGTACCGGCCGGTAGATGATGCCGGCCTGGCAAAAACGGCAACCGTGGGTACAGCCGCGGAAAACTTCCAAAGTAGCCCGGTCGTGCACCACGCCGGTGGAAGGAACCACCGGACGCACGGGCGGAGCCTGGACATCCAGGTCGGCCACCACTCTTTTGGTCACCCTTCCGGGCGCGCCTTCATGCGGGGTAATGGCGGCTACCCGGCCGTCATCCCGGTAGGATACGTCGTAGAGGGCCGGCCGGTAAACCCCCGGAATTTTGGCTAGGCGCGCAAGCCTCCGGCTCCGGTCCCCGGCTTCCCGGCAGGCCGTGAGGATCTCCCCCACGACCTCCTCCCCCTCGCCCAGGACGAAAGCATCGAAGAAAGAGGCCAGCGGCTCCGGGTTAAAGGCGCAGGGGCCCCCGGCCAGGACCAGGGGATCGCCTTCTTTGCGCTCCGCTGCCCAAAGCGGCACCTGTCCCAGATCCAGCATGTTCAGTATGTTGGTAGAGGTAAGTTCATACTGCAGGGTGAAGGCTACGATGTCGAATTCCCGCAAGGGTCTTCGCGATTCCAGGGAGAAGAGCGGCAAACCAGCCTTCCGGAGCTCGCCCTCCATATCGGGCCAGGGAGCGAAAACGCGCTCCCAGAGCACATCCTCCCGGCTGTTGGCCAACTGGTAAAGAATCTGCAGCCCGGGATAGGACATCCCCACTTCGTAAACATCCGGAAAACAAAAAGCCACCCGCAGGGGGGTCTTCGACCAGTCCTTTAAAACCGCATTCCATTCGCCGCCCACGTAACGGGCCGGCTTCTGCACCTTCTGTAAAATCTTATCCAACAAGTCCCGTTGACCTCTTTTTCCCTATTGTGCTCGCTGGGCGGAAAAATATTCCTAAACCCTGGTAATACTATTCTCCGCCGCTCCCTCAATACCTGCCCGCTCACGGCCGCTTGAGAAGTTGGCCGACCGGAAGGTGCGGTCCCCGATCGAACAGGCCCTCGATGATCTCGCTCTCCCCGAGTAAACCGGCAAGACCAAATGATTTGTTCAGGAGGAGGACCACCTGGAAGCGGTTAGGCAGGAAGGGCTTCACGACTTCCCCCACCGGCAGACTCTCCACACAGGCCAGGAGGCGCACCGGCAACAGCCCTGTTTTGGCTATTTCACTTTTCTTATGCGTCAGGTGCCGGACATAATGGTAAGAGGCCATACCTTTTTCCCGGGAAGCGGCGAAAAATAGGAAGAACCCGACCACGGCCATGTCCAGCCCGCCCGTCCCCAGAGCGAGACCGGCCAGTCCAAGAATACCGGTCAGGACGCCGATCGCCTGGCCGAGTCTGGCCGCCCGGTAGGTGGCCTTTTTCAGACCCACCCGGTTGGCCAGGAAAGCACGATAAACTCTCCCCCCGTCGAGGGGAAATGCGGGCAGCAGGTTGAAGGCGGCCAGCAAAAGGTTGATCCGCACGAAAAAGGGGCCCAGCTCCGGATGCCAGACCCCGTGGCTCTTGAGCACCAAGGCCGTCGCGGCCAGCGCCAAATTGCAGGCCGGTCCGGCCAGGGCAACCCTTAATTCGTCGGCCGGCGAGAGGGCCAGTTCGGTACCCAGGCGGGCCACACCCCCGAAGGGCAGGAGTTCAACCTCGCCGTAGTCCATGCCACGCCGGCGGGCCGCGGCCACATGGGCCAACTCGTGGAGCAGCACCACCAAAAAGGCCACCGAGCCGTGGAGCAGCACTCCGGCAGCCAGAAAAAGGCCCAGGATGGCCAGAAAAAAAGGGCTCACGTAGATGGTGACGCCCGCAAGCCTGAAAAGACGCACAGCCCGCCCACCCCCGGTCAAAAGGAAACCGGCACCCGGTCGGCCGTTCAATTCGCAGCCAAAGACAGATCTATTCTGGACGCGGGGTCGACCAGTTTACCCTTTTCCCGCAACTCGAAGTGCAGGATGGGCTGCCCCGTGGTGGCCGGGGCCACCTTGCCCAGCGTCTGACCGGTCACGACCAGTTGACCGGCAAATACCTCCACCCCGGTCAAACGACCATAAAAGGTGAAGGTGCCGTCACCATGGTCCAGCAAAACATAATGGCCGTACACGGCGTCCGCCCCGGTCTTGGACACCTTGCCCGCCATGGCCGCCTTTACCGGCGTCCCGGCCGCCACCGCCACGTCCACTCCGGGGCTGTAGCGGTCCAGTCCGTCCAGTTGACTGGTCACCCATCCGAACGGGACAATGATCTTGCCCTTGACTGGAGGAACCCAGTTCAGGTAGGACGAGGTATCCTGGGAAGGGGTCGTAACCTGGGAGGACCCGGGGGCCATCATGTCCCTGACCACCGGCCAGTTCCCGGCCAGCTTCAACCCGTAGTCCACCGCGCCGGCCACCACCGGCCGGTAATCCCATTCCGTGGTCAGGGCATACTTGAGGTCCTGCCTGACCTGGGCCGCCGGCGGCCAGGCGGTCTGGCGCACAAACAGGAGCATGACCAGAATCCCGCCGGCCACAAAGCTCCGCACCAGGGTGCCCTTGAAAGCCCGTAAGCTCCCGCCTGCCCGCTGGGGCGGCGGGGGACACCATGAACTCCAGTCCGGATCAAAGCTCCGTGAGCGCTCGTGCTCCATAAGTTCTTCCAAAGCTTCCCGCCCCCCGCCGGTTTAGTACACTAAAGGCTTATGCCCGGGGGGGAAGGAAAATACCGGGAAATAACCAGCCTGTCCGCTCGGCTAGAAAACTATCTTTTGTCTTTGCACGTGCACTGCCATCAGCAACCCCAGCGCCGCCAGGTCGGACATCACGGCGCTTCCTCCGTAGCTGAAAAAGGGCAACGGGATGCCGGTTACCGGCATGACCCCCGAGGCGGCCCCCACATTGATCAGGACGTGGAAGAAGAGCATTGAAGCCACGCCGGAGGCCAGCAGCATGCCGAATTGGTCCTTGGCCAGGGAGGCTATGCGGACGCTGCGGTAGAGCACCACGAAAAAGAGGATCAGGAGAGCCAGGGCCCCTATGAACCCCATGGTCTCACCCGCCACCGCAAAGATGAAGTCGGCGTACGCGACAGGCAGAAAACTGATCTGGCTCTGGCTGCCGCCAAAAAGCCCCTTGCCGAACAGACCGCCGGAGCCCAGGGCGATCTGGGACTGGATGATGTTATACCCGGCTCCGTGCCAGTCGCTCCAGGGGTTGAGGAAGATGGTCAGGCGGGAAATCTGGTAGCTATGCAGGGGTAACGGCAGACCGAAGCGCACGTGGGCCCAGAGCCCGCCCACCGCCGCTGCCAGCCCGCCGCCGATCATGGCTACGATGGTCAGGGGCCTGGCCCCGGCCATAAAGAGCATGCCGAAGGTTATCGCTAAGAAAACCAGGGCCGTGCCCAGGTCGGGTTGCTTGATGATCAGGGCCATCGGCACCAGCATGTAGGCCAGGGGCAGGAGCAGGTCCCGGAAGCGTTTCAGATTGTCCCCCCTCCTGGACAGAAAGGAGGCAAATGTGACAATATACAGCACCTTCGCAAATTCAGAGGGCTGGAATTGAAAGGGACCCAGCTGGATCCAGCGCTGCGCGCCCAGGGCGTGATGACCGATCACAAGCACGGAGGCCAACATGACGAGGTTGAATACGTACAGGTGGCGTTCGAAGCGCGCCAGCACACCGTAGTCCAGGTACAGAAAGACGGACAGCAGCACTGCCCCCATAGCTATCCAGATGAGCTGTTTTTCTACGTAAGCATAGGGATGCTGACCCTGGTGGGTTGCGGTGGCGATAATAACCAGACCGAAGGCCAGGATAATGGCGACGGTCACCAGAAGACAATAGTCCAGCCTTTTCAAAATTCGCCGCAACATAATAGAACCCCACCTTCCACGGCAAGTACTATATTACACCGTGGCGCCCCAAAAAAAAAGCCCCTGACCGCAGGGGTTATTCTGGTTGGACAGGCAGGCTCCAACCAGCGGGGCTAAATTATTAGCAAGGACAAACCCGGCCCTCAGGCCGAATGGACACTACGCTTGACCATCACCACGGGGATATTGGCCACCAGGGCCACCTGATGATCGGTGCTTTCCAAACTTACTTCCAAGGCGGCTTCATCTATCTCCACGTAATTGGAAATCACCTGCACCAGGTCCCTTTTCAACAATTCCATCAACTGCGGTGAAATGTTGGTGCGGTCGTGCACCAGAACCAGCCGCAGGCGCTCTTTGGCCGCCCGCTTGGACCCCGTATCCTTGCCGAAAAACTTGACAATAACATCCCACACGGCCCGCTTCACCCCCCGCCTATTTCAATCCCATCATCCGGCGTAACCGGCCGAAAAACCCTGAACTCTCCTCCAGATCCATGATCGGCAAGGTCTTTCCCAACAGCCGCTGAACAATGTTCCGGTAAGCCTGCCCCGACCGGGAATGTGGATCCATCACCACCGCTTCCCCACGGTTGGTGCTGATCACCACCTGCTCATCCTCCGGCACGACGCCCAAAAGATCCACCGCGAGTATATCGATGATGTCCTCGATGCTCATCATGTCGCCCTGCCGGACCATCCTGGGCCGGATCCGGTTGATGATCAGCCGGGGTGCGTGCAGTTCGGCCGCCTCCAGAAGTCCGATGATCCGGTCGGCGTCCCGCACCGCCGAAACTTCCGGGGTGGTAACAACGATGGCCCGGTGTGCTCCGGCTATGGCGTTGCGGAAACCCTGCTCGATGCCGGCCGGGCAGTCTATGATAACGTAGTCAAACTCGTTTTCCAATTCTTCACAAAGCGTCTTCATTTCCTCCGGGCTCACCGCGGTCTTATCCTTCGTCTGGGCGGCGGGCAGGAGGTGCAGCCCCTCCAGGCGCTTGTCCCTGATCAGGGCCTGCCTGAGACGGCAGTGACCGCCGGTAACATCGGTAATATCGTAGACGATGCGGTTCTCCAAACCGAGGACCACATCGAGGTTCCGGAGTCCTATATCGGTATCCACCAGGACCACCTTGTGGCCCTGATTGGCCAGTCCGGTCCCCAGGTTGGCCGTGGTGGTCGTCTTGCCCACGCCCCCCTTTCCGGATGTAACTACTAACACTTCACCCATGAAATGTCCCCCTTACAATTTTACAAGTCACCCTGCCCCTACTTACCCTGCCGGTCGCCGCCGGGCCAATAGGCCTCTATGGTAACCACGCCGTCCTTGATCCGGGCTATTTCCGGACAGTCCGCCTGTGCCGTTTCACCGTCGGGAGGACGGGTAATGTGGTCGGCAACCCGTAACTGGATAGGTTGCAGTGACAGGGCCAGGACAAAGGCGCTTTGGTCGCCTTCCATACCCGCGTGAACCATGCCGCGTAAGGCGCCGACCACCACCACGTTGCCGGAGGCCCCTATTTCCGCTCCCGGGTTTACATCGCCCAGAATAACCACATGCCCCCGGTAATGCACAGTCTGGCCGGAACGCAGGGTTCGCTGGATCAAGACCGTGTTTTCATCGGCCACCAAATCAAGGTCGCCCGGAAGGCAATTCCTTTTCCTCTGTCGCACCACCCTGCCTGCCAAGGCCATCCGGTACCATCACCAACCTTTTTGCGCTCCCATTCCTGTATGTAATTGCGAGACTGCAACTATATGCTTATTCAACGCAGCCGATCCAAATCCTGCCGCCGCACCGAAAGCAAAATAGTGAATAGTCAACGAAAAAACGGCACCATTTTCCTAAAACCGTGGCATGCGCGTGCGGAGGGTCTCGGAACGGCCTGCTAATAGCCGGGATATCAGCACGGCCACCAGGGCGTTGTAGGCGGAAGAGAGGGGGATGAGTCGTAAAAAGGCGACTTGTGCTCCCACATGAATGTTGAGGAAGAGCAAAAGCAGGTAATGCACTACCCCGGCGGCAAAGGACGCGATAAAGGTGCTCACTGCGAGTACGACGGCATTCTCCCGGTAAAACTTGTTCCCCGTCACGGCGGCCAGGTAACCGGCCGCCATGCCCTCCAGGGCGTGCAATCCCAGAAAGCCGCCGCTGAGCAGATCCTGCAGGAGCCCGCCGACAAGACCCCAAAGTGCCCCATCCTGCGATCCGCTGGAAAATCCGTTTAAAATGATCAGGATCAGTACCAGGTCCGGTTTGACACCCAGAACCTGCAGAAAGGAGAGCACGGTTGAGGAGAGTAAGGAAGCCACAATTATCAGGACCAGGAACCACCCACCACGCATAGCTACTCCTTTCCTACCGGGGCATCAGGATGATGACCTCCTCCAACCGGTTCAGGTCGGCAAACGGAAGAACCGTGGCGTTCTTGAACAGACCGGCTGGCTCGTTGGTCACACTGGTTATGGTGCCGATAGGGATGCCCTGAGGAAAAAGGGAACCGGTGCCGGAGGTAATTACCGTCTGCCCGGTCTGCACATTCTGGATGATGGGAACGTTCGCCAGGGTGACATCCCCGGTGCCGGAATTTATGCCCTCCACGATACCGGGGACCCTGGTCTCCATGACCATACTGCCCACACCGCTGCGGGGATCGGTGATCAGGAGGACGGTCGCGGTGTGGGCCGTAACGTCGAGCACCCGGCCCACCAGCCCGTCAGGCGTCACCACCGGCATATTGGGACCCACGTGGTCCCTGGAACCCCGGTCTATGGTCAGGGTCTGGAACCAGTTGCCCGGGTTGCGCCCCGTTACCCCGGCTACCAGTTGCCCGTACGAGCTGGCGTAAACAGGGTGGTAGTTCAGGATGTTTTCCAGTCGCTGGGCTTCGGACTTATATTCTTCCAGATCGTAAACCTGGGATCTGAGGCTTGCTAGCTGCTCTTCCATCAACCGGTTCTGGTCAGTAGCGTGGACGAGTTGCAAAGGGTACGAGGTCACATGGTAGACCTGGTCGCTCACCCAGTACATACCGCCCCGGACAGGATTCAGCGCCTCCCGCAGCGCCCCGCCCAGAGGCGTAAGCCGGCCGCCCCCGGCCCCCGTAACCTTCACCGACCATAGGAGCAGGGCGACCACCACGACTAAGAAAAGGGCTTTCCTAATAGCCGGCCACCGTCGCATTGTCCATCAACCCTTCTATAAGGTCAGTTTCCTGGGTTGAATGAGCACCCTGCGCAAAACGTCCACGTTTTCCAATACCCGGCCGGTGCCGAAGGCGACCGCGAGCAGGGGATCCTCCGCCATGTGGACCGGCATACCCGTCTGCTCGGCAACCATGCGGTCCAGGCCCCGCAGGAGGGATCCGCCCCCGGCCATAACGATGCCCCGGTCCATAATGTCGGCGGCCAGTTCCGGCGGGGTGTGTTCCAGAGTGGCCTTGATTGCTTCCAGGATGTTGCTTACCGGTTCCGAAATGGCCCGGTATACTTCCGCGTTGGAAATACTCACCGTTTTGGGCAGACCGGTCACCAGGTCCCGCCCGCGCACCTCGTAGGATTGGGCGGGCTCACCCGGGGACGCGGTGCCGATCTCGATCTTGATCTGTTCGGCGGTACGTTCCCCGATCATCAGGTTATAGTTGCGCCGCACGTGCTGGACCACCGCTTCGTCCATTTCGTCACCGGCAATGCGGATGGAACGGCTGGTCACGATACCGCCCAGCGATATGACGGCCACCTCGGTGGTCCCACCGCCGACATCCACGATCATGTTACCGGTGGGTTCGTGAACGGGCAGGCCCGCCCCGATAGCCGCCGCCATGGGCTCCTCGATGAGGTAGGCTTCCCGGGCCCCGGCCTGCAGGGCCGCTTCCCTGACCGCCCGTTCCTCTACCGCGGTAACCCCGGAGGGCACACCGATCACCACGCGGGGCCGAACCAGGTAGCTGCGGTTTTTCGAGGCCTTAAGAATAAAATATTTGATCATGCTCTGGGTCACGTCGAAGTCGGCGATGACCCCGTCCTTCATCGGCCTTATGGCGACGATATTGCCGGGAGTGCGGCCGATCATCCGCTTGGCTTCCTCCCCCACCGCCAATACCTTCCCGGTGTCGCGCTCTATGGCCACCACCGAAGGTTCCCTGATTACGATGCCCTTGCCTTTTACGTACACCAGAGAGTTGGCGGTCCCTAAATCTATCCCCATGTCCTTGGAAAAGATGCCAATGCTCAATTTTGTGCCCCTCTCCCGGTCAAAATAAGCCGCTGGCCTTGAAGCTGACAAAGTTATTATCTCCAATGACCACATGGTCTAGGACGTTAATTCCGATAATCTCGCCAGCCCGGGCCAGCCGCCTGGTAACGTCCAGGTCCTCCTTGCTGGGCGTAGGGTCGCCGCTGGGATGGTTATGGACCAGTATTACCGCCGCCGCGCTGCGTTTAATGGCATTTTTAAACAGCTCGCGCGGATGCACGCTGGACTGGCTCAATGTGCCTACGGCAATGCGGTCCGCGTAAAGCACCTGGTTCTTGGCATTCAGGAGTAGCGCCCGGAAGTGTTCCCGGTCCAGGCAGCGCATTTCTTCCATCATAAGATTGACAACGTCGTCCGGACAGCGTATGCATGGCCGGGTCTCCGCCGGCTGAGCCGCCATCCGCCGCCCCAACTGAAGGGCGGCCTGCATGAGGGCGGCCTTGGCCGGGCCCACGCCACGCACGGTGGCCAGTTCCTCACAACTGGCCGCACCCAAGCCCTTCAGTCCGCCAAAGCGGCTTAGCACCTGAGCTGCCAGTTCGAGAACACTCGCCTCACCGGTGCCGCTACCCAGAAGGATGGCCAGGAGGTCGATCTCCGAAAGGAACTCCGGCCCGTCCCGGATCAGCCGCTCCCGCGGCCGCAGGTTGGGAGGCATGTCTTTGATAGCCAGATGGTACTGCACTTTACCTTCCCCTAAATAACTTCCAGGCCGAACCGGTGCAGCATGTCCGCCACCAGGTGCAGCGGCAACCCCACCACGTTCGAATAGGAACCTTCAATGGCGGTGACGAATATGGCACCCAGACCCTGGACCGCATAGGCTCCCGCCTTGTCCAAGGGTTCCCCGGTCGCCACGTAGCGGCCGATCTCCCCTTCACTCATGGCCTTCAGAAAAACCGCCGTCGAAGCAACGGCCGTCTCCAGCCGGCCGTTGGAAGCGTCCACCAGGGCCACCCCTGTATAGACCCGGTGCCAGCGGCCGGCCAGCATACGCAGCATGAGCCTGGCCCCCGCGGCCCCGTCCGGCTTCCCCATCACCCGGCCGGACACCGCCACAAGGGTGTCGGCCCCCAGAACCAGGCCGCCGGCCAATTCCGCGGCAACCGCCAGCGCCTTGACGCCGGCCAGTTTTTCCACCCGCGCCCCCGGCTCCAGATCCTGAAAACACGACTCGTCCACCGGCCGCACCACCACCTCGAAGGCAACATCGAGTTGGGCCAAGAGTTCGCGGCGGCGGGGCGAATTGGAAGCGAGAATCAGACGGGTCATGCTCAACTACGCCTGTAAACTATGTATCCCAGGATGAGGCCCACTACGGTGAGAGGGCCCACCGCCAGGGACAAACCGAGGGTAATGGATAGAAAGTGCAGATCCAGAGTGCCAGGCCTCAGGGCCAGGGAAAAGATGTTGCGCAAGGCGGGAACGGTGGGAACCAGCAGGTTGTCCACCAGCGAGCCCGCCACGCCCCCGATGACCAGAAATACGACCAGAAGCCAGGGGCCCCGGCTACTGTAAGACTTCACCACTCCTACTCCCCCATCCTCGCACTCAAAGGCATCTTCCCCTTGTCCGTCATTGTACCACGCTTTGCGGTCCCCGGCCAAATAAAAAACGCCTTAACCGCCGGGACCAGGCAGCCTCTTTTTCTCACTAGAGAACCAAATTATCTATCTGATTATAGCATCTTTTTCCGGGCTTGGCGAGAACGAAAAAAACCTGTTTTCCGACAAAGGTCAGGTGCCCTGCCGGCCCCCCGGAACACCGCGTAGACCTGCCGCCAAAACAAAAGGCCCTGGCCGTATCCCGGTCAGCGCCTTAAAACAGTTCCCGTAATGCAGCACCTAACTCAATTGGGCGAAGATCAGACCGTCTTTCACTTCCGCAGGGATTTTACCCTTGAAAGTTATCCCGAACCGCGAGAAAAAACCCTTGGCAAATATCTTGGTCTTCTTGAGCGGGATATGTCCGGAAATACTGATTCTGATAACCTTCGATTCAGCGTCATAGGCCAGTTCAACGGCTTCCGTCGGCCCTAAAGCCTCGCGCGCCCACTTGTTCAACACGATAGACGTCTTGGAAAGGCGGATGGAAGGACGCTTCTCAACCTCGGTGGATTTTCTCTTCCCTCTGGGTGTGTATACTTGGAAGGACATGTACTAATCCCCCTTATAAGTTTATTTGTCAATATGATACAGGCTGCTACGTAAAATGTCAACATTTCTCGCAGGTTTTTTTGACCTTTTGTCATTTTTCGAAGATTGGCGGATAGTGCGGCTTGTGACCCGACTAGGCCAAGGGATCTTTCACGATCGGCGCTTACCGGGTTGTCTCCGGGTTGCAAACGTTTCAAGCCGAAAAGAGAGTTTCCCGTTACAGCCCACCGCTAGCCCACCGGATGGCCTTACCTCCGGCTTTGATCGTGATTGAACCCAAGCCTTTGCCTCGACCCGCTATTATTTGCCGGTTCGCCAACTTGGCCTCCGCCTACCGCTATCACCACAGACAAGCGGTTATTTTTCTTCACTAACTTTAAGGTCGAAAACAGTGCCGTCAGCCCCGCAGGAAAAGAGAAAAGCTCCCCGGATAGGAGCTTTTCTCTTTAACCTATAGCACTATGAAGGATGACCGCCTACCGGTATTTCGTGCGGATGGAACGGAAAGGGCGTCCCGTCCGCGCTCATGCCCGGCAAAGCCGGCGTGGCTATGCCGGTATATGCCGGCATACCGTGCTCGGCGAGGTCCAGACCCTCCATTTCCTCCCGCCGGGAAACCCTTATCCCCATCGTATGCTTCAGGATTTGAAAGACGACATAAGTGGCACCAAACGACCAGGCGGCGGCACTTAGCACGCCCAGCACCTCGACTCCCAGCAGGTGCCCCCCGCCGCCGTAAAAAAGACCGCCTTTTTCGGCGAAGAGCCCGATAGCCACAATACCCCAGATTCCGTTGGCACCGTGCACGGCAATGGCGCCTACCGGATCATCAACATGCATACGGTCCAGCAAACCGACCGCCAGCACCACGAGCACGCCGGACACCAGTCCGATTAGGACCGCGTTGCCCGGAGCAACGTAGGCACAGCCGCCGGTAATCCCCACCAGCCCGGCCAGGGCGCCGTTCATGGCCATAGTGGGATCCGCCTTGCCGTACCGGAGGGCGGTGAAAACGGTAGCCATGGCTCCGCCCGCGGCAGCCGCCAGGTTGGTGTTCAGGGCGATCCGGGCGATATTGAGATCCAGACCGGAAAGACTGCTCCCGGGGTTGAACCCGAACCAGCCGAACCACAGGATGAAGGTACCCAGAAAAGCAAGTTGCAGGTTGTGGGCGGGCATCACGTTGATGGAGCCGTCCTCGTTGTAGCGGCCCAGCCTGGGGCCCAAAACCAGCACCGCGGCCAGCGCGGCAAAGCCTCCTACCGCATGCACCTGGGCCGATCCGGCGAAATCGAGCATGCCCAGGTTGTTCAGCCAGCCGCCCTGGCCCCAGATCCAGTGGCCGGAAACCGGATAAATTATGGCGGTCATTATCACGGTAAAAACCAGATAGGACTTGAATTTCATCCTTTCGGCCACGGCACCCGAAACGATGGAGGCGGCGGCCATGGCGAAGGCAGCCTGAAAGAACCAGTAGGCATAGACAGGGATATGCAGACCAAGATATTTAAAAGGTCCTTGC
>DATKUX010000048.1:0-2414 GCA_035530395.1 Spirochaetia bacterium
GTCTTCGAAGAGGTGGAGGGTAAGGCCTCCAACCGCTGGTGGCTGTGGGCGTTTGCCTCCCCTGATACGGTAGTGTTTGTCATGGACCCTTCGCGTAGCGCCGCCGTACCCAAGAAGTTCTTCGGCCTGACCGGCGATGACCCGAATCCGGCCCAAGGCTTTTTGGGTTCTGATATGTACCGTGTCTATCAGGCATTAGGCGAAAGTATCCTGTCCTTCTTCTGCTGGGCTCACATGCGGCGCTACTTCTTGGACGCCGCCAGGGGATACCCCCAGTTGCAGAGTTGGACGGAGGAGTGGCGGCAGAGAATCGCCAGCTTGTACCGCCTCCACGAGGCCCGGCAGGCACTACCATCCGGCACCCAAAGTTACCTGGAAGCCGACGACGAACTGCGCCGCTTCGTCAACGACGAAATCGAGGCCACCTGGCGCGCCCAAGTAACGGACAGGACAATACCTCTGGCTGGCCGCGATGTGCTCGGGACAATGGAACGGCACTGGGAAGGCCTGACCCGTTTCCTGGATAACCCCCTGTTGCCGCTTGACAACAACGAAATGGAACGTATATTGCGCACTCCAGTCGTAGGACGCAAGAACTTCTACGGCTCCGGTTCCCAGTGGAGCGGCGAGTTTGCCGCCATCGCATGGACCATAACGGTCACGGCCTCTCGAGCAAATCTTAACCCTCTGACCTACCTAATTGACATCTTGACTGCTTGTGCCAACAACGGCGGCAAGCCTCTGCAGGGAGATGCCCTTGACCGGTTCCTGCCCTGGATGATGAGCGAAGCGGACAAGAAGGCCTGGGCCATTGGGAGGAGCCCATGACAAAGGTTCGTTATTGCGGCCGGGGCTTTACCGCCGCCGAGTTGGACTTGATCCGGTCCATCATTGCCCGGTCCGAAGAGTATCCCACCAGAGCTGCGATTGCCCGTGCCGTATGTCAAAGCCTCGCCTGGGTCAAGCCGGACGGGGGTCCCAAACTTATGTCCGCCCGGGTGGCTCTTCTGCGCATGCATCGCGACGGTTTATTCCAATTACCACCACCGCGTGGTGGTAACGGCAATGGCCATTGGAATCCCCAACCAACACCGGTCACTGATCCGGGTCCACTGCTCACCGGGACACGGCGGGATCTCGGCCCCCTCACTTTACACCGCATAGCCTGCCCTAAAGACTCACGACTTTGGAACGAGTTGATAGCGCGCTATCATTACCTCGGCTATACTCCTCTACCCGGAGCCCAGATCCGCTACCTGATCAGGAACGAAAGCCACCTGCTGGGCGCGATCGGCATGGGAGCCGCCGCCTGGAAGGTAGCGCCGCGGGATCTGTTCATCGGATGGACACCAGCCCAGCGAGAACAGCGCCTCCACCTCATCATAAACCAGGCCCGCTTCTTAATCCTCCCCTGGGTGCAGGTCAAAAACCTCGCTTCCAGCGTACTCAGCCTTCTGGCCACCCAGGTAGCTTCCGATTGGACGGAGCTATATGCCTATCGCCCCCTGGTAATGGAAACCTTCGTCGAACAGGATCGATTCCAGGGAACCTGCTACCGTGCGGCCAACTGGATCCATGTCGGGCAGACCCAGGGGCGAGGCAAACTCGACACCTATAAGCTCAGGGACAAACCTATCAAGGATGTCTTTCTCTTCCCCCTGGACAAGAATTTCCGCACGGCCCTTGCCGCGCCCACGTAGTTTACCGAATACTTACTAGCAATGTGTTCGCCGGAAATCTCAGCCTCAGGTTCATCACCGTTCCTCAACATGTGGACATACATATACAGGTTCAAATAGAGCCATATAAAAAGTGCGGATAAAGTTACTAGGCGGCCAAAGTTTTGCAGCGAATAGACTGCCTTTGACCGACGCAGGCGAACAGTTTTCCCTGCGGATTCGCGCCGGGGGATCGCACCCCGGAGTTGGAGCCGGGTCATAAGTAGCGTTCCACCACCCACCTGCGGTGGGTCCCGGCACCCGGAACGGACTCGCACCCGATCGCAAGGGGGCCGTACATCATCAGGCAGCCGGGGGCACTGCCTTCAGCCGGTGCACCACGAGGATAGGAGGGTGATGTCCTCTCACCCTCCCTGCCCCACCGCCCTGTTAGAGCTGCTTTGGTCTCGCGCCGGCCGGAGCCGGGGTCTACCGGTAGTGGTACGTGATCCCGGTCATTCTTGCAGTCGCATGGGGCCAGGGGCGCCCACATGAAGCGGGGTACCCACCGAAGGTGGCTCGTGCCAAATCTCTTCCCGGGCGGGCACCCACCGCAGGTGGGTCGTGCCGCCACCGTCACCCGGATCCAACCGACGCGGAGAATAGGATACCGAGGTCAGAATCTATCGGCGTACAATAGATCCATCCTGTCTGCAAACCTCATCTTCTTCACACTCTTGCACACCCGCAGCCAGT
>DATKUX010000049.1:0-20091 GCA_035530395.1 Spirochaetia bacterium
GGCTGTGTGGTACGGGCGGACAGTGGTAATAGTAGACCGTTTCTTCGCGTCGTCGAAGCTGTGCAACCTGTGCCTAGAGAAGAACGCGATGCTGACTCTTTCCGACCGGGAGTGGAAATGTCCTAAATGCGGGACGGTCCAGAATCGGGATCGAAACGCGGCTGTGAACCTTATGGCCGAGGGTCTGCGCATTCTGGCAGGCTAACCCCTCGGGCTCGCGCAACGTCCAAGTTAACCCGCAGGAACTGCGGGGATCGTCTGTGGAGGGCTGGTAAGACCTTCTTTCGGGAAGGCTCGGCCCGGTGAAGCAGGAATCCCGTGATTTCAAATCATGGGAGGTTCAAACCCGCTGATCGTAATTCCTGGTAAGATTCATAGAATAGAGACTGTTCTGGAAGGCAGAGCCCCCCCAATAGCATTTTCCTCCGGATAAGGGCCTTGACAAAGCCTAGTTAACATATTTACAATGACGTTAACATATTAACGGTATGAACTTGGGGGGTCAGGTACAATTCAGGAGAATGGCGACGCGCTGGACCGCTATCTTTCCACCCGGGCGCTGATGGAAATGACCTTGACGTGGGATGCCCTGGAAGACATTTTCGCCATGCATTTCGCGAAATACGGCCTTTCCTGGCCCAAATTCAACGCCCTGGTTCAACTTTACCTGACCGGCGATAGCGGATTGACCCAGTCGGAATTGAGCACAAAGATGGTGGTATCAAGGGCAAACATCACAGGCTTGATAGAGCGTCTGGAGAAAGACGACCTGGTTTTTCGCGAAAATGATCCCTCCGACAAGCGGGTGCTCCGGGTCTACCTCACGGATAAGGCCCGCAGACTAATGGACTTCTTTATGCCCATCCACAACAACTTTATCAGCAAAGTAATGTCATCACTTGACAAGAGCGAGAAAGAAACATTGATATGGTTGTTAGAAAAAGTGAAAAACGGATTGGAATCAATCTGATTTCAGTTTCACAGGGAGAGGTGATACCAAGTGACCGCAATCAGTAACCCCTTGGAACTTTACAAACTGCTACCCAAATCGAATTGCCGGCAATGCCGGCTGGCGACCTGCCTGGCCTTTGCCGCCGCAGTGATCAAGGGCCAAAAGAGTCTCGGCGACTGTCCCCTCTTAGAAGATAGTGTAATCAAACGGTTAGATGTAAAAGTTGAAAAACCATACGCGGCTGCCGAACTACAACTGGCGAAATACATGGCTGAGTTCAAAAGAGATATCGGCAAGATAGACTTTCCGTCGGCAGCTCTAAGACTGGGAGCTACTTTTTCCGCAGATAGACTTACGGTTAAGTGTTTGGGCAAGAGATATACAGTTGATCACCATGGTAATATCACATCAGAATGCCACATCAATCCCTGGGTCATAGTACCGTTAATTAACTATATCATGCTTAGTCCGGGTAAAGATCCTGATGGACAATGGGTTCCCTTCAGGGAGTTAAGAGATGGGGGTACATGGAACCCGCTTTTCGAGCAGCGGTGCGAGAAACCCCTTAAGCAAATTGCCGATGACCATCTGGAGCTCTTCGAATATCTGCTGTATGTTTTTGGCGGAAGACCATCGGCAAGTAGCCTATCCAATGACATCTCCCTCGTCTTACACCCCTTGCCAAAGTTCCCCGTTTTGATTTGCTACAGCCGGTTGGACCATGGTATCGCAACCAAACTTAATATCTTTTTCGATCAAACAGCAGAGGACAATCTCAATATCGAATCCATTTTCAGCCTTTTTGCCGGACTCGTGACCATGCTGGAAAAGATAACTGCCAGGCACTCTTAGAAGAAGAGAAGGCCGGGCGCGGCGCCGGTTGACAGTCAGACGCTAATTATGTAAAGATTGGTCGTAAGGCCATCCGGCCGAAATACTTTATAACGGAGTGAATAACATGTGCATGGATCAACCAAGCGAGCGCCGCTTCAGCGGCCGCCTACCCCACGGGTCGGACCTTCTGGCGGCCCTTACTGACTTTTGCAGCCAAAACAACATCCTGCACGGGGGCGTGCAGGGCCTCGGCGCCCTGTCCCGCGCCCGCGTGGCCTTCTATGACCAGAAGGAACAGGTCTACCACGAAGTTGCTTTTGACAATCACCTGGAGATCTTGACCCTTATGGGTAACGTTTCTCTGAGGGACGGGCGGCCCTTCGTCCACGCCCACGTGGTCCTGGCCGACGAGAGCGGCCGCGCTTTCGGCGGCCACCTGGTGGAAGGCTGCACGGTCTTCGCCTGCGAGTTCGCCATCCAGGAGTGGCAGCACGCCCCAGCGCCGGAACGGCAAAAGGACCCGGTGACCGGCCTCTGGTTGTGGCCCTAACCCAGGGCACGCCCGGGCAAGCGGACGTCACCAACCCGCCGGGTAACGCGTTCGCGGTCGAAGTATTCGAGCAGCGGCAGGGCAAAGCGCCGGGAGGTGCCCAGCAGGTCGCGCAAGCCCCCCACGGTAATTTCACCCTTATCCCTTAAGTGCTCGCTGACCCGGGCCCTGGCCGAAGCCAGGGCCTCTTGGTGCCAGTAAACGTCGTCGGCTACCTTGACCAGCGTTCCTTCCCGGAGCAGGAACTGGAGCAGTTCGGCTCCCTGATCCTCCCCCAGGTTCATTTCCCTTACTACCTCGGCCCAGCCGGGTGGCAAAAAACCGCCCCGCCCGACCAGGCCGGCGGCCCGTTCCACGGTGTCTTGCATCTCGGCTCCCGGCACGAAACCGGGCAAGTGCACCGCCCGGGCTGTGGTGGCCACCGCGCCGCGCCGGGCTGCTTCCTCCAGCACGGCGCCGAAGGGCTTGGCCGGCCATGCGGTGAAGACCCGGGAACGCAGTTCCTCCCGGGGCATGCCCTCGCGCAACGGGTGGTCTGCCTGGTAGGCGGCCAGTTTCGCCGTCATGTTCCCGACCAGGACCGTAAAACGATCCGCGGCCAGGGACTGGCCTTCCAGGGCCACCGCCTGGCCCGCATCCACCAGCGCGGCAAGGGCTTCCGCGGTCACCGCAAGTTCAAGCCCGGTGGCCGCCGCTATGTCCCCCGTGCCGGCCGGCATTTTCAAACCGGCCAGGTGCTGGGCCACCACTTCGGCTGGGGTACCGTGCTCCCGGGTGGCGATTTGGGCCAATACCTCCGGCCGGAAACGGCGGTAGCGCGGCGTCATGTTCTCGATCACCGTACCCCCGCCGATGGTGTGCATCGGGGAATAGGAGCGCACGACGAAGCGGTCGCCCCGGGCCGCCGCTACCGGACTTTCCAGTTCCAGCTGGATGTAGCCTTCTTCCCCGGGCTTGAATTCCTCCCGGTCCAGCAGACGCACCCGGCCGAGCAGCTCGGCTGTGCCCAAATGCACCCGTAGCCGGGCCCGGTTTTTCAGGGAATGAGCGGCCTGGGCCAAAAGGCTCAGATGGACGTCCAGCCGGTGCGCGGGCTGGAGGCTGCCGGGGGAGGCCAGAAGGCTGCCCCGCGTAATTTCCTCCACCTCCAGGCCGGACAGGTTGACGGCCACCCGCTGGCCGGCTTGGGCCACATCCACCTTCTTGTTATGTACCTGCAGCGAACGCACTTTGCTCGTCAGGCCGGCCGGCAATATTTCCACCGCGTCGCCCGTGGCCAGACGTCCCGACACCAGGGTACCGGTCACCACCGTGCCGAAGCCGGTGATGGAAAAGACCCGGTCCACCGGCAACCGGGGCAAGCCGTGGGCCTCGTGTTCCGGCACCGTGCCGGCCACCCGGTCCAACTCGGCCCGGAGCTGGTCCAGTCCCTGACCGGTGACGGAAGAGACCGGCACCACCGGAGCCCCGGCCAGCGTAGTAGCCTGCAGGTATTCGTTTATCTCCTCCCGCACCAGGTCCAGCCACTCGCCATCTACCAGGTCCACCTTGGTGAGCGCCACCACGCCGCGGGTGATCTGCAAAAGGCCTACGATATCCATGTGCTCGCGGGTCTGGGGCATAACGCCCTCGTCGGCCGCCACGACCAGCAGCACCATGTCGATGCCGCCCACCCCCGCCAGCATCTGGCGGATAAAGCGCTCGTGGCCCGGTACATCCACGATGCCGGCCTGCGTGCCGGAAGGCAGCCGGAGGGAGGCGAAGCCCAGCTCAATGGAAATGCCCCGCTCTTTTTCCTCTTTGAGACGGTCGGTATCAATGCCGGTCAGGGCACGGATCAGGGCCGTCTTACCGTGATCCACGTGGCCCGCCGTGCCGATGATCAGGGACCGCAAGAACCGTCACCCCCCATCACCTGAGCCACCTGCTCCGCCAATAGCTCCCCGTCCCCGGGTAACAGGGTGCGCGGATCGAACAACACTTTGTCTTCCTGTACCCGGACCATAATCGGCACCGGCCCTTCCCGCAATCTCCTCTGCACCTCGGCCGCCGAGGCACCGTATGGCGTCAGTTCCACCAGCACGGCCGGCAGTTCAGCCAGAGGCAGGGCTCCGCCGCCTACCCGCGAAATCCCTTCCACCAGGGCCACTTGCCCAGGTTTGATCCGGCGGCCGATGGCATCGGCCAGTTCCTGGGCCCGCTGCCGCAAAGCCGCCGGGTCCATGGTCAGCATCCGCAGGACGGGTATCTCCACCAGAGCCCTATCGGGGTCCAGGTAGGCCCGTAAGGTGGCTTCGAGGGCGGCCGCCGTCATCTTGTCAATACGCAACGCCCGGGTCAGGGGGTTCTTTTTCATCCGCTCCACCAGTTCCCGCCGGCCGACGATGATACCGGCCTGCGGGCCCCCCAGCAGCTTGTCGCCGGAAAAGGTGACGACATCCGCCCCGGCGGCCACCACCTCCGGCACGGTCGGTTCCCCGGGCAAATCCCAGGCGGCCAGGTCGACCAGGCTGCCGCTGCCCAGATCGCACATCACCGGCAGACCCCGTTCCCGGCCCAATTCCACCAGTTCACCCGTGGAAGTCTCGTGCACGAAGCCGACCACCCGGTAGTTGCTGGTATGTACCTGCAGGAGCAGGGCCGTGCGCTCCCCGCAGGCCCGCGCGTAATCCCGCTGGTAAGTCTTGTTGGTCGTACCCACCTCGACCAGTACGGCCCCGCTGGCCGCCATAACGTCCGGAATGCGGAACGAGCCGCCGATTTCCACCAGTTGCCCCCGCGACACGACGACTTCCCGGCCGGCGGCCAGGGTACCCAGGGCCAACAGCACCGCCGCCGCATTGTTGTTTACTACCAGCGCAGCCTCGGAACCGGTCAGCCTGGTCAGAATCCCTTCCACGGCCTGGTAGCGGGAACCCCGCCGGCCGGTGGCCAGATCCAACTCCAGGTTGGCGTAGCCGCCGGCCACCCTGGCCACCGCCCCCAGGGCTTCCTCCGCCAGCGGGGAGCGCCCCAGGTTGGTGTGCAGCACCACCCCCGTGGCGTTGATGACCCGCCGCAGGTTGACCCGTGCGAGAACCGCCGCATACTCCAGGGTTAATTGCACCGCCAGCGACGCTATGTCCTCCCGGCTGCCGGTCTCCCGGCCGGCGGCCAGCCGGCGGCGCAGCTCCTCCACTGCCTGGCGGGCAGCCTCCCTGGCCAGCACCCGCGGGCACCCGGCCAGAATTTCATCGCTCGCGGCCCGGCGCAGCACCTCGTCCACTGCCGGCAGGGCGCGCAGGGGGTTGTGCCTATCCTCGCGCACTTCGCTCAACCTTCTCCCCGTTCCAGTATCCGGTAGGCGGTATCCCTCTTGGCCCAGGTAAAGCCGGCCGCCGTAATGACCCGGTGAATCTCCCCCAGGCTGACCCGGTAGGTTACCCCGGCCGAGCGCACCACGTTCTCTTCCAGCATCGTGCTGCCGAAATCATTGGCCCCGAAGAAAAGGGCCACCTGGGCCACCCGCGCTCCCTGGGTCACCCAGGAAACCTGGAGGTTGGGCACGTTATCCAGGAAGAGGCGGGCCACGGCCAGAGTACGCAGGTAGTCCACCGCTGTGGCCCCCGTACCTCCCAACGCGGTATGGCCCGGTTGGAAAGTCCAGGGGATGAAGGCCGTAAACCCGCCGGTTTCGTCCTGCAACTCCCTGATCCGCAACATATGTTCCAACCGCTCAGCGGGGGTTTCCAGGTGGCCGAACATCATGGTGGCGGTGGTCCGCATGCCCAAAGCATGGGCGTCGCGCATAACGGACAGCCAGCGGGCGACGTTGGTCTTGCCCGGGCTGACCAGGTCCCGCACCCGGTCCACCAGGATTTCCGCCCCGCCCCCCGGCAGGGAATCCAGGCCGGCTTCCTGCAGGGCGGCCAGCACCACGCGGTCGCTCCAACCGGTGAGGTCAGCCATGTGGGCTATTTCCGGCGGGGAAAAGGAGTGGATGTGAATGTCCCACCGCTCCTTGATCATGCGCAGCATGTCCAGGTAGAAGTCCAGCCCCAGGCCGGGATGCAGGCCCCCCTGGATCAGCAGTTCGGTACCGCCGGCGGCGACTGTTTCGCGGACCTTGTCCAGGAGTTCGGCCATATCCAGGACATAGGCCTCGGGGTGATTTTCCGGCCGGCAAAAAGCGCAGAAGCGGCAGCGCACCTTACAGACGTTGGTGTAGTTGATGTTGCGGTCCACCACGTAGGTGACCACCGTCGAAGGGTGCAACCGCAGGCGCGCGCCGTGCGCCGCCCGGCCCAGGGCCAGGAGGTCCGCCTGCTCCAGCAGGGCCACCCCCTCGGGCAGGGAAAGCCTCTCGCCGGCCACCGCCTTGGCCAGCAGGCGCTCTACCCCGGTCATGTGTTTATTCAATCAAGCAATACCCTTTCCTCGATCAAACCGCTCTTGTAGGCCCAGTCGTAAAAATTGGTCAGGGCCCGCCGGTAGGCCGGATCAAAATCCAGCTTGATGGTGTGGAAGTAGTCTTCGATCACGTCATCAGGCAAACCGGTGCGCTGGGCGGCCTTGGCCTGCACCGGCGCAAGGTTGGCGCCGCCGGCCTCCCGGGCCTCCTTGAGGGCCGCCGCCAGCCGGCTGGTCAAGCGCGGGTGTTCAATGGCGAAGGCGGAGCGCACCACCCAAAGGGCATAGACGAAGGGGTCGCCGGTGAACTGCTTCCAGGTCTCGCCCAGATCGGTCACGATGATATCGCTGGCCCCGGTCCGGACGGCCAAGTGGGCCCGTAGGGCGTCGTCGCCGATCAGAATCGCCGCTTCCGCTTTGGCCAGCATGGCGTCCAGGTCGGGCGGCTCGCTGAGGTAATTAACCTCCACGTGGAAATAGTGTTCCAGGAGGATGCGCAGCATGGCCACGGAAGTGGCCGAAGAGGTGGTCAGAGCCACCGTTTTGCCCTCCAGTTCGGTAACCGGCAGGCGGCTGAAGAGGAGAATGCTGGCCACCCGCCCGTCCGCGGCGATGCACAGCTCCGGCACGATCACGCAGCGATCGCGGTGACGGGCATATTCTATCGACGAAAGCGGCGTGCAGTCCAACTGGTCGGCGAAAAGCATCCTGTTCAGGCAGGCCGGCGTCCCCTTGACCAGTTCCAGGTCCAGGGTCCGGGGACCCTCCTCCAGCGTATGGTAAACGGGCAGACAGTTGATGTATTCCACCTGGCCCAGCCTTATTTTGGCCAATTAACCCGCCTCCCCCACCACGTTATACAGGGTGTCCCGCTCCACCGGGATCTTGCCGGCGGCCCTGATCAGACGTTCCAGTTCGACCCGGCTGATACCTTCCTCGGTCTCGGCCCCGGCGGCATGGGTGATCCGTTCCTCCACCACCGTACCGTCCAGATCGTCGACACCGAAGGAAAGGGAGACCTGGGCCAGTTTGGGCCCGATCATGATCCAGAAGGCCTTGACATGATCGAAGTTGTCCAGCAGAAGCCGGGCTACGGCCAGCATGCGCAGGTCGTCCACCCCGGTTGGACCTTTGATGCCGGCGTCTCTTTGACCCGCCAGAGCGGTGTGGCGGGGATGGAAGGCCAGGGGGATGAAGGCCAGAAAACCGCCGGTACGGTCCTGCGCCGTACGCAGGGCCAGCAGGTGGTCCACCCGCTCTTCATACGTCTCCACATGCCCGTAGAGCATGGTGGCGTTAGTGGGCAGACCCAGGCGGTGGGCTGTCTCGTGGATCTCCAGCCATCGCTCCCCGCTTATCTTTTTGGGACAGACGAGCTGACGCACCCGCGGGCTGAACACCTCGGCCCCGCCGCCCGGCAGGGAGGTAAGGCCGGCCCGTTTGAGTTTGATCAGCACCTCTTCGATGCCCAGATCTTCTTTAGCGGCCAGGAAATCGATTTCCACGGCGGTAAAGGACTGCTGTAGCACACCCGGGCGCACGCGGCGCACCCGCTCCACCAGGCCCACGTAGTAGTCCAGGTCCAGGGCGGGATTTAACCCCCCCACCATATGGACCTCGGTGATCCCGGGCCCGCCGGTAGCGGCCCGCTCTTCCACCTCGTCCAGATTCATGGTGTAGGCGTCCGCCGCCTGTTGGGCCCGCCCGAAGGCGCACAGCGGGCAAAGGTTCACACAGACGTTGGTGGGGTTGATGTGCCGGTTGACGATGAACCGGACCCGGTCGCCGTTTACGCGGGCATTGACCAGGGCAGCCAGTTCGCCTATCGCCAGCAGGTCCGGGTAGGCGAAAAGACCCACGCCGTCCGCCCGGTCGAGGCGCCTCCCGGCCAGTACTTTCTCCCGGATACCGGCAAACCATTCATCTCCGTAAACTTTCTTCATCCAGTTTTAACCTCCCCGGCCTGGCAAAAATTCTCAAAAAATTTTGACTGGCCAAAAAACGTCCAGTACGGTAAAGACCAGCATCAGTATACTCAGGAGACCGTTTAAGTTGAAAAAGGCCACGCCGGCCCGCGACATATCCTCGGGCGTAACCAGCCGGTGCTCGTGGACCAGAAGGACGGCGGCTACGGCCACCCCCAGCCAGTAGAACAAGCCCAGGTGCAGGAAGGCGCCGGCAGCCAGGAAACAGGCGATCGCAAAAACGTGCAGCCACCTGGCGATGACCAGGGAGCGGGGAATGCCGAAGCGCACCGGGATGGAATGAAGCCGGTTCTGCCTGTCGAAGTTGAAGTCGTCGATGGCGTAGATGACGTCGAAGCCGGCCACCCAAAACATCACCCCGCCGAACAGGAACCAGGCCGGTACGGCAAAGCGTCCGGCGATGGCCACCCAGGCCCCCAGTGGCGCCAGACCGTCGGCCGCGCCCAGCACCAGGTGGGACAAAGCGGAAAAGCGCTTCACATAGGAGTAAAAGTAAAGAACGGCCACCGCCACCGGAAACAACTCGAAGGCCAGACGGCTCAGGTGATAGGCGCTAAACCCCAGCAGGATGAAAGCCAATAAGGTGTACACGTAGACTTCCACTACCGACAGCAGGCCCCGCGGCAAGGCCCGGCCGCTGGTCCGCGGGTTTTTCGCGTCGATGTGCCGGTCGATGAGCCGGTTCAAAGACATGGCGGCCGTGCGCGCCCCTGCCATGGCCAGGGTCAGCCAGATCAGTTCCCGCCACCCGGGGACCGTCCGGTGGACCAAAAGAGCCCCCACATAGGCAAACGGCAGGGCAAACACCGTATGTTCAACCCGGATCATCTCCAGGAAGATCTTCAGTTTCCTAAAGACCATAACCAGACCACTTCCTGTCGACCAGTTCCACCACCCCGGGGCTCATAGCGATGGCCTCCGGCCACTCGCGGGCATAGCCCTCGGCGGCCCACTTCCGGGTGGCGTCAACACCCAGCTTGGCGCCCAGGTGGGGCAGCGGCGCGGCATGGTCCAGGGCATCCACCGGGCCCTCGGCCACCACCAGGTCGCGGCGGGCGTCGATATTACCGAGAACCCGCCAGGCTACCTCGGAGAGGTTCTGGACGTCCACGTCCGCATCTACGACTACGATCATTTTGGCCAGCATCATCAGTCCCATCCCCCACAGCCCGTACATGACCTTGCGGGCATGACCGGGATAAGACTTTTTGATGGACACCAGCACCATGTTGTGAAAAACACCCTCGAACGGCATGTTGACGTCCACGATTTCCGGCAGCAAAATGCGCATGAGGGGTAGAAAGAGGCGTTCCGTGGCCTTGCCCAGGAAGGCGTCTTCCATAGGCGGCCGCCCTACCACCGTAGCCATATAGACCGGCCGGCGCCTCCGGGTCACACAGCTCAGGTGAAAAACGGGGTACTCATCGGCCGGCGAGTAATAGCCGTTGTGGTCGCCGAAGGGGCCCTCGGTGCGCACCTCCCCCGGGTCCACCCAGCCTTCCAGGACTATCTCGGCCTGGGCCGGCACCTCCAGGTCACTGGTTACACAGCGGGTCATCTCCACCGCCTCCCGGCGGATCAGGCCGGCTGCCAGCATCTCGTCGACGTCGGGCGGCAGGGGCAGGGTGGCGGCGAAGACGGTAGCCGGGTCGCACCCTATGGCCACCGCCACCGGCATCTTCCCGGCCGCTTTGCGGTAATGCCGCGCTCCGTCCTTGTGAATATGCCAATGCATGCCCATGGTCCGGGAGTCGAACACCTGCATGCGGTACATACCGACATTGCGCTGTCCGCTTTCCGGGTCTTTGGTGAAAACCAGCGGCAGCGTTACGAAGGGACCGGCGTCTCCGGGCCAGGTGGTCAGGATGGGGATCCCCGCCAGCGACGGATTGTTCCGCTCCACCACCTCCTGGCAGGGGCCGCCCCGCACGGTGCGCGGCACGTAGGAGGCCAGCCGGGCAAGCTTGGGCAGGGCACGCAACTTGTCCAGGAGCCCCACCGGCATGTCGCCGGGTTGGATGAAGGATACCACTTCCTCCCCCAAGTCGTCCAGGCTATCGCGCTCCAGGGCCAGGAGCATACGATCCCGTGATCCGAAGGTGTTGGTCAAAACGGGGATGTCATACCCCCGCACGTTTTCGAATAAAAGGGCTGGGCCGCCGCTCTTAACCACCCGGTCGCTGATCTCGGCTATCTCCAGGTAAGGGTCCACCTCGGCGGCTATCCTTTTCAGCAGACCCTTTTCTTCCAGTTTCTTTATGAAATCGGCCAGGTCCCGGTAGGCCACGCTTTCCCCCCCCCAATAAGCCGGATGTTCAGGCCACGGTACCGACGTGCACGGCTACGGTCCCGCCCATAAGCTCGAAGTACCGGACATCCTGCAATCCGACTGAAGAAAAGATCTTGGCGATCTCCCGCTGGTGCGGGAAACCCTTCAACGACTGGGGCAGGTAGCGATAAGGACCGCTGGTCCCGGATACCAGGCGGCCTACAAGCGGCACCAGGCAGTTGAAGTAGAGGTAGTAAAGTTCCCTGAAGACCGGCAACCGTGGCCTGGCGAATTCCAGGGTGACTACCCGGCCCCCGGGGCGCACCACCCGGGCCATTTCCGCCAGCACCTGCGGTATATCCGGCACGTTGCGAAGCGCAAAGCCGGAAACGGCCCCGGCAAACTCACTGTCGGCAAAGGGCAGTTGCATGGCGTCGCCCTCCACCAGACTGACTTGGGTCGCCAGACCCCAGCGGTCCAGATTTTGCCGTCCCACTTCCAGCATGGGGGCACAGAAGTCCACCCCCACCACCTGTCCCCCCGGCCCCACGGCGCGGGCCACCTCCCGGGACAGCATGGCCGTCCCGCAGGCCACATCCAGAGCCCGGTCCCCAGGCCCGAGAGCCATTTGATCCACGGCAAACCGGCGCCACAACTTGTCCCGGGAAAGGCTCATCACGGTGTTAATCAGGTCGTAGCGCCCGGCAATGGCGGAAAACATCCGGTGCACATACTCTTCCTTGCGCTGTCCCCGCTGGTCCAAGTCCGCCATAACTTCTCCTAACCCGCCAAGCCGCCGGCTGCGTCCAGCACCCACCCTTCGGGCGGGTACCCGCATGCCAAAAAGAGCCGGATGAAGCGCTCCAACTGATCGCTGGTCCGGCGGCAAAATAATAGCGACAGTTCGTTCAGGGCCCGCTGCAGGTGACCTGCCGCGTCGGGAAAGGAATGCCCCTCCTCCAGGCGGCCAAAGGCCAGACCCAGCTCCAATCCCAGGTTATATAGATGACCGGTTTCCGGACCGGAGGCCCCTCCGGCCACACCGCCCAGCCGGCAGCAACTGGCTAAAAGCTCGGCCGTCTCCAGGCGGATGATTTCCAATATGTCGTAGTCCGCCTGCCCCTGAGCATTCCTGGCCCGCATCATGCCACCCTCGTTCATGGCACTGATGACCCGGGCCAGATCACCCAGAAGATGGTCCTGTCCAGCGTCGCAAAGGGTGGTAAAAAAGCGGCCGTACAGGTAGTCGCCCACCAGGACGGGGAACTGATAGGCTTCTCTGGCGTTCTTGCGCCGCAGGGCGGATTCCTCGGCCACGCCGGTATGCACCCGGCCGGCCAGGTAAATGAACTGATGCACCGCGGCCAGCGGCACGGCCACATCCGGACGGTGCTGGTAAAGCCGGCTGGTCAGGAGGACCAGGGCCGGCCGTATGTACTTTTGGGGGTTGTGCCATTCCGCGTCCACCGTGGCTGCGGCTGACACGTGCTCTTTGGGCGGGCAACCGCCGGCCACGTCAAGAGCCCTTTGCACCAGGGCCTCCTGGGCAAACAACTCCTCCCGCACCGGAGCCAGGATTTCCAGCATTGCCTTCCCCATCCCCCTCTCCACGCAACCCAATATATATTCTTTGCGCTTTGCGCTTTTCCTGCCAACGACCATATGCCAATGACCCCCAAACGAGAGCGGGCCCCGCATCCGCCGAATCGGCAGGGCCCGCTAGCTTGGTGGTAAGCAGGTACTAATAAATATCCCTCCTACTGGTTTACAGCGTCCAAATGAGCTGGTTCGAGTAGGATGCCCCTCTTGAGTTCCTTCGCCGTCATATTTTGGGCACGAAATTCATTTTTGACGAAGCGGCAGGCGTCCCAGGGATCGACCCTCTCCCCGCAGGTAAACACGTCGACCGCCGCGTAACCCAGCTCAGGCCAGGTATGAATCGCCAGATGGGATTCCGAGATGACCACCACTCCGCTGACTCCCTGCGGACTGAATTTGTGGAATACACACTCCCGGACTTCCGCCCCGGCCTCCAGAGCTGCGTTGACCATGATCTCCTCGACCTTGCCCATGTTGTTCAGGAGATCGAAGTCACACCCGAAAATTTCAGCCAAAACATGGCGGCCCAAGGGTTTCATCGCCATTATCCTCCTCCTTTGCTAGACAAAGAATTTTGGAATTGACAACCGACCGATCTTATGACCGCAGCTGTCTAATTCCAACCATAAAAATTTTAGCACACAGTTTAGGAATGTCAACACAATTTTGGCCCCGTCAGTGTGCGTCGGCAAATCACGGCGAAAAACCGTAAAATCCGGACGTCATTGGACATTTTGGGAGGACCGGTTTGCCCGGCCAAACAAATGATTGCACGGGTCCCCCCGGCTGATATAAAATAGAGGGAACGGCCAACCGGCCGGACCACAACCATCCCCCCAAAGGAGACGCGAAATGGCGGAAAAAACCACCCTCAAAAAACTCCGGGAAAACGAACGGGATGTCCGAAAAAACCTTATTATCGACGCGGCCACCGCCATGTTCGCCCAAAAGCCTTTTAAAAACGTCAGCATGCGTGATATCGCCGCTGAGGCCGGTCTCTCCCCCGCCTCTATTTACCACTACTTTTCCGACCGGGACGAACTCTTCGTCGAAGCCTTCCTGCGTGAAGCCCGGAGGGTCCAGCAGGGCATGGAAAGACTCATCGGGGAACAAGGAACGGTCAACCTGGAACAGGTGTCTGCCGAGTATCTTCTCCGGCTGATGGACGATGACTCCTTCTTTCCGATGATGATTCACTTTATGCTGGACGGCGATATCAGTCCCCAGTTTGTGGAGAAATTCAACACGAATGCCGTCGGCTACGTACTCGACCTTCTGGAGGACGTTTTCAGGCGAAACGGGGTACAGGACAACGTACGCCTGCTGGCCCACGCTTTTTTTGCCTGTTTGAACGGCATTCTGATCACTTTTAGAAACAACCCGGGCCGCACCCACCAGGAGAGTGAAAAACACATTCTCAGGCTGGCATCCCTCGTCTCGGCCGTCTTCCGGAGGGGCGCCGGCCCCGCCTAAAGGCAATAGTCCGGAAGGCTTTTCCTTTCCTCCGCGGCCAATTGTCCTTTCCCTGACTCCCCCTGCTCACCACCGAGGCCCAACCGGAAACACCGGTACGGCGGCCGCGAAAATAGGATGCCCAATATGTGGTGATACCACCCATCCCTTGGTATAGGCACGGTTAGTGCAGACTACACTTGCATCCAAACCGGATTCAGAAACTGTCACCGTTACACACCCTTTTCATCCTCTTCGCGGCCAAAGCTTCAAGGTGCTTAAGGTAAAAAGGATAAATGGCATCCGCGTGTATTCGGTAGAGTGTGCGGAAGGCGTCATGGCTCTAAGGGAAGACTTTACGGATCGTAGCCATTCTCTTATGAGCAATACTTCTACAAACCTGTTCCTTCTCCCTTCAACTCTCGTGGAACTGACTGAGCTTGTAAAATCGATACGGAAGCCCTGAAGACCGCCTGGTCTGGGTGGAAACTTTGCCACCCAGACCAGGCAGTCTTCTATACCCGCGTTGTGGGCATGATTTTTTTACCTTTTTGCAGAATCTCTATTGACAAAACAATCAGAGGGAGGTAGTATCTTACTAGAATGAGTACTGATAAGACGGAGCTTAATACCCTGGCTGTACCGCAGTTGTATTCCAAGCGCGACGAGTTGGTGGCGACCCTGCCACCCCTCAATAATGTGATGCGTGGTTCTCTTATTGAGCGCAAAATCCGTTGTGGGAAAAAGAACTGCCGTTGTGCCACCGGAGAAGGACATTTAAGTTACTACCTTTCCAGCCTTGACAAAAATAAACACACCCGACTTGATTACGTCCCGTTGGCCTGGGTGCCCCTGGTCCGGGAAAGACTGGACAAGCAGCGTCTTATCCGGGAAATTATGGCGGAGTTGGCGGAAATCAATCTGGAGCTAATGCGCCGGCGCGAAAAGGACTGACTGCCCCCACCCTATTCTTTAGTAAGGAGGGAACATTATGTCTGATTCCACCCTGGCTTATTTGGTTGGCGGCCCCGACAAAGTTCCGGAGTTGGTTGCAGTTTTTGCCGTCATGCTGGGCGCATTCCTGAAAACTCATTACAAAAGGAAGGAGGAAGAAAATGAGTGCTTACCGCGAGAAAATGCAGACCCAACACTTGAGCCGGTTGGCCTTAGTGTACATCCGGCAGTCGACTCTGGCCCAAGTCCGCTTCCACACGGAGAGCACGGAGCGCCAGTACGCATTGAAGGAGAAAGCGCTTTCCCTGGGTTGGACGGCGGAGCAGGTACAGGTGATCGACGAGGATCTCGGCTTGTCGGGAGCTCACAAGGAGAACCGAAACGGCTTCCAACGACTGGTGACCCAGGTTTCCATGGGCCAGGTGGGCGCGATCTTCGGCCTGGAGGTCTCCCGCCTGGCCCGATCTTCCGCGGATTGGCAAAGATTGCTGGAATTATGCGCTCTGTTCGATACCATGGTTGTGGACGAGGACGGCATTTACGACCCGAACGATTTCAACGACAGATTAATCCTCGGTTTCAAAGGGACAATGAGCGAGGCGGAACTACATTTCTTGCGCAGCCGCCTTATCGGTGGCAAGAAAAACAAGGCTAAAAAGGGCGAGTTGAGATTCCCTCTGCCTGTTGGGTTTTGCTATGATGAGTCCGGCCATATCCAACTGGATCCCGATCAGGGGGTGGAATCTGCCGTTCGCAATGTTTTCTCGGCCTTCAAGACGACCGGCAGCGCTTTCGGTGTTGTTCAAACATTCTCCAAGAACGGGCTGATGTTCCCCAAGAGGGCCTACGGCGGTGCTTGGGCCGGTAAGCTCATTTGGGGGAAACTTAATCACGGCAGAGTGCTTAATATTCTTTCCAACCCTTCCTATGCCGGCGCCTATTGCTTTGGCCGCTTCAAGTCGGGCAAAAAAGTTACCGCCGATGGCGTTCTTGTTCAGCGTATCGTCCGACTGCCACAAGACCAATGGGAAGTCTTAATTTTTGATCACCATCCGGGGTATATTACCTGGGCCGAGTACGAGGAAAATCTAAACTTACTGCAACTTAACCGTACTAACAAAGAACTCCGTGGCCCTGCCAGGGAAGGTGCTTGTCTCTTGCAAGGTCTGGTATTATGTGGCAAGTGCGGCAAACGTATGATAGCAAGATATACCAGTAACGGTGGTGTCTGTCCTCAATATCAGTGCCGGTGGCATCACAGAAATGAGGGAATTGCCGGTTGTTCGCAAATCAAGGCGAAAACCATCGACGACGCTGTTACCTCCAAAATTATGGAGGCCTTGCAGCCCGCCCAGTTGGATTTAACCCTCAAAGCCTTGGGCGACGTACAAAAACAAGAACAGGAACTTGGGATGACTTGGCGTCTATCTATTGAACGTTCCCAATATGAAGCGGACCGCTGTGAACGTCAATTTAACCTTGTTGACCCGGAAAACCGCCTGGTCGCACGAACTCTCGAAGTAAGGTGGAACGAGAAACTAAACGAACTCAACAGTGTTAAAGAAGATTTCGAGCGCTATCGCAACAGTCTCAGTATTATTCCCTCATCTATCGATTACAACGAATTGCTTACTTTAGCCGGAAACATACATGATCTTTGGCCGGCCGAAACCACTTCGCACAAAGACAAGAAACGAATAGTCCGTCTCATAATAGAAGATGTCACGGTCACAACTACGCGAGGTAACCGGGAAGCCACCATCGGTATTCGCTGGCGCAGTGGCCGGTGTGATTCACTGACCGTCAGCAAGGATTTGCCGGCATCAGTAAGCCGTAAACATACCGTCGATACCGTTGATCTTGTACGCGAATTATCTCAGAACATGACTGATCCTGAAATCACTGATTATCTTAACAATAACGGGTTTACCACAAGCGAGGGTCGAGCATTTACCGTTGATGGTGTACGCTGGATCAGGTTTCGTTACCGTATACCGGGACCAGCCACATCTCAAGGCAGCTTCACAGTTGAACAAGTAGCTACTATGTTCAAGGTCGGTAAATGCACAGTCTATTATTGGCTCGAAACAGGCGTTCTTAAGGGTTCAAAGCGCGGCCCGGGCTGGCCATGGGAAATCATTATTGACGACCCTGCCAAACAAACGGTTGGGGAGAAGCTAGCACGGCCAGCAGGGCGGCCCAGGAAAAGGCGTTCCTAAACCACGCTGAAAGGAGGTGCAGTATGAACAGACCATGGGAATGGCCTGGTGATGGTCGTGACCAGGCTGGACAAAGAAACGACCCTAATTCTAATTTCCTCCGACAAAAATCAAACAGCTAACCAAAGCATCCATCAACCCGGCGGCATTAGCCTATTACCGGCGGATTTTTTTGTTGTCCCGTGCCACCCCTCTCCCCGCCCGGCAGCCACTTCCCCCCTGCCGGACCGGGTGAATAGCCGGATAGGTCTCCCGCCGGCCCAGAGTGTAGCTCCAGGGCATACGTGACAACATCACTGGTAACTATAGAGGGAAACGGCGTGCCAAACGCGAATTCTGTCCATCGGCGTGGGATACGTCATGCGGATGAGGGCCGGGCCGGCCGGCTGAGCGATACGGCCCCAACAGGAAGGATCTGCGCAATGAAATCTACCGGGAAACTTAAGCATGAGCATCAGGCCGTCCTGAAGGCACTGGAGATCCTGGAGAAAATAGGTCGGGCAATGGAAGCCGGCCAACCGTATAATCTGGATCACGTCCGGCAAATCATGACATTCCTCACAGTCTTCGTGGACCAGTGCCATCACGGAAAAGAGGAAAAGGTCTTGTTTCCCGCTCTGGAAAAAGCCGGCGTGCCCCCGAAAGGCGGACCTGTCGGGGTCATGCTTATGGAACATGACCAGGGGCGAGGCTACATCCGGGGCATGCAAAGTGCCGTGGACGCCCTGGCCGGAGGACATCCGGAAGAAGCCGCCTCTTTTGTAACCAACGCCGGCGCTTACGCAGCACTTCTGCGCCAGCACATCGCCAAAGAAGACAACGTGCTGTATCCCATGGCGGACCGTCTGTTTTCGCCGGGACTGGACAACACAATCGCAGAGGAATTTCAACGGATCGAGGAGGATGAGATAGGGGCAGGCCGGCACGAGGAGTTCGATCAGATGCTGCACCATTTGGAGCACGTCTACTTATAGACGGAACGTTATCGACTGCGCGTTGTGAAAGTGCATTTTCATACCACATTCAAAAACCGCCCCGGCACCTTTGTCGGCCTCGGGGGGCGGCTCGTTGCCAGACCTGTAAAAACGATTATTGGCTCCTTTACCGGAAGCCTACAGGCAACTCTCGCGCGACAGTTCGTCAATTGTATGAACTTGCTCCATCAGATGGCCGATAGTGGCACTTATCTCTTCGGAAGAGGCCGCCAGGGTTTGGGCCAAGGCACTCAGCTCGCCGACCCGGACCAGATTATCTCCGATAAAGGTTTCCATTCCCTTAAAGGTTTCCATTCCCTTGATGAATGCCAGCCGCACACTCGTGACTTCCAGTCGTGAGTAAGGCTGGCCAATTTTTTGGCCTAATTTTAGAAAAAATGGCAAAAAGGGCTGCTTTCGGAAATGAGCGTATGGTATAATGCCCGCAAGGGGTGTACGACATGCCAGAAAACAAAGGGCGCGGCTGCGTATATTACTTGCGTTATCATGTCGTCTTCTGTGTCAAATACGGTCATGCGATTATCAGATGGGCTGTGGAGAGCAGACTTAAAGAAATATTTGCGAGCCTTGCCAAAGAGCACGGTTTTGCTATAGTGGCCCTGGAAATAATGCCCGATCATGTTCACTTGCTGATCGATTGTACGCCACAGCATTACATTCCTGATATCATAAAAACCGTGAAAGGGAACACGGCCAGGTTTCTATTCAAGGAATATCCGTATCTGAAGAAGCGTCTGTGGGGAGGGTATCTATGGAATCCTTCTTACTTCGTGGCGACAGTCGGCGAAAACACGGAAGAAACGGTCCGGGAATACATCGAATCCCAAAAGGTGAGAGGTGAAAGTGAAAGATGACGGACAGGACCTACAAGGTGCGGATGTACCTGAAACCCAAGCAGGAATCGATGGCCAACCGGATCATCGGTTGCACTCGTTGGGTGTACAATCACTTTCTGGAGTGGCACCAGGAAATCTACAAAGCTGAGAACCGTTACCTCGGCTACAGGGAATCGTCGGAAATGCTGACGCTGATCAAGCATTCGCCCGACACCCAGTGGCTGGAGGAGGCCGACAAGTTTGCAGAACAGAACAGCCTGCGCGACCTGGAAGCGGCATTCACCAATTTCTTTGAAGGCCGGGCTAAATACCCGCGGTTTAAGTCGAGGCGGGAGGCCAAGCAGACCTACCGTACGAACTTTACAAACAACAACATCCGGGTTAAGGGGAACCGGCTGAAACTGCCAAAGCTGGGATGGGTGACGTTTGCGGCTGACGGCCGCGAGATCCCCGGATCCATAGTGAACGTGACGGTAACGCGAACCTCCACCGGGAAATTCTACGCCTCGATCCTGTGCCAGGTTGAGATAGAAGCCCTGCCGGCGACGGATAGTAAGATAGCGCTCGACCTGGGCCTGAAGCAGTTCGCGGTCCTTTCGTCGGGCGAGCCGATCGAGAATCCCAAGTATTTTGCCAAGGCGCAGAGGAAGCTGGCCAAGCTGCAGAGGCAACTTGCCAAGAAGAAGAAAGGCTCCAAAAACCGGGATAAGGCGCGCCAGAAAGTCGCGCGCCAACATGAGCACGTTGCGAACCAGCGCAGGGATTTTCTGCACAAGGAGTCCAAGAGGATAGTGGTCGAAAACCAAGTCATTGTCCTGGAGGATCTCGCGGTGAAGAACATGGTAAAAAACCGCTGTCTCGCAAAAGCTATATCGGATGCCGGATGGGGCGAATTCCGACGCATGATCGAGTACAAGGCTGTGTGGTACGGGCGGACAGTGGTAATAGTAGACCGTTTCTTCGCGTCGTCGAAGCTGTGCAACCTGTGCCTAGAGAAGAACGCGATGCTGACTCTTTCCGACCGGGAGTGGAAATGTCCTAAATGCGGGACGGTCCA
>DATKUX010000050.1:0-7770 GCA_035530395.1 Spirochaetia bacterium
CCAGGAAAGGAGGATCATAGAAATCTTGGACATCGCGAAATATGCCCTGGGGGGGTAATACAACCGAGGCCTCTTAATGCCTCGATTCTGTTGGGCTGGAGCCTTCCTGACCTTCGTAATTCGTAAACCCCTGCTAGGCACCACGATTTCCGGATCATGGATAACTGCCCCTGCCTGGCGCCGGGATATCAGCGAACCATCGCTGCCATAGGCACGGTCGGCAAATACCTCCAGAGCGAGCCGCAGACCATGTTCCAGGCCCGCCAGTTGCAGCTCTGAACGAGCCTGGGTCATCAATATGAGGCCAGGGTCAAACGCCCTTACAGCCCTGGCAACGGCCATAGCCGTTTCTCTGTCCCGAGCAGCCAAGTTGTAAAGGTTTCCGTGTGGTTTGACGTGCTTCAAACTAACCCCGTGCTTCCGGCAAAAGGCGGCCAGAGCCCCAATTTGATACAATACATCAGTCTCTATTTCCATCGGCGTAAGGCCCATGTTTCGGCGGCCGAAGCCCACAGCGTCGGGAAACCCTGGATGAGCACCGACTCCTACTCCATGCTCCGCGGCTAGGGCGACGGCACGGTCCATTACCCGGGGATCGCCGGCGTGCCAGCCGCAGGCAATATTAGCTGAGGAAACAGTCCATCAGTTGATTCTGGGCCCCACTGGGGACAATCGTCTGGTCACTTACGGCGCATTGCTGACGGTTCAACATAAAACCGCAAGTGCATTCTGACGTTGGTTCAGTGGACCTGAACCAACCCCCACAGGTCGGTGTGGATGGCCGTGGTTATATTAGCGTACCTGCCGGTGGTTTTGCAGAGGGGCCTAGCATGGCGATGGAACAGCCGTTAGCAGATACATCTTCGGAAACAATGTACCGGCCATGTGGACGACGGCACGGTCCATTACCCGGGGATCGCCGGCGTGGCAGCCGGAGGCGATATTGGCTGAGGAGACAAATCTAATGATCGCCAAATCGCCGCCCAAATGGTACACGCCTAAACTCTCGGCCATGTCGCAATTGAGCTCCACTGCCAGACCAGCATAACTCCCCTCGTTTCTAACAGACTGCTATTCCAGGGGTTTCAGCTTGACCCCCTTTGTCTCAGGGAGAAGGAGAACGGCAATAACACACAAGACATAAGCAAGTGGACCGAAGATGGCTATGGCGTTACCAAGGCCGCCCACGCTGACGCTTAGATAGCCGATCAGGGTCGGACCGAGAGACGCCACGGCCCTACCTCCGTTATAGACGAAACCCTGGGCTGCTCCGCGGGCACGACTGGGAAACAGTTCGGCCAGATACGAACCGAATCCGCTGAAGATGCCGGAAGCAAAGAACCCGAGGGGAAAGGAAAGGGGGATTAATATGGCATTCGAACGTACAATGGAGGAGTACAGCACGACGATGACCGCCGAGCCGATGGAGAAGAACAGGAAGTTCGTCCGGCGGCCCAGCTTGTCGTTCAGCCAGCCGGAAGTCAAATAGCCGACAAAGGATCCGACCACGACCAAGGCCAGGTATACTCCGCTACCAACGGCCGTCAGGTGCCGCACCTTTAGCAGGAAAGTGGGTAGAAAGGTAAAAATAGCATAATAACCGAGCAGGGCACCCGAGCTCAAGACCAGGCCCAGGATCGTCCTGCCGATAAGGTCGGGAGCCCACAACTGGAAGAAAGTAAGCTTGAGTGCTTCCTGACCCTTTTTATCGGCCTCGGTCAATTTCCCTTCTTTCTTCCGTTGCCTGAGTGCTTTTTTCAATTCCATGGTTTCCAGCCAAACGGACGGTTCTTTGACTTTTTTGAGAACAAAAAAGATAAACAGGGCAGGAAGAGCTCCCACGAAGAAAAGGATTCGCCAGCTTTGCGGACCAGGATTGGAGGCGCTCAGGAGCAGGTAGACGATCAGTGCCACTCCCCAGCCTATGGCCCAAGAACTCTGCATCCAGCCAATCCAACGTCCCCTCTTTTCAGCGGGAGCGGTTTCGGAAACCAGCGCAGCGCCTGCCGCCCAAGCCCCCCCGAAGCCCAGACCCTCAAGAGCCCGGAAAATAAACAACTGGCCGTAGCCAAAAGCGAGCCCCGTCAAACCGGTGAATATGGCATACAACAAGATATTCAGGGCAAGCGTTCGCGCCCTTCCAAAATAATCGGCCATAGTGCCGGCCAAAAGACCGCCAAAGGCTGAAATGAAGAGTGTCACGGACGCCAGTAGACCCGCCTGACCTAACGACAGATGGAAAGACTTGATGATCATGGTAAGAGCTAGCGAAAAAATCATGAAATCGAAACCATCCATCATGTAGCCGCCAAAGGCAGCATACAGAGCGGTATATGCGTTTTTGCCTTCATCGGTACTTTCCCTGCGATCACATTCGTTCTCTGACAATTCATTTTCCCCCTTTAATCTATGATAATCATGGTTGGATGGTTTCCCTGGCTACCCACTCAACTGCAACCACCTCCTTAATCGCCAAACAGGCTGTCTTTACACCGCGGGAGTGCCAAAAGTTATTCCATCCTACGGATGACCACAATCCTTTGACCGGACCCTACCAACTGCCGGTCCTCCGCCAGTATATCTATAATTTCGCCGCCAGTCCCTGCATCAAGTTCCAGAGTGAGATTCATGAATTCGAGAAGGCCAATCGTTCGACCTTCCTCAATTACTTCCCCGGTTTGTACGTACGGCTGGGCTCCTGGGCTGGGCGACCGAAAATAAACGCCTGCAAAGGGAGCGGTGACAAAGACCATGTCATCCGGGCTCCCCCGTGGGGGCTGCACGGCCACGGGTGGAATCTGCCGCGGTCCCCCGTTTTCCAAATCGATGCCTGGCACGCCACTTGTCACTAACAGCTCCGTCAGGCCGGAAAGATCAGATAATCCTCTCACTCCGGCCGTATCCCCACCATTATTACCGGAAGGTATCTGAGTTCCAAGGCAACTGGTCAGATAATTGAAAATATTACCGGTATCAAGGTAAACTTTCTGGGCCTCTTCCAGGGAAACGGCCGCAAACCTGACGATATCTCCCGGGCGGGCCTGGGCAATCTTCCATAGGTCGGTGTGGATGACCGTGGCTATCTTGGCGTAGCCGCCGGTGGTGTTACAGTCGCCGAGCATGACGATGGGACAGCCGTTGCCCGGAACCTGTATAGACCCGGGCAACACCGCATCGGAAATAATGTCGGCGCCGGCAACGTGCCCGATGGACTGGCCTTCAAGCCGGCAGCCCATGCGGTCGGCATCCTTGGTAACCCTGTACTCCTGGCTCAAAAAAGTGTGTAATCCATCCTCGGTGAAATACTCGGTCTGGGGTCCCAACACTACCCTTACTGCCCACGGAGTCTTCAATTCCGGAATGTGTATCGAAGGTATCCGGCGGTTGAGCGCCACTTCCAGTGCCGTAAAGGAAACTCCGACCGGCAGGCAATCACCCCTGAGTAACGCCCTCCCTTTGAATCCACCAATACGTCCGCGGATATATGTCGATTTGCTTCCCATAATGCGGGGAACATCAATACCACCGGCTACCGCCAGATAGGCCCGGCAACCGTTTTTGGCCCACCCGAACTGCAACCGGTCGCCTGGATGCACCGCCACCGCCTGCCACATGGGCAACGGTCGGCCGTTGATCCGCGGATCCATATCGGCCCCCGTAACTCCTATCACGGAGAAAGAATCGAATTCTACCTCCGGCCCGGCCATCGTCAACTCCAGCGCGCCTTCACCGGGCGGATTGCCAACCAAAATATTGGCCGCTTGCAGGCAATTGGTGTCAACCGCCCCACAGACAGGCACGCCGAACTGTCTAAGGCCCTTCCGTCCCAAGTCCTGAACTGTAGTAAACAGCCCAGGCTCTTTAATGCAAATGACATGCAAACTTACGCTCCCCCTAAAACACCCTCCGGTGTCACTAAAGAAGCCACCCTAATCTCATAACACCCTTTGTCAACCTCGGCCTTAATATCGAGGTATTCCTCCTCGGTTATCCGGAAAAACTTCAAGTATTCCCCCACTGAGAAAACCACCTGCGGTTCCCGGTAAGCATCGTAAGGCTTAACCGGGGTCCGGCCGATCAGCCTCCATCCTCCCGGGCTTTCTAACGGGTAGACGCCGGTCTGGCTCCCGGCGATGCCAACCGAACCGGCAGGAATCCGGGTGCGGGGAACCTCAAGGCGGGGTGTGGCTATGAGCGGCGACATACCGCCCAGATAGGGAAACCCCGGAGCAAAACCAAACATGTAGATCATGTACTCCGGATCTTGATGAATGGCTATTACTTCTTCCTCCGTCAAACGGTTCGCTGCCGCAACATCCACGAGGTCAGGACCGTACGAGCCACCATAGACCACCGGCAGAAAATGTACTTTCGGCAGGGACAATGCAGCCTCCGGCAAATTCTTGTCCAGGGTCTCCACCATCTGCCTGAGTTCCTGGTAAGAAATCTCGGCCGGCTCGTATATTATAAGCAGGGATCGATAGGTCGGAATCAACTCTTCAATGCCCGCCACTTCCATCTCCTGGATCCGCAGATACAAATTGCGCACAAGACGGTTTACCCGGGGATTGATCTCATTCCCGAACTCGACCACCAGTGCCCTGTCCCCAGCCGGCAGAAGCCTGGCCCCATCCCTATACCCGGCCCGGCCCGGTAGATTGTTTCGGTCCCTACTCATAACGCAGCCAATTCCTCGTTCCTTAAGTCAGTAATGAACATGTAGCCCGGAGCATGGGTAATAACAAAAGGAGTGCAGCTGTTCATTATCACGGATTGGGGAGTGACGCCACACGCCCAAAACACCGGCACTTCCCCGGGATAGAAAGTTACCGCATCCCCGTAGTCAGGACAGTTTACGTCCCTGATACCTACTAACCCCGGGTCGCCTACGTGCACAGGTGCTCCGTGCACCGCCGGATAGCGAGATGTTACCTGAACCGCCCTGGCAACCAGCGGGGCCGGAACCGGCCTCATCGAGACAACCAAGGGGCCGCTGAACACCCCTGCCGAACGGCAGGGAATGTTGGTGACGAACATAGGAACATTCTTGCCTTCCTCGACATGCCGGACCGGTATTCCTGCCTTGACGAGGGCCTCTTCAAAGGTAAAGCTGCAGCCCAGCAAAAACGACACCATATCCTCCCGCCAGAGATCCAGTATATCGGTAGCTTCCTTTTCCAACGTCCCCTCGCGGTAAACACGGTACCTGGGGAGGTCGGTCCGCAGGTCGGCCTGGGGCGCGGCTAATAGCGGCACTGGATCCCCGGGTGCCGTGACGTCCAGGACGGGACAGGGTTTAGGATTGCGCATGCAAAACAGCAGGAAATCGTACGCGAACTCTCGGGGCAGGGCTACGAGGTTCGCCTGGGCATAACCGGGTGCAAGCCCGGGAGTAGGACGGTCAAACTCTCCTTTGCGGATGGCCGCCCTTAGTGCGGCCGGTGAAGACCATTCCCGCTCCGTTTGTTTGTCGGCAAGCTTGTCCGCAAAAGCCTGCTGAAATTCCCCGTTTCCCAACTCACAAACCCGCTCTGTCATTTTTCCTTCGCCTCCTCATCTAATCCATAACCGTCAGGGCGCAAGACCAAAAGTTCGACCTCTTGCTCCAGAAGACATTACCAGAGTACTACGCAATTTTCATGCCGTCACGGACATAGCCATGGCCGCGATCGATACCCGCCTCGTAAAACGCGGCCCCCAACCATTTATAACAAAACGCGACAAAAAAGAAGCAGATCCGGCCCCCGTAGACGTGTCTCGCTTTATGAGATGCATATCAAGATGATACACGCATACCTCCTGAACTAATGGTTGCAGTGACGGGAACGGTTGGACAGGCGGTAGCGGGAAATCTTTCGGTAGATTGTGGCTCGGCTCACACCCAGCATCCGCGCCGCCAGCGACTTACCCTCGTCCGTCCAGCCGAACATGGCCAGGGCGTCCTCGATGGCTTCCCTCTCCATTTGCGCCAAGGTGAAAAGGCGCCCCGGTACGGCCGCGGCCTTGCGGACCGGCTCGCGCAACTGAGCCGGCAGATTGGGAACATCTATTAAGGTCCCGTCGGCCAGGTTAACGACATATTCCACCGCGTTGATCAGTTCCCGCACGTTTCCCGGCCAGTCATAATTCCGAGTCAGGCTCAGGGCCGCATCCGTGAATCCCTCGATCTTCTTGCCCAACCGGTCGTTGAAATACCGGCGGTAGTGGTCCAGCAGAATCGGAATGTCCTCCGGCCTCTCGCGCAGGGGCGGAATTTGCAAGGGGATTACCATCAACCGGTAATACAGATCCTCCGCAAAACTCCCCTTGAGCATGAGGTCCTCCAGGGTCCGGTTAGTCGCCGCGATAACCCGCACGTCAACCGGTGTAGGACGAACAGCCCCAACCCTTTCGATCTGCCTTTCTTGCAGGACGCGAAGAAGTTTGGCCTGCAGGTATAGGGACATGTTGCCGATCTCGTCCAGAAATATGGTACCGTGATTGGCCAATTCGAATTTACCCGGCTTCCCCCCCTTGAGGGCACCCGTAAAGGCACCCTCCTCATACCCAAACAATTCGCTCTCCATCAAGCTCTCCGGAATGGCCCCGCAGTTGATGGCCACAAAAGCACGATCGTGCCTGGAACTCGCAGCATGAATGGCCCTGGTCAAAACCTCCTTGCCCGTACCGCTCTCCCCGGTTATCAGGATGGTCGAATCGCCGAATGATACCCGAAACGACCTCTTTTTGAGATCCACTATCGCCGGGCTGGTGCCGATCATGTCGGCGAAGGTGATGGGCTTCTGCGAACTGACCAGCTCGTAGGCCCTCTTTTGAGTTTCCTTGAAATCCCGCGCTGTCAGCACCACGCCGACGGTTTGCCGGGAGGCGTCGCTGATCGGTTGCACCGTCACCAAAAGGTGAACAGAGCGCCGGCCCCGCAAGATGGCCGATACCTCCCGGGATGAAAACGGGCCGCCGCCCTCCAATACCTCCCGCACTGGTAGCCCTTTTACGTGGTCTTCCAGCAACTGACCCACGATCTCATCTCGCTGGGTGTTGAACATCCTCTCGCTGGCAAGGTTGAAATGCGTCACCCGCCCCTCGCCGTCCACGGCTACCACGCTCTCGTCCACCGCATCCATCACAGCGTGCAGTTGGCTGGCCATGATCATCTTGGTCGCCACCGCCTCCTTCTCGATCACCAAGGAACCGATCAGGCTGGCCAGCCCGCCCACGAATTCCATCAGGGACCCCGTGCGTTCGTGCAACCTGGCACGTTGTTCACTGTCAAAGGCTATCAGGCTGATAGTACCGGCAACCTCGTCTTCAACCGGGACCGGATACACGATTGAGGCGAGGTAAAAACACCGACCGGCCAGGGGACAGGAAGCGCAAACGGCGTGCCGGCCTGCATCACCGATGAAGATGGGCTGGCGGTGTTCCAGCACGTGCTTGTTGACGAAACCCCGAAGCAGCCGTGATCCGACATCATTCCTCACCTGCCCCGTACCCGCCACCCGCAGGAGTTCCCGGTCGATGATCTCCACCTCGACCCCCAGAATGCAGGCGATCGCCGAAGCCACCCTCTGACATTCCTCTTGTACTTGCACTAGCCTGGACACAACAACCATTCTCCTACCGCCAGATAATTTCCATTGTCACAATATCCGAGCCTATCTGCCACGGGACCAGTCTGATCAACCCGGCCCGAACCCCTGGCGTGGCGTGGCCGATCAATCTTTGTAAGTATTCGGTGAACCCCCCGTTGGTCGCCGCTCCCACGTCATT
>DATKUX010000051.1:0-2442 GCA_035530395.1 Spirochaetia bacterium
CCAGGAAAGGAGGATCATAGAAATCTTGGACATCGCGAAATATGCCCTGGGGGGGTAATACAACCGAGGCCTCTTAATGCCTCGATTCTGTTGGGCTGGAGCCTTCCTGACCTTCGTAATTCGTAAACCCCTGCTAGGCACAATTTGAGAAGGAAACACGGCGAACGGGACAGAATAAACATTAGGAAAACAGGAGAAGGGGTGATATACATGGCCGGCTGGGAATTTAACGTAAAGCATGAAGAGGGCAGCCTCGTGGTCGAACTCAAGGGCGACCCCAAGAAGATGCAGGCCCGCCAGGAAGCCATCGACGCCTTCCTTGAGTTTCGAAAAAAGGCCAGGGCGGCGGGAATGACCCCGGGGTGTATTCTGAAGCACCTGATCATGAGCGGATCCAAAGCCCAGCACCGGACAACGACGGAGGTCACGGTCGAGGAAAAGAGCGAGTAGTTTCCCTGACCGGGGTTGTTGCCGGGGTACCCGCCATAGGCGGGTCCGGATGGGCGGTCGCTAGTCAGTTCAGGAACATAGAACCGGGGAGATGCCCATGGCCAGGAAAAATGTTCCGTTACAGGGACTGGAAGGCGACGCGCTACTTGATCGCGTTCCCCGGTCCGGAGCGGACGCGGAGCGGCTGGTAAGACGGCTGGAGGCGGCCCTACTGCGGACGGAGGCCACCCTGGCCTCCGTCCTGGACGCTACCGAGGACGCTGTGTGCGTGGTGGATACCGAAGAACGGGTTACGGCCTGGAACCGCAAGGCGGAACAGTTGTGGGAGATCAAGGCGGCGGACATCCTGGGACGGAATATCAATGAGTTCTTTCCCAACCTGATGGTTACCCGGGTGGCCCGGGAAAACCGGGAAGTCCGCGGCGAGTACCATCAGCCTTTACCCGGCACGCACGTCCTTATCAACGCGGTGCCCATTTCCGCCGGGGGGGCCGTCCTAGGGGGCGTTTCGGCCGAGAAGGACATTACCGAGATCGTTCACTTGAACCGTGCTCTCACCAAGGCCAGTCTGGAAGTCCGGCAGTTGCAGGAGGCCGTGCAGAAGGGCGGCCAGGTGGCAGGTGCCTTCCGCCATCTTCTTGGTCACCATCCCCGCATGAGAGATGTTATAGCCCTGGCCGGCCGGGCCGCTCCCACGGACGCTACCGTGCTCATCCGGGGTGAAAGCGGGACCGGCAAGGAAATCCTGGCCCGGGCCGTCCACGATGCCGGCCGCCGGGCCGGCAAACCGTTCATCGTCATAAACTGCGGCGCCATACCCCACGACTTGTTTGAAAGCGAAATATTCGGCTACGAGGAAGGGGCCTTCACCGGGGCAAACCGCAAGGGAAAGCCGGGCTTACTGGAATTGGCCGAAGGAGGGACGGTCTTTCTGGACGAGATCGGTGAACTCCCGGTGGCCCTCCAGGTCAAGCTCTTGCGCGTTCTACAGGACAGGAAGTTTTACCGGGTCGGCGGCTACCAGCCGGTCAGCGTGGATGTCCGGGTGATCGCAGCCACCAACCGGCAACTAAAGAACATGATTTCTTCCGGCCTGTTCCGGGAGGACCTGTATTACCGGTTAAATGTTATCAACCTGGAAATTCCCCCGTTGCGGGAACGGCAAAGCGACATTCCCGAGTTGACTTATCATTTTCTGCAGGAATATGGTCACCTCTACGGGAAGGAAATCGAAGAGGTGCCACCCCATGTAATGGCTTCGCTGATCTCCTATCCCTGGCCGGGTAATGTGCGGGAGCTGAAAAACACGGTGGAAAGGCTGGTCATTCTCACCGAGGGAAATGTCGCCGACACGGGGGCTATTCCCGGCTACATGCAAGATCCGGCCGGTAGGGGCCCGGCGGACGGTGGAAAGCCGGCCGGGCTACATTCAGCCACCGAGCGGGCCGAGCGGGAAACGATTTTCCAGGCCTTACAGGAAGCAGGGGGAAACCGGACAGTTGCGGCCGGGATCCTGAACATACCGCGCAGCACCCTCTATTACAAAATGAACCGCCTCGGGTTGCTTGAGACCAAAAAGGACAGGCCTCCGGATTGAGCGGGTTGCCTGTTCTGTTTTTGGGGCTACGTTGGTTTTTAGTTGAATTAACGGGAAGGTGGGGTGTAATTGTGATCATCATGGATATTTCCGCCCGCAACCTGGTGTAAGTTTAACTTCCAGATTGCGGGCTGAGCAGGCGTCGTTCTTTTGATGCCGCCACTGCCCGTTCAAGACTGAGGGGATGGCGGATATGTGGCTCCGGATCTACCTGTACGGGTTGTTTCAATCGCTGATCGTTGACTACTTTCTCTGGTTTATAGAAATTAACCCCTGAAAACCCACCCCCTCGTGGGGTGGGATGAAAGGGGCATCGCCCGCAGGGCGATATCTCTGTACAAACTTTTTGAAAAAACGTTGACGGGCGGTGGACGCGCTGGTATAATTACCCTATG
>DATKUX010000052.1:0-6576 GCA_035530395.1 Spirochaetia bacterium
AGTCTCCTTAATTACTTCCTCAACCCTACCCCTTATTACGCTGTGTCTATATTTCGGACAGAACACTATATGGTAGTTGATATTATATACACAATGACTGATTTTTCTCTCCATAGGGTAATTATACCAGCGCGTCCACCGCCCGTCAACGTTTTTTCAAAAAGTTTGTACAGAGATATCGCCCTGCGGGCGATGCCCCTTTCATCCCACCCCACGAGGGGGGTGGGTTTTCAGGGGTTAATTTCTATAAACGAGTGGGAAAGGAAAAAAATACTGGCCCGGTGAGGATTTTCCTCCCTGGACGAAAACTACAATAAAACCCAGAAACAGGAGCAAGTAAAAGTAAACCTGGTGTAATGTCACTGAGAAGGTCCCTTTGTCCATTTGCATTTGCCCGCCGGGTTCAGTTCTATAGTATAATCTATATTAGCACTCACGAACAATGAGTGCTAATAGAAAATAAAATGGTACCATTATTAAGGAGGGGTTGCCGTGATCAGACCGTTGGGAGAAAGAGTGGTCGTTAAGCCTCTTCCCGGCGAAGAAATCACCAAGGGGGGCATTGTTCTGCCCGACACAGCCAAGGAAAAGCCCCAGGAGGGCAAAGTGGTGGCCGTGGGCTCGGGGCGTCTTCTGGACAGCGGGCAGCGGGTGCCCATCGACCTCAAGGCGGGTGACAAGGTGCTGTTCACCAAGTACTCCGGCAACGAAGTCAAGATCGACAATGTGGAGTACCTGATCATGCGTGAATCGGACATTCTCGGCGTAGTTGAATAGCCGGGAATCAGGAATTAAGGAGGTAAGATCAATTGGCCAGCAAGAAAATTGTTTTTGGCGAAGACGCGCGGCGGGCCCTGGAACGGGGCGTGAACGCCCTGGCTGACGCGGTTCGCGTTACCCTGGGGCCGAAAGGCCGCAACGTGGTTCTGGAGAAGAAATTCGGGCCGCCCATGATCACCAACGATGGTGTGACCATCGCCCGGGAAATCGAGCTGGCCGACCCCAACGAGAACATGGGTGCGCAACTGGTGAAGGAAGTCGCCACCAAGACCAACGACGTGGCCGGCGACGGCACCACCACCGCCTGCCTCCTGGCTCAGGCCATGGTGCGCGAGGGCATGAAGAACGTGGCCGCCGGAGCAAACCCGATGATCCTGAAACGCGGGATCGAGAAGGCCGTGGAGAAGACGGTCGAGGAGCTCAAGAAATTTTCCAAGCCGATTGAAAGCAAGTCAGCCATTGCCCAGGTGGCATCCATCGCCGCCAACGACGAGACCATCGGCTACCTCGTTTCCGATGCCATGGAGAAGGTTGGCAAGGACGGGGTCATCACGGTGGAGGAGTCCAAGGGAATCACCACCACCCTGGACGTGGTGGAAGGCACGAACTTCGACCGCGGCTACATCTCTCCCTACATGATCACCGACGCCGACAAAATGGAAGCCAACCTCAGCGATCCGTACATCCTCATCACCGACCGCAAGGTTTCCGCAGTGGCCGACATTGTGCCCATCCTGGAGAAGGTTGTACAAAGCGGCAAACCACTCCTTCTGGTCGCGGAGGACGTGGATGGCGAGGCACTGGCCACCCTGGTGGTGAACAAGCTGAGAGGGACCCTCTCCTGCGTGGCGGTAAAAGCGCCCGGCTTCGGTGACCGGCGCAAGGCCATGCTGGAGGATATAGCCATTTTGACCGGCGGCACCGTCATTACCGAGGAGTTGGGCCTGAAGCTGGACAAGACCACCATGGACCTTTTGGGCAAGGCCAACAAGGTGCGGGTCAAGAAAGACGAGACCATCATCGTGGGTGGTGCCGGCAACGCCGACAACATCACTAAGAGGGTGGCCCAGATAAAGAAGCAGATCGAGGACACCACCTCCGACTTCGACCGGGAGAAGCTGCAGGAACGGCTGGCCAAACTGGCCGGCGGCGTGGCGGTTATCCAGGTGGGCGCGGCTACCGAGACCGAGATGAAAGAGAAGAAACTGCGCATCGAGGATGCCCTGAACGCCACCCGGGCAGCCGTGGAAGAGGGTATCGTACCCGGCGGCGGCGTGGCCTACATCAACTCGGCCGTGCCCCTGAGTCAGTTGGAGGCTGTCGGTGACGAGAAGACCGGCATCCAGATAGTGCGCCGGGCCCTGGAGGAACCCATCCGCCAGATTGCCAACAACGCCGGGCTGGAGGGCTCCGTGATCGTGGAGAAGACCCGGACGGCCCAGACGGGCACAGGGTTCAACGCCCTGAGCGGCGAATTCGTCAACATGATCGAGGCCGGCATTGTGGACCCGGCCAAGGTGGCGCGCACCGCCCTGCAGAACGCCGCTTCCATCGCGGCCATGATTCTGACTACCGAGACCCTGGTGGCGGAAAAGCCCGAGAAGGAGAGAGATATGGCCGGCGGCATGGGCGGCATGCCCCCGATGTAACCTGGTGTTTAAAAGCCCCCTTTCGCGAGGGGGCCTTTCTTCGTCGCGGAGACGGGTTGGGAAATATTGACGGCCTTTTTAGGACCATAGACCGTCCGGGTGACAAAAAAAGGGCGGCTCGAAAAGGACGCCTAAGCCCTGTTATTTTCATACCGTCCGTAAATAGGGATACGCTTCCGTGCAACTGCAGGCCCACGAAAAAAGCCGCCGGAATAACCGGCGGCCTCTCTTTAATAACTCCTGTTCTGCGAAAAGCAGTCCCGGCAGTAAACGGGCCGGTCGCCGCGCGGTTGAAACGGTACCTGCGTCTCACGCCCGCAGGCTGCCGCACACGGCCGGAAACATCTCCCGTTCCTGACGGCCGGAATAGCCGCCACGACCACGATCGTTCTGTTTGCGGGCCGCCCGGCACTCCGGACAACGGCCCGGAATTATTCTGGGCGGCCCCCAAAATCATGATTTGTACGCAAAACCGGTCTGGCCTCTATGATGAACAGATTCATTCCCCAGTTTCCCCCTGTTCTATCCTGGCACCCCCATCAAAGCCCCACCTGCCTGCGGGGAGGCCGGGTGAAGAAACTTGAACAAAGGCTTTGTGGCCGACGGTCTGGAAGGAGTCCAGGGTTTACTTGTCTGAGGCCGTAGGTGGTCAGAGAAGTTACCAAGTCATTTTTAGGGGACCACCTTCCCACTTTGGCTGATTTTTACCGAAGACCACAGGGCCCCCCACTCGCAAAGGAAGACCCCCTGCTCCCGGCAGCCCTCACCTGCGGGGCCGGGTGATACGCGGCACATTCAACTTGCCTGCACTACCATACCCGGTTCACCGCTCCAGGTAGGACCGGACCAACTCCTCTAACAACTCATACCTCTCCAGGCGCCTGATCAGGCTACGGGCGTTGCCATGGCTGGTAATGTAAACCGGATCGCCCGAAAGCAGATAACCCACCAACTGGTTAATGGGGTTGTACCCTTTTTCTTTCAGCGCCGTATATACGGCCACCAAAACGTCCCGGGGTTTTTCGGCATCCTCGCCCAACACCCTGTCCATTACGGTTTCTTCCGGAACTTCCTTTGCCACGCACTCACCTCTTAATAAAAAGCGTTGGCCTGCATACTTACCCTCGATTTAAAGCAAGATATGACTGAAAACCACCGAAGGGAATGCAAAAAGTGTGCAAGACCTGGTGGTTCAGGTCGGAAGCCTGTCTTGTAACTTGAGCTACTCATAGTCCCTCACATAGAAACTTTCAACATTTCTTGCACAAGGAAGGCTTAGAAGTGCCGGCTGTGCCAACGAAAAAATCTCGATATTGTTGGCAAGTAAATGGAGCATACATTTGATAGAAGATGATGAGATTGCAAACACTTTAGAAGAAATCTTGAGACTGGGATTGACACTTGACATGCAGTCATTATATTACTGTCTCCGAAATCACTCCCCACGGGACAAGCCCGTGGGGTAACAGGGGTAAAAATCTATAAACGACCGAACCGCCGATCCCCGCCGGGAACCGGCGGCCTCTTTCGCTAGGTCAAATAGCCTTCCTCTTCCTCCTCCGACCGGCGCTCCTCCGCCGCCACCTCGATGTAGCGGTAGCGGGGCATCCCGGTACCCGCCGGCACCAGTTTGCCTATTATCACGTTTTCCTTCAGCCCCAGGAGCGGATCCACCTTGCCCTTGATGGCGGCTTCCGTCAGAACCCGGGTGGTTTCCTGGAAGGAAGCGGCCGAAAGGAAGGAATCGGCGGCCAGCGAGGCCTTGGTGATGCCCAAAAGCACCTTAACGGCCGTAGGCGGCTGGCCGCCTGCCGCCGTTACGCGCCCGGCCTCCTCCTCGAACTCGAACATATCGATTACGCCTCCGGGCAAGAAGCTGGTATCCCCTGGATTATCGACCCTGACTTTACGCATCATCTGGCGCACCATGACCTCGATGTGCTTGTCGTTGATATCGACACCCTGCAACCGGTACACCTGCTGCACCTGCTGCAGGAGGTGTACCTGGACCCCGTGTATGCCCTTGATCTTCAGCATGTCGTGCGGGTTGACGCTGCCCTCGGTCAACTCGTCGCCGGCGACCACCGTTTGGCCCGAACGGACCTTGAGGCGGGCACCGAAGGGCACCTGGTAGTTGAAATGCTCCCCGTCTTCCGCAGTAATCTCCAACTCGCGGCGGCCCTTGACCTCTTTGGCCACAACCACCCCGGCGGCGTCGGCGATCAAAGCCTGACCTTTCGGCCGCCGGGCCTCGAGGAGCTCCTCCACCCGGGGTAAACCCTGGGTAATGTCGTCGCCGGCCACACCGCCGGTGTGGAAGGTGCGCATGGTCAACTGGGTGCCCGGCTCGCCGATGCTCTGGGCGGCGATGATGCCCACCGCCTCGCCGATATCTACCATGCGGCCGTTGGCCAGGTTACGGCCGTAGCATTTTATGCAGACCCCGTAGCGGGTGCGGCAGGTAAGCACCGAACGGATCTTGACCGAGGTGATCCCGGCTTTGATGATAGCCTGGGCCTGTTCCTCGGTGACCTCCTGGTCACCCCAGGCCAGTATCTCGCCCGTCTGGGGATGGACGATGTCCTCCAGAAGAATCCGCCCGATGATGCGGTCCTCCAGCTTCTCGATCACTTCCGTGCCGTCCCGGATATCCTCCACCTCGATACCGGTAGTGGTCTTGCAGTCCTCCTCGCGGACGATGACATCCTGGGCCACGTCCACCAGGCGCCGGGTCAGGTAGCCGGAATCGGCGGTCCTCAGGGCGGTGTCCGCGAGACCCTTTCTGGCACCGTGCGTACTGATGAAGTACTCCAGTACGGTCAGGCCCTCCCGGAAGTTGGCCTTGATGGGCAGGTCGATGATCCGTCCCGACGGGTCGGCCATCAGACCCCGCATGCCGGCCAGTTGGCGGATCTGCTGGATGTTACCGCGAGCTCCCGAAATGACCATCATATAGACCGGATTGAACTTGTCCAGGGCCTTCATCATAGCGCTGGTAACCCTCTCGGTGGCGTCGTTCCAGACCTCGATGACCTTGCGGTAGCGTTCCTCGTCGGAGATCAGGCCCTTCCTGAACTGCTGTTCCACCTGATCCACCAACTGGTCCGCTTCCTTCAAAATACCTTTCTTCTCCCCGGGAATAATTATGTCATTAATACCAATCGTTACTCCCGCCTTGGTGGCATAGGTAAAGCCCAGCTTCTTAAGCCCGTCCAGAAGCTTCGAGGTCGGCGCAAAACCCAGCTTGCGGTAACACTCGTCCACGGTCCGGCATTCCCCATGGCCCCCGTCGCAGCGTCCCCGGCCCGGTTCGAGGCTTTGATGGGTTTGATGGAGAGCGAAAGAGCCGCGGCGCTCTCGCTCTCGGAACTGGAAGACTTGCTTGACGCGTCAGGCCGCGACCTCTTGTGCCAACTCTACCAAGACTCTCTCGACCTGCGGGCTCTGCGCGAAAGCAGAATCGAGGAGGTCGTTGATGCCCGGGATGTGAGTTCGGCAAAAAACGCACGCTGACAACGCTCTTCGGCGATGTGGGAGTGCGGCGCATTGCCTACCGGCAGCGTGGCCACGCCAATCTCTACCCTGCAGACGCCCTTTTGGAACTCCCAGCCGAGCAACACTCCCACGGTCTGCGCCGGCGGGCGGCCACCGAGCCCTCGACCCGGTTGTCCAAATTAGAAAAGCGTAACCGCAAGCGCATGCCATGGTACAGGAAGTCCAGGAGAAACAAAAGCAGGTGCACCGCGGTCGCCCACACAAGGGAGAAGAGCCGTCCTATCAGACGGTGTACCGCCTGCGTCTGGAGGTCGGTGCGCCGACAAAGGTGCAGATCCAGGCAGAGCACAAGCGTCGCTCCACTTTTGTCCTCATTACCCCTCTCCCGGTCTCCGAGTTCCCGGCCCGACGCTTGCTCGAAGAGTACAAGAACCAAACCTCCGTTGAAAAAAGATTCCAGTTTCTCAAGGATCGTGCCTTCGTAGACAAAAACCCTCATCTTTCACCTACGCCTCTGAGGTCAGCCTCAACCATAATTGCCACAAGTTCCTTAAAGCCCACCTTTGGCCGCCAACCAAGCTTCCTAGCCGCCTTACCGGGGTCACCCAGCAGCATGTCTACCTCCGTCGGACGGCAGAAGGCCGGATCGCTA
>DATKUX010000053.1:0-23609 GCA_035530395.1 Spirochaetia bacterium
TGTTTGTTTACTGTAATAGTCCTTCTGCCTTTTTTGTTCTTGGTGCATTTATCTTTAAAAGGGCAGTCATGGCACTGCTCTTCGGAAAAACGGAATACGTCTAGCTCACCGGTTTTGTTGTTGAATACCTTATCTGGAGCCTTTCTCGAGAGTCTTTTGCCTTACGCTTCACTTTGTGTCACCCCGGGTCATAATAACACTTTTTCTGAATAAATCCGAAGGAAAAACTAAAATTTTGATAAAAGTCTTCCAGAAGCGAAACGGTATTGATATGGTTTAAAAGCAGATCTTGGAGAATCGTCTTAAGTGGCGGTTTGAGCTTTTTGTTAACGGTCGTCGGGTAACCTCCAATGACTGGCTCTTCTGGCGCGAGCAGGGTCTGGGTGTTCGCGATATCGCGGGAGATGCTGGGTGTTAGTGTTGGCCGGGCGAAGCCGGTGCCGAAGGGTTTCCGGAGCGCCGCCGGCGCCCACCCCCTGTACCGCAAGCACAAGCCCGATTGCCGGGTTTGTCGGACACGGCACAGACGCGAACGCCTACGTCCTGAGGGCCCTGTAGGCGTCCTGTCGCCGGATGGCGACGAATGGGTCCGCCACCTGGACAAAGTGGTACATCGACGGGGTGCGGGAACGGCTGGGCATTACCTTAGCCAGCGCTCCGGTCGTTGGCCGTGGGAGTACCTCAACTGGTAGAAAAAATGTGACTTTAAGGCGGGGTGGGGATAGTGCTCAAGGTGGTCGTGCACGTCAACGAGACTGAGAAGTGGCCGGTTGCTATCGCGAATGTGGTCAACCTCATCAAGGACGTAGGGGAAGACCATGTGCGGGCAGCCCTTCTGGCCAATGGAGTGGCGGTAGAGATCTTCCGGCCAGGGAACGAGCTTGCCGCACCGCTGGGACAGCTGGCCCAACAGGGCGTGGAGGTCATGGTCTGTCGCAACTCTTTGCGATCCCTGGGCATGGGGGAAGGAGAACTGCCCGGATTCGTGCAGGTGGTGCCGGCCGGAATAACTGAACTGGTGCGCCGGCAGCAGGAAGGGTGGGCCTACGTGCGGCCATGAGGGTAGTCGCTCCCTCGGACTCACCGGTGGCCGGAAACGGGTAGGGGCGGGGGGGGCCAGGTGAACATTCAAATGGTCTACATGGGGGGGCAGGATAGGTCACGAGTTAGGGTGAGGCTCCCTGTTGAACGCAAGGCTCCGGGACCCCATGCCGTGGCGGGCCACCTGAGAAAGGTTAAGAATGCGGCAAGTGCGGAGGCCGCGGAGCGGGCCAGGGAGTACGGGATAGCGGTGCTGGAGGGGTATACGTTTGTCCCGTTCAGGATGGGCAAATAGGGTGTTCCACCTAGCAGGGTGTCCGCCTTCATCTTGTCGCCTTCTGGCGCAGCAACTGAAGCGCAAAAAAACCCCCGGTGAAGTCCGGGGGCGGTAATGAGCGGGTAATGTGTGATGTCTCAGATAGAATGAATTAATTTGCTTGGTTTTTGGGGACAATGGTTACTTCAAGCCTAGCATCCAAAGCATTAGCTACCTTTTTCAAGAATCGAAAGGAAGGGTTATATGAGCCGCTTTCCAAGCGAGCTATAGACGATTGACGAGTCCCAACCTTTTCAGCTAATTCACTCTGGGTCATGTGTTTTTCAAGGCGTTGTCTGATAAGCGCTTTGATAAGCTGGTATTCGGGTTGAAGTTCTTCATAGGCTTCTTGAAAAGCCGGGTCTTTCATCAGCTTGGCCTTAAGTTCCCTCAGATTCATTTTACAGCATCCTTTCGTTGCTTATATTCTTTCATTCTGGCCATGGCGGTATCCAAGTCTCTGGAAGGGGTTTTTGCATATTTCTTGTTAATAGCATGTACCGCAACCAGGTTATTTGCATCAATAAAGAAGAATACTCTAAATGATTGTCCGCCGAATGGGGTACGCAATTCCCATAGATCGTTATTTAGGTATCTGACATAAGGCATTCCTATATGCGGACCAAATTCCTCAAGTATGGTTAGCGATCCGATGAGCTTAGCCTGTTCACGGGGCTTCAAAGAACAAATAAATTCTTCTACTGGACGCTTACCAGGAAGTGGTTCGTAAAATATGAGTTCCCACGCCACGCCAAACCATCTCCAATATACCCGATACGTGATTATTATATTCAGGTTGACCGGGGCTGTCAAGCACCGGAGATGTGGGCAGGCGGGGATCCAGCCCACCCGTCCACCCGCATGCCTGGAGTGGGCCGCCGGGCTAGGGGGAAGCCCACCACCCCTTGCCGGCCGTGGGATAGCGGGCCGTTTTTGTATGCAATGTGTCTGCAATGCAGTTGAAAAAGTGCTTCGGTAATGGGTCTTATCTGAAACTTACAGGGCCGAAAAACCGCGTCAGATAAGGCTTTTGTCCATAGCTGACTTCTGTTAAAACTCGCTTCCTGAAAATCGCACTCTAGAGGTCGGGAGTTCGAGCCTCCTTGGGTCCACCAGGAATAGCAAGGCTTCCGAGGTTCGGAAGCCTTATTCATTTGATCGGATTTACGACAACTGTACGACAATGCACGTCATAGTAACCAGTCTTTCGCTTCCGTGAAACCTTCGGCTCATCCTTAACCTTCTTCGTCTTGTCGGTAGCCTCCGGCGACGCGGCGGAGGGCTTTTTCTTGCGCCGGTTCAAAACGTCGTTGGTTTTGGCCGCTGCATCCTTGTGGAGTTCTTCGGCAACATGCGCGTAAAAGTCCGCCGTGACCGCCCTGTTTGCGGGCCTCGCCGGAACGTCCGTTAATCGGGTGAGATGCCGATAAGAGTACCTGGAAAACTCTTTGACAAACTGTGCAAGGTACCCTATAATAAACCAAACGGTTGGTAGGTAAGTTAGCATGAGCAAATACGAGGAGATCGTCAAGGCGGCGGCCAAAATATTCAAGGCCAAGGGATACCATGCCGCGACGGTACAGGACATCGCCAGCGAGGTGGGTATGCTCAAGGGCAGCCTCTATTACCACATCCAGGGTAAGGAACAACTGCTCACAGAAGTCCTTTTGTCCGCTGCGGAGGTTTTGTGTGAGGGCCTGTCCCGGATGATGACCTTCGATCTCACGCCGGAAGAAAAATTAAGACAAGCGGTTTTATTTCACATCAGCGCCTATCTTGACAGAGAGGAATTGCCCGTTTTTTACAATGAGCTCGGCAACCTGTCGGCCGGCGCACGAATGAAAATCAAGGCGGCGATAAAGGATTACGAGGACATCTGGCTGTCCATACTTCGGGACGGCGCCGTGGTCGGTGTCTTTCGCCAGGACCTGCCGCCGCGGATCGTCCTGCAGGCCGTCTTCGATATGTGCAATGGGACGCATAAGTGGTTCCGGCCGGGCGGCCGGCTTTCACCGGCGGAGATCGGAGAGGTTTTTGTGAAGATCATCCTGGATGGGGTTAGGAAGTAATTCTTTTGCCTTTTGCCAAACAAACGGTAGGTAGTAAAGTAAGGTTTCAATGGGGAGTGGGAAAGTGAGCGGGGAAAACAATACTGATTTGGGATGGGAGGCCCTTTTTTACCCGGCGTCCGTGGCGGTGATCGGTGCCTCGGCGGACCCGGCCAAGCCCGGCGGCGATGTACTGGCCAACCTACAGGCCGGCGGTTTCCGGGGCCCGGTTTACCCGGTTAACCCAGGGCACCGGGAACTTGGTGGCTGGCGCTGTTTTCCGGAGATCAGCGCGGTGCCCGGCCCGGTGGACCTGGCGGTGATCTCGGTCAGAACCCCCTTTGTGCTGCCGGCCCTGGAGGAATGCGCGGCCAGCGGGGTTGCGGCGGCAGTTGTTTTCAGCTCCGGCTTCGGCGAGACCGGCGAGGCCGGCGTTGAACTGCAGCGCGAGTTGGGCGACGCTGCAGGGCGCCTGGGCCTACGTCTGTGCGGGCCTAACACCATGGGCCTCGCCAATTATCTACACCGTCTGCACGCTTATTTTGCTTACGGTTACACTGCGTCGCCCCGGGACCAGGCGTCGGATGCCGGTATCGCCCTGATCAGCCAGAGCGGGGGAATAGGCTGCAGCATGCTCACGTCGTGTGCCGAATACGGCCTGGGAGTAGCGTTCTATGTGAGCAGCGGCAACGAGGCAGCCACCGATTTCGCCGACTACATGGCCTACTTCGTCCGGCACCCCGGCGTAAAGTTTATCGCCGCCTACCTGGAGGGGATTCGGGATGGGGAGAAATTGGCACGGGCTGCCGACCTGGCCCTGGCCGCAGGTAAGCCGGTGGTAGTCCTTAAGACCGGCGGGAATGAGGCTTCCGCCCGCGCCGCCCGCTCCCACACCGGTTCCCTCGCGGGTTCCGCCGCAGTGTACCGGGCCTTCTTTAGGCAAAAGGGGATCATTGAAGTGCAGAACATCGGCGAGATGACGGCTGTGCTAAGCCTGCTGGCCGCCGGCCGGCGGCCAGCAGGCAACAGGGTGGCCATCCTGGCCTCGTCGGGCGGCCACGCAGTGGTGGCGGCGGACAAATGCGCGGCCGCGGGGCTGGAAGTGGTGCCTCTGGGCCGGGAGACGAGGCGGCAGATGGTGGTAAACCTGCCATCGTTCGCGGCTACGGCCAACCCGGTCGACTTCACCGGCCTAGACATTGTGCGCCCAGGACTTTTCATGGAGTGCGCCGCCATTACGGCGGCCGACCCGGCCGTGGACGCTCTGTTACTGCTGCACTGGCTTAGCGCCGAGGTTGACTCTGTGCGGCAACTCCAGGACCTGGCTGGGGCTACGGGCAAACCCCTGGCCATGGCCGGTATCATTCATGGCCAGTTTCCCTCCTCAGTGCTGCCCGGGCTGGTCAAAAGCGGCGTGGCCTGCCTGGGCGAGGTGGAAGCGGGGGCTAGGGCGCTGGCGAACGTTGCGCGTTACGAAGATAAATGCAAGCGAGAGCGCAGGGTTTCCTTTGCCAGCGGAGCCAACCCGCCGGTCACCGGATGTTACCGTTCCTTCAAACCGGGAACCCTCCTGGGAGAACACGAAGTTAAGAAACTGCTTGGTGCGTACGGCATCCCGGTGGTGCCGGAAGTGGCGGCTGCAACGGCGGATGAAGCGGTGGAGGCAGCCGAAAAATTAGGTTACCCGGTGGTGGTGAAGGTGGATTCTCCGGACATCGCTCATAAGACGGAAGTTGGTGGGGTCCGGCTGAACCTCACGGGCCCGGAGGAGGTGCGCTTCGCCTTCACCGCCGTGACTGGAGAAGCCTATCGGCGTCGCCCCGGTGCAGTCATCCGGGGCGTGCTGGTTCAGGAGATGCTGCGGGGTGGCGTAGAGGTCCTGGTGGGGCTCGGCCGGGATCCTGTTTTCGGGCTGACTCTCACCTGCGGGCTGGGTGGCATCTGGGTGGAAGTACTGCGGGACGTTTCCCTGCGCGTGTTGCCGGTGACGGACGACGAGATTCGGGAGATGATCCAGGAAATCAAGGCTTACCCGCTGCTGGCCGGCGCCCGGGGGCGGCCAGCGGCCGACCTGGAGGCGCTTGTCGGAGCCATGCGCGGCGTGGCCCAATTGGGCCTGGAATGGCCGGAACTGGCCGAGTTGGACATTAACCCGCTTTACGTCTTGCCTGCAGGTCAGGGCGCCTATGCCGTAGACGCTATGGCGGCGGTGTAGATAGAGAGCGTGCCGGACTGCCGCGGCAACAGACTGGCCGGCGTGGAGACCACGCCTCATCGTTTGACGCATACCCGCTGCAAAAGGATGATTGTCCCTTTGGTCCGGGCCGGTTACTGGGCGGAATCCTCCACATATGAGCAGCACCGCCTGTTCGCCGTCTGGGTGTACCAGAACTATACCCGCTTCGAGCTCGAAGGGGAACCGAATTCAGGATGGAACGGGAATAGAATCAGCCTGCCGTCTCCCCAAGAAGCTTCGATTGCGGCAGAAAGATCCTTCATGTATTCGTTGAACCGCTTCCTTTGTTCAAAGGGTTGCTCCATGCCAGATAATCACTGGCGCATCTTAACGGCCGGACCATACTACCGGCCCGGTGGGTGGCGCACCAACCCGGTTACGGCGTTCAGTGTAACGCGGCCAAGCAAACAGGTGATTCTCACACGGGAAACGCACTGATCCAGGTACCAGCGGGGCCTCCGATTTCGGGGGCCTTGTTCCTATTTTTGATTGGGACGGAATCGCTGCCCGGCCTCGGCCGGAAGATACTCCACGAGTGCGAAACCGGTCAGCGGGCTCCGCCGTGGGACGTGGGCCATGACAAGGCGGTGTTGGAGTGGCCGGGCGCAAGGAAACTTCGTCATGTATAGGCCGGGCAGGCGGTCAGCGGCGATATATACCCATATGTTTCACCGGACAGTTCAGTTTACGGTCCACATCTGTTTGAATTTCCATTCTTGGTCTTTATCGCTTTGGTACTTGACAAGTTAGTTTCGGCACACTATTATTTAGGGATCCGGAATATTTGGAAGCCAAGAGGTGAGACGGATATGGACGCCCCCTTAAGACGTTTCCATGAATCCCTTGACAGGGTAAACAAGGCTATCAAGTATCTTACCCAAATGTACCTGGGCAAACGGGGGCTGGGCATGTCCCGTTACTGGGTGTTGATGCGCTTGTACAATAAAGGGGAAACCAATATGAGCGAGCTGCAAAAGTACATGTTTCTCTCATCAGCTACCCTTACCGGGTTGGTGGATAGCCTGGTGGACGATGACCTCGTAGTTCGTTCGCGGGAGGGGGCCGACCGGCGTATGGTTTATTTGCAGCTGACAAGAGCAGGTGATGCGCTTTGTAAGGAAGTGTTGGATTATCGCTGTTCTTGTCTGAGAGATACTCTCCCTGGATCGTCAGCTGACCTGGAAAAGACAACTGAACTGCTAAACGAAATCTTTAACGGTTTAAAAACACAAATTGTTTCTTCGGCCGAGCACATCAGCAGGAATTGCTCAAACTGTTCGAATGGTGCTAAAGAGGGCTGATATGTAGCTAAAAGACGAGCAAACTTCGGGCACACATAGACCGGCCGGTTAGCGGCTGAAGGACGCTACGGGTAACCAGCCCAATATCCAGACCTGGGGACGACGATAGTTAACTAACCGATGAGCAGGGAAAGGGGCATTTTTACGGCGGACAACGTTTCCCCCACTGCCGGAGGGATCGGCGTAAAGGACCGGCAGGACAGCATTCCGTGGGCGGCTTTGATGATCCTGATGCTGGGAGCTTTTATGGCCGTTCTCGATTCCAGCATAGTTAATGTAGCCATTCCCAAACTTATGGCTTTGTTCGGCGTGGGCCCGGACCAGGCGGAATGGGTCATGACCGGTTATCTGCTCACCTCAGGAGTGGTGGTGCCGGTAACCGGCTACCTGGGGAACCGCTTTGGCTACAAGAGACTTTACATCGTCGCCTTGAGCATCTTTACGCTTGGGTCCGCCTTGTGCAGTCTGTCTTGGAATAATGATATCCTGATCGGCGCCCGAATTATCCAAGCCATTGGCGGCGGTGCCATCATGCCCGTGACAATGGCGATGAACTATAGCATCGTTCCCCGCAACCGGATCGGCATGGCCCTGGGCATCTGGAGCATAGCCATTACCATGGGGCCCGCTATAGGACCAACCCTGGGCGGTTACCTCATTGATAATTTCAACTGGCAGATGATTTTCACCATCAACATCCCCATTGGTATCATAGCCGTCATTCTCGCCGGATTGTTCCTCCCGGAGACTCCCGGTCGTTCCGGATTGAAATTCGACATGCCCGGCTTCATTCTGAGCGGGGTAGGTTGTTTTGCCATCCTGCTGGCCTTGAGCGAGGGCCAGACATACGGATGGACTTCCTTATTTATCGTGGCCACGATGGTCGTTGGTTTATTTGCTATGGTCCTGTTTGTGCTCTGGGAGCTATATACTCCCCATCCGCTCTTAGACGTGAGATTGTTTAGGAATTTCGTTTTTTCGATCAGCCTTGTGACAGTCAGCGTAATTTTCATTGGCTTGTTCGCTATAGTGTTTCTGGTACCAATCTATGCTCAGGATCTCCTCGGATACACCCCAATGCAAACGGGACTTCTCTTGATGCCCCAGGGTTTGGCCATGGGAGTGATGATGCCGATCAACGGGCGCATTTTTGACCGCTTTGGGGCTTTACCGATGGCCGCTATAGGCGCAGTTGTCTTAACCTTCGTCACCTTTTCCCTTCACAAATTGGACCTCAGCTCTAGTTACAGTCACATACAACTATTACTGATCATGCGGGGGATCGGTGTCAGTCTGTGCATGATGCCCGTTACCGCTTCCGGCATGAATTCCGTACCAAGGCGATTGGCCAGCGAGGCTTCCGCTTGGACCAACCTGATACGCAATATCGCTGCCTCGATGGGCATCGCCTTTTTGACCTACGTCATGCAGTTGCGGGAAGTGTACCACGCGGAGTGGCTTTCAGAAACAGTAACGCTGTCGTCTCCGCTAGTACCGGGCCTCCTTCAACGCATGCAGGTCGCCATGCACTTGCCGAATAAGACCGCCGTGCTGACCGTGTGGTCTCTGTTCGTGCAACAGCACGCCATGATGGCGGCCATTGACGATTCCTTCCTGGTGGCGACGGTCATTGTAGTTATAGCGATTCCGCTTGTTCTCCTGCTGGGCAAGAAACGGGTGGAAGCGGCGCGACTAGCCGAAACCCGGCGTTTGGAGGGGACTTCTTCTTAGGGCCGCACTTAGAAGGAGCGGGTAAGTGTGTACAGACCTTACAGTGCGCACTTCCTTCGATTGTACCGCACGATGGTGACGCAATAGCTGCGATACCGGCTCCATGGAGCTTAGCCAATCAGCAGACTTTCAAAACCAAGGCCGAAGAGAGCAACTTAGGGGCTCCTGAAAGGGGGCCCTAAATCGTGCTTCCTAAGTACATGGCTCATTGACCGGTGCTGTTTTGCGGGACCGCCTGGGTCGTTTTCTGGACGCGGATGATGCCGCTCTGCTCTGCTCGGCTTGGGCGCCGGCCTTTCCCGGGTCCGGGCTGTTCACAGGAAGTTCCAGACGCGGACGGCTAGACTGTCCTGCCTGTATGGTTCAGTAACTTTCCGTATTGCTGCCCGTGCGGTAGCAGTGAGTGCTATTCATCCACATGTGTGGTTTTCCATCCTCCTGGTCGACCACGGTGGCATTAGGTTGTCTTAGCTGTGGCGATCGTGGTGGATAGGTCTGAGGAAGCCGGCCGGTGGGGAGTGATCCTTGAATCTGCCGGTTCTGCTTTAAAGGTACATACCTGGACGAAAGGGATGTATTTTTTGTGACCCATTCGACGTATTTCGACTCATTCTCCCAAGAGGATGTTGTTAAGCAGAACCATTATCAATCCGAATATAATATTGGCTGTGCAGGTTGTTTTCCGTGGCGGGCACCCTACGGATAAGACGGGTACAAGCCAGGTCAACAACTATAGCAATATAAAGAAACTGGTTATTTATAACCCAATAAGTTCGCCGCAACTGTGGCGACTGGACGCCGTGGAGGCCTGAGCTAGAGTACCATTTATAACACAATTATAGGATGTTCTTGAAATAGAAAGTGGGGATGTCGGAGTCCGGAGAATTTGGTCGAAAATTGTTGAAAAAGCAGGAAAATTCAGTGGCGGCGTTTAATTATCCCGTGACTAGAGGGGGGGACGCCGCATTATGCTTGAAAAAGAAGTGCTCAATTTTATCCTGCAGGATATGCCTGAGAGCATTATTGGTGCCATGTTTTGCTTCGTATTTCTCAACCTCCGTTTTAGATGGAAGGAGATATTTATTATTGCGGTATTATTGTCCTTTGCAAACATGGCGGAGGTCATGCCGTTGGCCTTCGGTATTCGCATTATTATATTGTTAGTCGCTTACGCCATGTGCATTAAGGTATTTACCAAAAAAGATCTATCCAAGGTTTTTGTCGCTGTGTTTTTCTTTGCTATATTGTCCATTGTTGGTGATTCTTTATTGGGTATGCAGCTAATGCCGGTTACCGGCTTGAAATACCTGCAAGTTTACAATAATCCTTATTTGAGGGCTCTCTTCAGTTACCCCACTCTTGTCGTTAATCTGGTTGTAACCTATCTTATATTTCGCTACAAAAAGAAAAAAATGATTGAGTTCGAGTAGAAGGCGCCTGCCCATGCATCAAGGCAATACATTGGCATCAAAAAGGGCGAACAACGCTGTTAGAACTTAATACTGGCGGAGGTCTTGCAAGAATCTCCCGGTGCAGATGCGAGAGAGGCTTTGGTTTAGTAATACAGGTCTGGCATCTGCACAGCCATTGATTTGACAACTATACCCAAAACTTAAATTTGCTGTAAAAATTCAAAAGAGTCGGAAAATTTATTTCCGAACGAAGTTAGCGAGAAAGGAGAAATTTAATAGAACGTATAATTATCAGTTGCAGGGGGGGTGGGATGAAAAATCATGTTCGAAAAGGAACTATATAATTTTCTATTGCAAGATATTCCGGAAAGTATCGTTCTCATCGTATTTTGTTTTGTGTTCCTCAATCTCCGGTTTAAATGGAAACAAATGCTCATCATTGCAGCGCTCCTGTCGTTAACCAATTTAGTCGAGCTTCTCCCGGTGGCCCTTGGTATCCGGTCTCTAATGCTGATGGTTGCTTTCGCTGGATATATTAAAATATTTTCCAGGGCGAGCCTGTCTAAAATTTTTATCGCTGTATTTTTCGCCTTTTTAATAGAACTCATCGGTGATTCTACTTGGCTTCCGTTGCTCATGAGTGTTACAGGCTTACATTATGACCAAGTTTACAATACTCCTTATTTAAGGGCGCTTTTTAGCTATCCTACGTTGCTGACCATTTTAGCTGTAAGCTATTTTTTGTATCGCTACAAAAAGCATAGAAGGATTGATTTCCAATAGAAAAAGTTGCGAAAAATACAGTGTCTTGGTTTAACCTGCCTAAAAAGATGGCCGACGAATTAACAAGAAGCCTTGGTCTGGACGAGAACCAGGAGGCAATTGCCTATTACGGGCTTCAGCTAGTCTGGACGTATATTCTCAATCTTCTTGCGATTGGTTTACTGTCCGTCCTGACAGGAACCCTTGCCCAGGCGTTGGCAGGTGGGCTGGCGGGTGCCATAGTTCGGCTCTTTGCTGGGGGGGCCCACTCCAATTCGCCATGGCGCTGTGCGCTGGTGGGGGCGGTGGTGCTCACGGCCATCGGCAGGATGGCCATCTTCCTTTCGGCGTTCGGCGCGATGATCCTGCCCTACTTTATGGTCCTGAGTACCCTTGTCGTTCTGGTTGCGATATGGCTTCTGGCGCCGGTTGATTCACCAGCCAAGCCGATTATCGAGATTAGACAACGGCGAAAGTTGCGCAGTCGAGCTGTGGGGGTCGTCCTTGTGATCTTTGTGCTGGAAGCGATCTTCATTATCAAGTATGGGCAATCGGGATTTTCGGTGGCCTTCGCCGTGTGTATGTGCCTCTTGTGGCAGGGGTTCTCCCTGACCGGCACAGGACACCGGGCCCTGCATAGACTTGATAGTTTCTTTACCCTGAGAAGAAAGGAGGTGGTTTAGATGATGGCATTGCTTAGGCGTGCGCTGCTCGGAGCGACATTTGCAAGCCTGATGGTCCTGGCTACGGCCAGCGCCAAGCCAATGTGCGCGTGGTTTCTTCACCAGCCAGAAGTGCCGCAGGCACTGCGCAAGTAGTATGTATCACGGGAGGAGGGGCTGCGGCCAGCCCCTCCCTTACTTAAGGGGTGTCTTTAATGACCAACTGGCAAGAAGCTAGAAAAAAAAAGATAGCGGAAATTGTTACGGACACTTACATAATTTGCTTTTTGTTAGTCCTCGTGCCCGTCATGCAGTATTTCAATTTGCAACCGGATGCGTCTGTTGCGATGCTTTTTGTTCTTGGCCTGCTTCTCTGTATTGTGCTGACATTAGCCATTATTTATGCGAAGAATATAGCAGCTTCAAAGAGTGATTTTGGAGTCTCGTACCAGATTCTTGATGTGCTATTGATAATATTGTTTCTTGGTATTATTGTATTCATCATACATAAGACCTCTGCCACGTACCTCGAGATCCTCTTCGTCGTGCCGGTGCTAATTGCGACCATAGGTTTTCCCCGGCGGACCGGTGCGGTTCTAACCGGGTTCATTGCCGTTACCGTTTTGATTGTCAACTTCCTTTTGCCCAACGAAAGCTACACCAAGATCACCCTTATGGACCTGGTGGTGGGTGGGACCATCGTCCTGGTTGGCTGGCTGTTGGGAGAGCTGATCGCAATTGAACAGGATGGCCGTAGCCGACTCCTGGGAACGACCGACCTGGATGATCTGACGGCCCTCTACAACCACCGGTATTTTCAGGAGTACCTGCGTCGCCATATGCAGACGGCGATCACTAAAAGCAAACCCCTATCGCTGATCGTATTTGACATAGACTATTTTAAGTTCTACAACGAGATACACGGCCATGCCCATGGGGACGACGTGTTAAAGGAAATCGGCCGAGTTTTGTCCCTACGGGTGAAGCTACCCGGAATAGCGGCTAGAATCGGTGGCGACGAATTTGCCGTCATCCTGCCCGATACAACGTCGGAGGAAGCGATGACCGCGGCGTATGAGATCTACCAGGAAATCGAGTCGATCCCGGCACACGGGTTTCAAAACCTGCCCGGTGCCAAACTGCATGTGTCGATCGGCGTAGCCGCTTATCCCCAGCACGGCCGGAGCGCCGAGGACCTTCTCCGTTCCGTGGACTATGCGCTTTACAAGGCCAAAAATACGAGTACCGATAAGGTGGAACTATACTTCAACGTATTTGACTCGTTGCGTAGCGAAGTGCCAGTGTCGTCGGATGATCCCTTTACATACGCCAAGGTAATCATCAGCGTAATAAACTCTAAAGACCGCTATACATTCGGCCACTCGGAACGGGTCTTGGGTTACGCCACAAAAATGGCCGAATATTTGCAGCTGCCGGAGAGGGAAAAAGAAATCCTTTATTATGCCGCTTATCTGCACGACATCGGTAAGGTCAACATAGACAGTGAACTCTTAAATAAATCAGGAACTCTAAGCGAAGAGGAATGGTCTGTCTTTAAGAATCACTCGGTCTGGGGGAGGGACATCATTTTACCCTTCATGTCCGATGTTACGGTGGGGCTGGCGATCCTTCACCATCACGAAAATTACGACGGAACAGGTTATCCGCACGGAATCTCCGGTGACGAAATCCCGTTTCTGGCCAGGGTGCTCAGGGTCCTCGACAGTTTCGACGCCATGACCACGGACAGGCCATATAAGAAAGCGAAAACGGTCCGGAAGGCCTTGGAGGAGATCTTGGCCTGTGCCGGCAGTCTGTACGATCCGGTAGTAGCGGAGAAGTTCGTAGCCATGATGCAGGCGGAACCAGGTATGGGAGGGAAAGAGCATCGCCCTTAGGGACCCGGTAACCGACGGCGTGTGTTGGTTCACTGCTAGTTAATTAAATGTTTCTCCCTCCGACTTTCCTCATGTGAGGTCGCCTCCCTTCTGAGGCCCGGAAAACCTTCTTCCCCCGTCCATGGCCAGGGATCTTCATTCCTGTGACCAGAGAATGAAACCGTTCGGTCTGTTTGCGCGCCAGGGTGGCCCGTCTATCCTTATGCATTCCGCCGGGGCTTCGGAAGCCGTTCTCAACCGGAGTCTCGGGCGCATGGGCAGCCGGTGGGAGCGGTTGCGTTGCTTTGCCCTAAACATTAATTTAAAATTCGAACAATGTTCACTTAAGATCGGAGGAAAAGAAGCCGATTTTTATGGCAAGGGTTATTCAATACACCAATTATGGTAATCGATGGGTCAGGGAGTCCCAACTCTGCCGGCAACCGCCCGGTGGTAAAGCAATCCTGGACTGGTGAGGTGTTAACTTGTGAATATCAAGAAATTGACATTGTCACGGTATTTGCTGCGGACGGTGGTCGTGGCCGCACCGGCCGGGTTTGTTATAACGGGGCTTATAGTGTATAGTATCAAGTCGGTCATTGTGGCTGCCGTACTGGGATTGGTTCTTAACGCGGTATTTGGGGCCTTTATTTCACTTGGTAATTACAAGAAGTTGATAGCTCCCATGAAAGATACCATCGGCGATCTTGATATAATTATCGGGAAAAGCAATATAGACGAAATAGGCCAAATAGAGAACGCAACAGATGTGCGTCGTGGTTTTGGCATTGTAATAAACAGCATGGTGGAAAACCTCAAGGCTATGACTGGAAGGATATGTAACGCTACCGGTGCCATTATTCAAACTGCGGAGCAGACAGCCGCCGGATCCATTCAAATTGGCTCTAATATACATGAAGTGTCTGTTACGATCCGAGCCGTCGCCAATAGCACCAGGGAAATAGCTGATTTGTCCAATCAAACTGACCTATTTGCCAAGGAAGGAGTAGATGCAGTCAAGCGTATTTCCAGGCAGGTGGAAGTCATCCAGCAGGTGTCCATCGAAAACGGAAAGACTATTGAGAGTTTGCATCAGTCAATGCAGGAGATATCACAAATTACCAACCTTATTAATAGCGTGGCTGGTCAGACCAATCTCTTGGCCTTAAATGCTGCAATAGAAGCGGCCAGGGCAGGGGAACATGGCCGGGGGTTCGCTGTGGTTGCTCAGGAGGTAAGGCAGTTAGCTGAGCAGTCGAGCAATGCTACCAAGCAGATTCAGGATACCATTAATACCATTGTTGAGAATTCACAAAGGGCCGTTACGGGAATAGCGGAAGGGATAGAAGAAGCCAAGGCAGGCTTTGTTATTGTCCAGGAGGTGGAAAAGCGGTTTACGCAGATTATCTCTGCTATTGGCTCTCTTTTGGAAAGAACAACGTCCGTAGCCAGTTCGGCGGAGCAAGTCAGAGTGGCAATTCAAAACGTGTCTACGGCAACGGAAGGGCAGTCAGCTTCCATGGAAGAGGCAACCGCGATGATCCATGAATTTGATGTATTGACTGGCGAACTTACCGGCATTGCCAATAAGTTTTCCTTGAGTCAACCGATGTCCTGAAGAGATAGCTGTGTGACCGAACCATCCTCCTTTCACCGGTCGTGACCGGACCCCCGCTTGGACCATGCCCGGCCAATTGGAGCCTTTCCCCGGACAATCATGCCGCAAAAAAGGTCAATGCCCGCGTGCCGCGGCTGGCGATTTTCGCTCATGCCCCGGGAGGGTGGCGGCGGGTGTCATTATCTGTCTCTCCTGCATATTCTTATTGCATGGGTCACGGGACAAATAATAACATCAGGTCATCGCCTGGAGTGATTTTATGTTACATCGTATACAAGCGAAGGGGGCATCCCTTACCCACTTTCAGCTGGCCGATAAGGATAATATGCAGGAAACAGAAAGCAGGCCGGTTATCACTGGGGGGAGCGGTGAGGAGAAGCCGGACTTTTTGGCGGGAAGGCCGAATTTTCTCATCCTGATGGTTGATGAAGAAAGGTTTCCACCTGTCTATGAAACTCCGGAGATTAAGGCCTGGCGCAAAAGGAACCTTAAGACCCAGGAACTTCTGCGGGAGAACGGTCTGGAATTCCTGCGCCATTACTGTGCCAGCACCGCCTGCTCGCCCAGTCGCGCCAGCCTGTTCACCGGCCAGTATCCTTCCCTGCACGGGGTGAGTCAAACCAGCGGGGTGGCCAAAAGTGCCTTCGACCCGGACGTGTTTTGGCTCGATCGCAACACCGTACCGCCCATGGGGGAATATTTCCGGCTGGGCGGCTACCGTACTTTCTACAAGGGCAAGTGGCATATTTCCGAAGAGGACATTTTGGTCCCCGGTACCAAGAACGCCCTGCCCAGCTACAACCCCGCCAACGGGGTGCCGGATCCGCAGAACGAGGCCTATTACCTTAATGCCAACCGTTTGGGCAAGTTCGGCTTCACCGGTTGGGTCGGTCCGGAGCCTCACGGCCAGAATCCCAGAAATTCGGGGTCATCGGCCGCCGTTGGCGTCAGCGGTCGTGATGTGGTCTATGCGGGCGAAGTGACGGACCTGATCAGGAAACTGGAAGAGGAGGCGCGGTCCGGCGAAGTGCCGCCCTGGTTGATCGTAGCTTCCTTTGTGAATCCCCACGACATTGCCCTCTTCGGCGCCTTCACGCGGTTGGAACCCACCTTCAAATTCACCGTCGAGGAGAGTATCCCGCCGGTTCCCCCGGCTCCAACGGCCGGCGAGAACCTGCGGACGAAGCCCCGCGCCCAGCGCAGCTGGCGCCGGGTCTACCCCAAAGCCTTTCAGCCCTTGCAGGACACTGAGTTTTACCGCCGTCTCTACTACCAGCTGCAGAAGAACGTGGACAGGGATATGCTGCGGGTTTTCGAAACCCTACGCCATTCCGTTTTTTACCGAAACACCATCGTGATCTTCACCTCGGACCACGGTGATCTCCTGGGGGCCCACGGCGGCCTGTTCCAAAAATGGTACTGCGCGTACGAGGAGGCCATCCATGTCCCGCTCATAATCCATAACCCGGTCCTGTTCCAGGGACGTAACCAGGTGGAGATGTTGACGAGCCACGTAGACCTCCTGCCGACCGTGCTGGGGCTGGCCGGTATCAACGTGGAGGAGGTTCAGGAAAGACTGCGCCGGAATCACACCGAGGTCCACCCTCTGGTAGGCCGCGACCTCAGCCCTCTCGTCCTCGGCAACGGGGAACTTGAACGGGCCGGCGAACCGCTCTATTTCATGACCGATGACGACGTTACCCGCGGGCCGAACCAGGAGACGATCCTCGGCCAGCCATACGAGTCTGTGGTCCAGCCGAACCATATCCAAACGGTTATTGCCGCCGTCCAAACCAACCAGGGGAAACAACTGTGGAAGTACTCCACTTATTACGACAACCCGGAGTTCTGGAGTACCCCTGGGGCCGTCGACAAGGTCTTGCACCAGGTGGATCTGGATAATGGTGCCGGGAAGGCCGGGTCGTCATTGTGCGTTACGACGGAGAAAACGCGCCCCGTACCCGAACAGTTCGAAATGTATAACCTCACGGAAGATCCGCTGGAACTGGTCAACCCCGGAATCAAGGCTCATTGAACGGGCTTTGGCCCGCCTCCTGGTGGAACAGTGCCAACAGAAAAGGCTGGCCCCCACCAGCGGGACCGTGGCGGGTATGCCTTCCTGCAGCCAGTTCGACCCGTTTGGCAGTACCAACCTGCTGGTTAACCGGTTTGTCGGCAAATAGGAAGGTCAATGGATAATATTGGCATGAATTTCTTTCGTCCGCTGGTTGCATTAAAAAAGTCTTTGTGGTAACATAAACGGTACAGGCAATAGAAAAAGCCGGCGTGCGGAAGTGGCTCAGTGGTAGAGCATCGCCTTGCCAAGGCGAGGGTCGCGGGTTCGAATCCCGTCTTCCGCTCCAGCCAGTGAACGAGAAGGTTCCCGTCCAGTACGGGAACCTTCTCGTTTTGTTGCGCGATGGCGCCGGGCAAACGTCCCCGGATATGGGTGACTGCCGCCTCCAGGGGCTACGGCCTGCCGGCCTGTTTGCCGGCTTCCTGGTCCACCCGGGCGACGAAGACCAGAATGCGCGCCACCACTTCGTAGAGACGGGGCGGTATTTCCGCGCCGTAACCCAGCTTGAAGAGGGTGTCGGCCAGGTTGCTTTCCTGGTAGATCGGTATGTCCTCGGCCCTGGCAATCTCAATGATCTTCTCCGCCACCGCGCCCTTGCCGGCCGCCACCACCACCGGGGCCTTGTCCCGGGCGGCATCGTAGCGCAGGGCCGCAGCGACGGCGGGCTTTTCCTTCTCATCCATTTGGCTTCTCCCTCTCCGCTCAACTCCCGGAGGTTAACGCGCCTATACCTCAATATCGATCAGGCTACCGAAACCCTCGTCCGGGGAGCCGGGCCGCTCCAGGTTCTCCAGAACCGGGTCGGTGAGGCTCAAAAGGTCTATTTTCCCGAATGCCAGTTCCTCCAGGGTGGATTTCAGACCCGGGAGGCTGGCCCGGATGAATCGGCTCACCTCTTCTTTTTCCGCAAAGCACTTTATCAACAGATCATTGCTGCCGGCCGCAACATTAAACCACAGTTGGCCCAGGTTTTCCGTGTCAATGCCTATTACCAGGTGACTGGAAGGGGATTTATCCTTACCCCCCGCCGTCTTGCCGCCGTCCTCCTTGGTGGCCAGGAAGAAGCGGGCGTTCGGGTAGAGGGGGCTGTTGATCGGCAAGGGTATGAAGAGCAGGCCGGGCGAGGGACCTTCCTTGGGCTGGCTGGCCGGAGGGCCGGTCAAGACGGCGGTTTTGAGGGCCAGCAGGTCCTCCTTTTGTTCCGGCGAAGGGCTGACGGCTGATCCCGGCGCGACGAAGTTGACCCGGGTGGCGCTCTTGTCCCTGATATCCCGGATTACCATGTCGATTACCCCGACCAGCAGCGTATCGTCAGCCAAGAGACTCCCCCCTTTGACCGGTCATAGTTCGACATGAGCGATGTTTATTCCTTCCGGCCGGACAGGGTGCCTTTGCCTCCGCATTGGAAGGAATTCCGGTTGCCGCCTCGAAAGTTATTCTCTTAATCGGCTTTCGGGCTAAAAGCCTTAACTGCATACCTCCACTGAATGTCGAGGTGTGTCAAATCATTTGACTGGTGGCTGCTAAAGTGTGCAAGAGGGGATTAAGGTGACACTGCCCCTTATTTTTGGTACTTCCTTTCTGGTGGGTTTTTCCGGGGCCATGATGCCGGGGCCGTTTCTGACCATGACCATCGGCGAGACCTTACGCCGGGGCTTTTGGGCCGGACCCCTCATGGTACTGGGCCACGGCCTGCTGGAAGGAGCCCTGGTGGCTTCTTTCGTGGCCGGTCTGGCCTCGCTGGTAACCCAGCCGGCGGTATCCCATACCATTGCCGCGCTGGGTGGCTTTTCCCTTTGCCTTTTGGGTTTCTGGACGGCCTGGGACGCCTATATGGGCCGGGTAAAGCTGGCCTTGTCCGGCCCGGAGGCCGGGGAAGCGGGGCCCCGGGAACGGGGTGCCAAGCTGCATCCGGTGCCGGCGGGGGCCCTGGTCAGCCTGGCCAACCCCTACTGGGTGCTATGGTGGGCCACAATAGGGCTTAACTACGTCACCATGTCGATGACCCGGGGCCTGACCGGCCTGGCCGTCTTTTACGGCGGGCACATCTTGTCCGATTTGACCTGGTTTTCCCTGGTTTCGGCCGCGGTGGCCGCGGGAAGGCAACTGTTCGGCCCGGCGGTGTATAAGAACGTCCTCATCGCGTGCGGCGGAGCGCTGGTGGTTCTGGGCCTCTATTTCCTGTACAGCGGCCTGGGCGGCCGGACATGAAACGGGGGGCCCGGGGCAAGACTAGGAAGGAATTTCAGGAAGGAACAGGGGGGGCTGCCGATGCCGGTGGTGTTGCACGGGTTCTGTCCCCATCCGCCTATCATGGTGCCGGAAGTGGGGCGGGGAGAAGAAGTCAAGGTGGCCGCGACCCGGCGGGCGATGCTGGAGCTGGGGCGGCGGATCGGGGCCAGCGGGGCGGAGGTCCTGGTAATGATTTCGCCGCACGCCCCCCTGTTCCGGGATGTTATCGGGATCAGCGGTCAGGAGGAACTGAGCGGTCATCTGGGCCAGTTCGGGGCGGCCGGCGTACGCTTGAAATTCCGCAACGACCTGGGGATGGTCCGCGAGATCGTCAGGCAGGCCGGGGAACTCGGGGTGCCGGTGCGGGAACTGGACGCTGCCCTGGCCCGGCGGGTGCGTTTTGACCCCGGTCTCGACCACGGTCTGGCGGCTCCCCTGTATTTTATCAGGCAGGCCGGGGTGGATCTGCCGCTGGTAGCTGTATCGATGGGTCTTTTCGACCGTCCCCGGCTCTACCGGTTCGGTCTGGCCGTGGCCCGGGCGGCTGGCGACAGGAAGGTGGCCTTTGTGGCCAGCGGCGACCTTTCCCACCGGCTGAGCGAGGAAGCACCCGGCGGCTACAGCCCCCGGGCCGGGGAATTTGACCGGGCCCTGGTGGACTTGGTCCGGGCAGGGGATGTGCGGGGACTCCTGACAGTCGACGGACAACTGGCCGAACAGGCCGGAGAGTGCGGCTACCGCTCGCTGGTTATGCTGCTGGGTTCGCTGGACGGCCGGGACGTGACTGGCGAGGTCCTTTCCTACGAGGGGCCCTTCGGTGTGGGCTACCTGGTGGCGGAGTTGAAAGCCGGACGGGAGGAGGAGTCCCTGCTGGGTACCCCGGGGGGCGAGGGCAGCTTTTTCGAGCGGCCAAGGGAGGGCGAGAGCTTTTTGGTCCGGGTGGCTCGGGAAACCCTGGAGCGGGAGCGCCGGGGAGAAAAGCCGCCGGAGTATGGGCCCGGGAACATTCCACCCGAGTTTGCGCGGCGGGCCGGGGTCTTTGTTTCTCTGAAGAAGGATAAAGAGCTGCGGGGCTGCATCGGGACGATCGGGCCCGTGCAGAAGGATGTCGTAGCCGAGGTCATGGCCAACGCCGTGAGCGCCGGGACCGGCGATCCCCGCTTTTACCCGGTGCAGCCGGAAGAACTCCCCGACCTGGAGTATTCGGTGGACGTCCTGGGTGATCCGGAGCCGGTGCCGGACCTGGCGGGTCTGAATCCCGGGCGCTACGGCGTCATCGTCAGGAGCGGGCGGCGCAGCGGGCTTCTCCTGCCCGACCTGGAGGGCATCGACACCGTCGAAGAACAGGTGGCCATCGCCCGCCAGAAGGCCGGGATCGGGCCGGATGAGCCGGTGGAGCTTTTTCGCTTCGAAGTTACCCGCTACCATTGAGAGAAGGGACAAACATGCAGGAAGCCCTCTTTTATGATAAGTTGCCGGACGGCGTGGTGCACTGCCGCCTGTGTCCCCGGTTGTGTACCATCCGGGAGGGCAAAAACGGCTTTTGCCGGGTGCGCAGGAATGCCGGTGGTACCCTGATTACCGAAAACTACGGCCGGGTATCCTCCTGTGCCCTGGATCCCATCGAAAAAAAGCCTCTCTACCACTTTTATCCCGGCCACTACATCCTTTCCCTGGGGACTCTGGGCTGCAACCTGCGGTGCGGCTTTTGCCAGAACTGGCAGATCGCCCACCGCGACGCCCCGACGGAGTTCCTGGCGCCGGAGGAGGCCGTCCGTGCGGCCGAGCGGTCCGGTGATGCCCGTCATCCCAACGTGGGTATCGCCTATACCTATTCCGAGCCCCTGATGTGGTACGAGTACGTTCGGGATACGGCCCGGCTGGCCCGGGCCGCCGGGCTGAAAAACGTGCTGGTGACCAACGGCTACATAGAGGAGGAGCCCCTGCGGGAACTGCTGCCCCTTATCGACGCCATGAACGTGGACGTCAAGGGTTTTACCGACGAATACTACCGCGGGTCCTGTGCCGGCCGTCTGGAACCGGTCCTGCGCACGGTGGAATTGGTGCACGGGCACTGTCACCTGGAGCTGACCACGCTCCTGGTGACCGGTTTAAACGACAACCCGGAGGATATCAGCCGCCTGGTCGATTGGGTGGCAGCGCTCGACCCCGCCATTCCCCTGCATTTTTCCCGCTACCATCCCGACTTCGAGTTTGACCGGCCGGCCACTCCCCTGGAGGTTATGGATCAGGCCTATCAGGTCGCCAAAGCCAAATTGAGTTACGTGTACCTGGGAAACGTGAGAGAAGCCAACGACACATTTTGCCCGTCCTGCGGCACGCGGCTCATTCGGCGGGAGGGCTACCGGACGCAGGTCGGCAACCTGAAAAGCGGCGTATGCGCCGGTTGCGGCATAAAAACGGACATCGTGGGGGAGGTCAGGGGGGATTGAGGACGTAACAAAACCGCCCGTAAGCGGTTTTGTTACGATGTGCCTCAGTTAAGCAGCTTTTTTTCCGTGGGGACGGCGTCCTCCTCGTCTTCCTCGTCGTCGGCGCTGATCAGGTCCTCGATGGGCAACATATGCCCGGCTACCTGGTCGCTTACGTATATGGGAGCGGTTACCCGCAGGGCCAGGGCGATGGCATCCGAGGGACGGGCATCGAAAACCAGGTCCTTCTTGCCTTTCTGCATATGCACCTCGGCCAGAAAGGTGTTTTCGTGAATGTCCGAGATGATGATCTTGGATATCCGGGCCCCCAGTTGTTCACACACGGTTTTGAAGAGGTCGTGGGTTAGGGGACGGGGCATCTGAATCTCCTGCATACCGATGACGATGGCATGAGCCTCCAGAAGACCGATCCAGATGGGCAGGACGTTGGCGTCTTGCAGGTCGGACAAAAGAACGATAGGATTGCCGTTGGTGCTGTACGCAATATTCTTTACCTTCACCATGAGCACCGGGGATCACCTCGCTCGTCATCTTATTCCCCTGTTCGGCGCTGCGGCACCATGAACCGGCCTGTCGGCCGGACGCCCGGGGCCTGGTGCGGCATGATAGACCTCCGGCAGCCTAATTATAGCGCACTACGTCCTCAGGTACAATAGGCCGCAGTCCGGAGCCGGTCTGCCGGTCCCGTTTGTTCCGATCCTTATGCCGGGAGGAAGTGCTTTCATGCCCGAACACGTCGCCTCTCTGCCCTGGCCGCCCCTGGTGGAAGGCATATTCCTGGCCCGGGAAACCCGCTTCACCGCCCGGGTGGACCTGAACGGCCGGGCGGTGGTGGCCCATCTCGGCACATCCGGGCGCCTGATCGAGACGTTGGTGCCCGGACACCCCGTTTACCTGGCGGCCGGGCACCGCCCCGGCCGGCGCACCGCCTGGGAACTGGTGCTGGCCCGGGTGGGACCGGTCCTGGTATCCGTGGATTCTCACCTGCCCAACCGTCTGGTGGCCGCGGCCGCGGCCCACGGCAATCTGCCGCCGTGGCAGGGTAGCCGGCCGGTCGGCGGTCTGGGCTACGGTGCCAGCCGTTTGGATTTTCATCTGCGGGGCGGCGGGCCTGAGGTACTGCTGGAGGTCAAGTCGGTTACCCTGGTGGCGGATGGTGTGGCCATGTTCCCGGATGCCCCCACCCGCCGGGGTACGGTCCAGTTGGCCGACCTGGCCCTGGCCCGGGCCGGGGGCTACCGGGCGGCGGTGCTGTTCGTTGTCCAGCGGGGGGATGCCCGGGTTTTTCGCCCGGCCGACCACATCGATTCCGCCTTCGGCGCCGCCTTGCGGGCTGCCCACGCCCGGGGCGTGGAGGTCTACGTCCGGCGCCTGGACGTTACCCTGACCCAGGTGGCTCTGGCCGGCGAACTGCCGGCGCGGCTTTAGGCAGGGTTTCGTTTGCCGTCCGGGTAGGAAGGGGCCCGGAGCTGAAATGAGCTCCGGGCCCGGAAAAGGGGGGGGGAACTTAGCTTGGCACGTTCCTCCGGCGCAGCTACAGATACTTCTTGACGTACAGTTCGGCTTGTTCCCGGTCGCTCAGGTAGGTTAAGGCCCTGTCGACGACCAGGTTGGTACCAAGCATCTGATCGCATTCGGTAATGATGTTCTCCCGGCCCAGGAGTTTGACCAGATTCGCCCTGAGCATCAGTGAATGCCTCCTCGCCCTGAAGGGACGGGGCTTCCCGTCCTCTGCTGCGGGGCACCTCCGCCTTTTTGAGGAGCTGGAGGTGACTTTATGGCTCATCACAGTTTAGTTACGCCGCTTGGTTCCGGTTTGCTCTTTGCAAGAGCAGTTCCAATA
>DATKUX010000054.1:0-57721 GCA_035530395.1 Spirochaetia bacterium
GGTGCCCCATCCGGTTATACAAAAAGAGCCGTTTGGAAACGGCTAACACCATCCGTACCATTCTCGGCAATTTGGAGACCAGAAAGGCGTTTCCCAATTCGGTAACATTACCTAAAACAGCTACAAGCTCCGCCCCACCGCCCCAGCAACCGGCGCCAGCCCTGCAATAAGGCTCGCAAACTGGTCCGGGGTGATGGACTGCTGACCGTCCGAAAGGGCCTTCGGCGGGTCGGCGTGCACCTCGATCATCAGTCCGTCGGCCCCGGCCGCCACCGCGGCCCGGGCCAGGGGCGCCACCAGTTCCCGCCGGCCGGAGGCGTGACTGGGGTCGGCTATCACCGGCAAGTGGGACAAGCCTTTTACCGCCGCGATGGCGGCGATGTCCATCGTGTTGCGGGTGTGGGACTCGAAGGTGCGGATGCCCCGTTCGCAAAGGATCACCTGCCGGTTGCCTTCCGCCAGGATATACTCGGCGGCCAGGAGCCATTCCTCGATGGTGGCCGACAGGCCCCGTTTGAGCAGGACCGGGTGACCGGTCCGTCCCACTTCCTTCAGCAGACCGAAATTCTGCATGTTCCTGCTGCCTATCTGGAGCATGGCAGCATAACGCATCACCAGATCCAGGTCCCGGACATCGAGGACCTCCGTGACTACCGGCAGGCCCGCCGCCTTGCCCGCGTCCGCCAGAATCACCAGTCCTTCCCGGCCCAGGCCCTGAAACGAATAGGGGGAAGTGCGCGGTTTATAGGCCCCGCCTCTCAGAACCCCCACACCTATCTCCTTCAAACGGACGGCCAGGGAGAGCATCTGCTCCCTGCCCTCCACCGCACAGGGACCGGCCATCAGGACGATCCGCCCGGCGCCGATCACGCACGGGCCAACTTGGACACAGGACCTTACCTGGTCCTCCGCCAACCGGCCTAAAACCACGGACTGCATCTTCACACCTCCTGGGGGGGCCGCCGTAAAGCCTCTTTCAGGGCTGTAGTTTTAGTAGCAACAGCCTCCTCGAGAGCCGCTGGTTCCGGATATTCCTCCACCAGCCGTACGAAGGCGGTGCCTACCACCACCGCGTCCGCATGCCGGGCCGCCACGGCGGCGTCGTCGGGGGTGGCAATACCGAAGCCGAAAGCGATGGGCAGGGTACAATACTCGCGGATCCCGCTGCTCATGGCCGCCAGGCTTTCTGTTACCTGGGCGGGTCCGGTGACCCCGGTCACCGTAATACAGTATATAAAACCCGCGGCCCCGTTGATCACTACGGGCAAGCGGCCAGGGATGCTGGTCGGGGCTACCAGGGGAATCAGCAGGACACCTGCCGTCCGACAGTACCCCTCCAGTGCCCCGGCCTCCTCGCGGGGTAGGTCGGGTACAATCAGGCCGTCTACCCCGGCCCGGGCGGCGTCTCTGGTGAACTCGCCCAGCCCGTATTGCAGCACGGGGTTGTAGTAGGTCATAAAGAGCAGGGGAACTGCCAGCCCGCCGGCCCTCAGTTCAGCGACCAGCTCGATGATGGCGGCGGGACGGGTGCCCTGTTGCAGGGACCGTTGCGAACCCCGCTGGATCACCGGTCCGTCGGCCACGGGATCGGAAAAAGGTATGCCCAACTCGATTAGGTCCGCACCGGCCCGTTCCATGGCCCGCACCAGGCGCCCGGTGGTCGCCAGGTCGGGGTCTCCGGCCATCAGGTAGGTAATCAGGGCTTTCTCCCCCCGCCCGCCCAGCTCGTGAAAACGCTGTTCGATGCGGTTCATATTTCCACCCCCATCTTTTCGGCCACCACTTGCACGTCCTTATCGCCCCGTCCCGACAGGTTCACCACCACGATTGATCCGGCCGGCAGTTTCGGGGCCAGCCGCACGGCATGGGCGACGGCATGGGAGCTCTCCAGCGCCGGAATGATCCCCTCGGTGCGGCAAAGCAGGGCAAAAGCCGCCAGGGCCTCCTCGTCGGTAACCGACACGTAGCCCACCCGTCCCGTATCCTTGAGGTAGCTGTGCTCGGGGCCCACCCCCGGATAGTCCAGTCCGGCGGAGATGGAGTGGACCGGACTCACCTGTCCGTCACCGTCCTGCAGGATATAACTGTACGAACCATGCAGCACGCCCGGCCGGCCGGCCCCCAGGGTAGCCGAGTGCAGACCGCTGGCCAGGCCCAGGCCGCCGGCCTCCACCCCGGTCAGGCTTACCTCCCGGTCATCCAGGAAGGGGTGGAAAATACCCATGGAATTGCTGCCGCCGCCCACGCAGGCTATGATATGATCCGGCAGCCGGCCCTCCTGTTCCAGGATCTGCTGGCGGGTTTCCCTCCCGATGACGGTCTGGAAATCCCGTACCATCATGGGGTAGGGGTGCGGGCCGGCCACCGAACCGATCAGGTAATAGGTGGTCCGAACGTTGGTCACCCAGTCGCGCATGGCTTCGTTCATGGCGTCCTTGAGGGTCCGGCTGCCGGAGGACACGGAAACCACTTCACTGCCCAAAAGACGCATGCGGAACACATTGAGCGACTGCCGCGCCACATCCTCCTCACCCATGTAGACGGCGCAGGTCAGGCCGAAGCGGGCCGCCACCGTAGCCGTAGCCACCCCGTGCTGGCCGGCGCCCGTTTCCGCCACCACACGGGTCTTCCCCATCCTCTGGGCCAGCAGGATCTGGCCGAGGGTATTGTTGATTTTGTGCGAGCCGGTGTGGTTCAAGTCCTCCCTTTTCAGGTAGATCCGCGCGCCGCCGCCCAGATAACTGCTCAGCCCGGCGGCGAAATAGAGTGGGGAGGGGCGACCCGCGTACTGGTTCAGCAGACGCTCCCACTCACCGAGGAAGGGGCGGTCGCACCGGACGGAGTCATAGGCATCTCTCAGCTCTTGCAGCGCGGCCATCAGGGTCTCCGGAACAAAGGAACCACCGTAAGCTCCGAAATAACCTCTCGCATCAGGCAGGGACATCTTGCCGGCCCGCCAGCCGAAATTTCCGTACCGGCGGCGGGCACTCCACCTCCCGAATAATATTCAAACAGCCTTCCTGGCGTTAGCGACAAAGGCCCTCATCTTACCGTCGTCCTTTTTGCCGTCTGTCTCCACGCCCGTCGCCACGTCCACCGCCCAGGGACCAACCCGGCGGACGGCCTCGGCCACGTTTTCCGGCGTCAACCCGCCGGCCAGGATGACCGGTTGGGGCAACTCCGAAGCGACGGCCAGGCTCCAGTCGAAGGAACACCCGCTCCCTCCGGCCACTCCCGGAACCCAGGTCTCCAAAAGTATGGTGCACCGTTGATAAGCCAGGGCCTGCTCTCGAAAGCGAAGATCACGGACCGGTACAGCCTTTATCACCGGGAACCGGTCGAAACTGCGGCAGTAGGCCGGGTCCTCCGTGCCGGAAAACTGCAGGACCTGCAGTCCCACCGCCCGGGCCACGGTCAGAACCTCTTCGCGCGGCCGGTCTACAAACACGCCCACCACCGTAACCAGGGGTCCCACAGCTGCAGCGACGGCCCGGGCCTGGTCCACGGTCAGGCGTCGGCGGCTCGGCGCAAACACCAGACCTACGGCATCCACCCCGCAGACCGTCGCCAGCCTGGCCTCTTCCGGCGTACGCAGCCCACATATCTTAACTCTTACCATGGTAATTATCTCCCAAAAGTTCCGCCAGGGCCCGCCGGGGATCGGGGCTCCGCATGAGAGCCGTGCCGACCAGGACGGCGTGCACCCCGTTCGCACCCAGTCTTTCCATCTGCCGACGGCCGGCGATACCGCTGGCGCTGACCAGGGTTACCCGGTCCAGGTCGATTTGCGGCAGCAGCCGGAAAGTCGTCTCCAAGTCAACCTCCATGGTAAAGAGGTTGCGGTTGTTTATGGCCACCAGAGAAGCCCCGGCCCCCAGGGCCCTTTCCAGTTCCCCCTCCGTATGCACCTCCACCAGGCAGGCCAAGCCCAGCGCGGCAGCCTCGGCCATGAGCCCGGCCAGCATCCCTTCCGGCAGGGCGGCCACGATAAGCAGTACCGCATCCGCCCCCCAGGTCCGGCTCAGGTAGAGTTGATAGGGGTCGATGATAAACTCCTTGTGCAACAGCGGCAGGTTGCAATGCTGCCGGGCCAGGACCAGGTTGCCGGGGCTGGCCCCGAAAAAGGCGGCATCGGTGAGGACGGATACGGCTGCCGCGCCGGCTTCCTCATAAAGACGAGCGATTTTGCCCGGATCAACATCGACCGACAGCGTACCGTGGCTGGGCGAGGCGGGCTTGATCTCCCCGATCAGGGACAACCGGCCCGGGCTACGGAGCACGCTTCCAAACGGTCTCGGGGGCGGTGCCGCCGCCAGATCAGGGAGGAGGCGGGTCAGCGGCAGACTGGTTTTTTGGGCCGCGACTTCCTCTTTTTTATGCGCCAGAATCTTTGCCAGCATCAGACGGCCTCTTTCGCCGACTGGGTAAAGCGGACCAACTCCTCCAGGTTGCGGTTGGCGTTGCCGGTGTCGATGCTGGCGGCGGCCAGGACCAGACCCTCGGCAAGGGTGTTGCAGGCTCCGGCCGCCACCAGGCCCAGGGCGGCGTTCAACAGCACCGTATCCCGGCAGGGGCCCTTTTCCCCGGCCAGGATGCGGCGGGTGATGCCGGCGTTAACCTCCGGCGGTCCGCCGGCCAGGTCGGCCAGTTCGCAAGCCGGCAGACCCAGGTCCAGGGGGTCCAGCTGGAAGGTGCGCACTTGCCCGCCGGCCACCTCGGCCACCAGCGCCGGGCCGGCGGTGGAAGCCTCGTCCATGCCGCCGTAGCCGTGCACCACGAAGGAGTGCCGGGACCCCACCGCAGCCAAAACCCCGGCCAATAGCGGCACCAGTTGCTCACTGTATACACCCACAACCTGGCAGGAGGCACCGGCCGGGTTGGTCAGCGGTCCGAGAATGTTGAAGACGGTGCGGATGCCTATCTCCCGCCGGGGTCCGGCGGCAAAACGCGTGGAAGCGTGAAAGGCCGGCGCGAAGAGAAAGCCGAAGTTGTACTTCGCCATACTTTCCGCTACCCGCTCCACCCCCAACTCCACCTGGACACCCAAGGCCTCCAGGACATCGGCCGACCCGCTGCGGGAGGATACCGACCGGTTGCCGTGTTTGGCCACCGTAACCCCTGCCCCGGCCAGCACCAGGGCGGCCGTGGTCGATATGTTGAAGGTCTGCAGGCCGTCGCCGCCGGTGCCGCACGTATCGACCACCACTTCCCGCAGCGGGTTTACCCTGGTGGCTTTGGCCCGCATGATCCGTACAAACCCCGCTATTTCCTCCACCGTCTCGCCCTTCAGGCGCAAAGCCGTCAAAAGGGCGCCAATCTGGGCCGGGCTGGCCTGACCGGACATTATCTCCTCCATAACCTGCATGGCCTGATCCGTACTGAGCGACTCGCCCTCCACCACCTGCCTGATTGCTTCCCTGATCACTCCACTCAGCTCCTCTCCACAACGCTCGGCTGGTTTGCTCAACTGGGCCGGACGGCGGCCCGACCATTCAGGAAATTTCTCAGAATATCGTGACCGCATTCGGTCAGGATGGATTCCGGGTGGAACTGGACCCCTTCCACCGCGTAAACTCTATGTCTGAGCCCCATTATTTCCCCCTGGTCCGTCCAGGCACTGACCGTCAGGCACTCCGGTACACTCTCTCCGGCCACGATCAGCGAATGGTAGCGGGTAGCGGTAAACGGTGCGGGGACTCCCTCAAAAACGCCTTGCCCGTCGTGCACAATTTGGGATGTCTTACCGTGCATGAGGTTTTTGGCCCGAACCACCCGTCCGCCGAAAGACTGGCCGATGGCCTGGTGACCGAGACAGACGCCCAGAATGGGGATGCGGCCGGCAAAGGCGTCGATCATAGCCAGGGAAACACCGGCCTCATCCGGGGACGACGGCCCGGGCGAAATGACGATGTGGCTGGGAGCCAAATGCTCCACCTCGCCGGTGGTCAGGGCATCGTTGCGGTAGACGGCCACCTCGGCGCCCAATTCACCCAGATACTGCACCAGGTTGTAGGTAAAGGAATCGTAGTTGTCGATCATCAGAACCACGCCGGCTCCACTCCTTCCACGAGCGTATTCAAGAGTGCCCTGGCCTTAGCCTCCACCTCGCGGTACTCCCGCGCCGGGTCGGAATCAGCAACGATGCCGCTCCCCGCCTGGACGTGGGCCACACCGTCCTTGATGACGATAGTGCGGATAGCGATGGCCGTATCCATGTTGCCGTTGAAACCGAAGTAACCGACCGCCCCGGCGTAAATTCCCCGCCTGGTCCGCTCCAGTTCTTCGATGATGGACATGGCCTTGACCTTGGGGGCACCGGATACGGTACCGGCCGGAAAGATGGCGCTGATGGCGTCAAAGGCGTCCTTATCCGGCAATAGAAGCCCGGTCACCGAGGAGACCAGGTGCATGACATGCGAGTAGTTCTCCACAGTCATAAACTGGTCCACCACCACGCTGCCCGTACGGGCCACCTTGCCGATGTCGTTGCGGCCCAGGTCCAGGAGCATCAGGTGCTCGGCCCGCTCCTTTTCGTCGGCCAGGAGCTCCGCGGCCAGCCTCCGGTCCTCGTCCGCGTTCCGCCCGCGGGGCCGGGTACCGGCAATAGGTCGTGTGGTGACCGTGCCTTCTTCCACCCGGGCCAACATTTCCGGCGAAGAGCCGACCACCCTGATGGCGCCGAAATCCAGGTAGTAGAGGTAGGGCGAAGGATTGAGGGAGCGCAGGCGGCGGTAGACCGAGAACGGATCGCCGGCCAGCGGCGCCGAAAAACGGACGCTGGGCACCACCTGCAGAATGTCGCCCGCCCGGATATATTCTTTGGCCCGCTCCACCCGTTCCATGTACTCAGCCGGGGAGAGACTGGCCGTCAGTTCAACCGGTTCCCCGGACGCCTTATGGCCGTTGTCGGTCAGTGGCCGGGCCAGGCGCTTGGTGCAATCTTCCAAGCGCCTGGCCAGCCGGTCGTACACCACCGCCGGGTTTGCACCGCAGGGGCCCAACGCCACCAGGGTGAGGCGGTGAAAAAGGTGGTCGTAAATCAACAGGAGGCCCGGGAACATGAAATGGAGGTCCGGTATCGCCAACTCGTCGGCCGTGGCTTGCGGCAGCCGTTCCAGGAAACGGACCACGTCGTAGGACAGATACCCGACCGCCCCCCCGCCAAAGCGGACCGCCGCCGGGGAAACCGGCACCGAAAAGCGCCCCATCACAGCCTTCAGGGCCGCCAGGGGGTCCCCGCCGATATCCTCGTGATAGTCTCCCCGCAGGGTAGAAACCCCGTCCTTACTTTGAAAAACGGCAAACGGGTCGCCGCCGATGAAGGAAAAGCGGGATACGTTTTGCCCTCCCTCAACGCTTTCCAAAAGGAAGGACGGACCGGTGAAGTCCATCTTCTTGTAGAGGGATATAGGTGTGTCCAAATCGGCCGACAGATCCAGATAGACGGGCACCAGGTTGAATTCCCCAGCCTGCTTCAGATAGGTCTGTTTGTCCGGATAGACCAGCACTGCCACCCCTTTCAAACAAAAAGCCGGCACTCAAATGAGTACCGGGCAATTGAACAAAGTCAACCCGCTCATCTCAGCTCAACTCTACTACACTCAACTCGGCTCGGAAACCTCGCTTATTAACTTGCCAATACCTTATCACCGGAAAAGCCCGCTTGTCAAGCCCCTTTTTGTCCGCGGGAGACCGGACCGCACGGACCGTTTTGCATTGACAGCCGCTCCGGCAGCGCATATATTATATAGTAAATAGGCCTTCGCCGCAGCCGCAAGGCCTATCTTTGTGGCGAGCGGGAGGTTGGCGGCCACAGCTCCGTGCCGATACGGGCGGTTGGTCCATTTGCCGCAAAACAGGGGGTGACGGTCATGCACCAGGCCATTGAGTTTTACCTGAGTCAGGTCCTCGGAAAGCCGGTCTTCGACCCGGCCGGAAAGAAACTGGGCCGGGTGCGGGACGTAGCCATAGAACTGGGGGAACAGTATCCCCGCGTCAGCGGCGTAAGGACGGGCACCGCCGACGAAATCCTCCCGGTAGAAAACCCCGGTTACTTCGACCTGCGGGGAGTAGGCCTGTCCACGACGGAAGGCGGAACCAGGCCCCTGAAGGAAAACGAGACCTGGACCAAAAAGATCCTGCTGGACAAACAGATCGTCGATACCCAGGGCTACAAGGTGGTAAGGGTAAACGACGTTAAATTCGCCCGCTACAACGGTGATGTCCGGCTGGTGGCGGTGGACATAGGACTCAAAGGATTCCTGCGCCGCTTCGGCCTGGACCGTCTAGTCACCGGTCGTCTGGCCGACAACATACTGACCTGGAACTATTTGGAGCCGCTCAACATGGACAGCCCGCACATTCGGCTCACCATCTCACAAGAAAAACTTCACAATCTTCACCCGGCCGACCTGGCCGATATAGTCAATGACCTGGATCAGCACGAGCGCTCCACCCTGATCAAAAACCTGGACGACGAGACGGTGGCGGAAATGCTGCCCGACGTGGACCGGGATACGCAGGTCAACATTCTGGAGAACCTCGATATCGAAAGGGCTGCCGACATCCTGGAGGAGATGGCCCCCGACGAGGCGGCCGACCTCCTAGGCGAAATGCCGGCCGAAAGATCCACCGAGCTTTTGAGCCGCATGGAGCCCGAAGAGGCCCAGGACGTGCGGGAATTGATGGGTTACGAGCAGGGCACCGCTGGGGCCCTGATGACCACCGAGTTCATCAGTTTCCCCAAGGACCTCACGGCCGAAGAAACCATCAACCGGCTGCGGGAGCTGGCTCCGGACGCGGAGATCATCTATTACCTCTACGTGGTCAACGAAAACCGGCAACTGGTAGGGGTACTGTCCCTGCGGGACCTGATCATCGCCCAACCCCAGAGCCCCATTCAAGAAATTATGCACACCCGCGTGGTCACGGTTAACGATGAGGACGATTACCAGGCGGTGCAAACCGTCATCGCCAAGTACGACCTTCTGGCCGTGCCGGTGATCAACGCCGAAAAGCGCCTGGTAGGCGTTATCGCCGTGGACGACGTCATCAACACCCTCATTCCCGACCGGAGAAACTTGGAAAGCTTCTCCTACTTTCTGGTCAAGCGGGCCATTGGCAGGCTGGGCCGGCGATAAACAAGTACACCGGCCGGTGCGCCGTGGTGTTTTTGGTAGCTGTTTTCTGTTAAAGCTCTGGGCCTGGGGCAGACTTTTATTTGTACAAAATGTTGCAAGTTGCGCTGTGGTCAGGTATAATAATCCTGGTAATTGGTATGTTGCCAAAGGACTCCTACTTTTTTGAAACCGGGTCGGCCAAGCCGGTCATCCCGCTTGGGCCATTTCAGGGAGGTGAGACATGGGGCGCGGAAGATAAGGGAGAGGTTAGATTTACAAATTTTTTTGGAGGTGGACTTATTTTGGCATTTGGCTCATTGACTTATTATGCACTCGGTGCAGCCGTGCTCGGTATCCTTGTCGCCGGCTATCTTTCTTCCTGGGTACTCAAGCAGCCGGCCGGTTCGCCGCGCATGGTGGAAATCTCGGAAGCGATCCGGGAAGGTGCCATGGCTTACCTGAAACGCCAGTATACGACCATTGCCATGGTCGGCATCGTCATTCTACTGATCATCCTTTTCGGCCTCGGTTACCAAATGGCGGTCGGCTTTGTGGTAGGCGCGTCCTTCTCCGCCCTGTGCGGCTTCGTGGGCATGACTATCTCCGTCCGCAGCAACACCCGCGTCAGCGAGGCGGCCAAAAAGGGTATCTCGCACGCCCTTACCGTAGCGGCCCGTGGCGGCTCGGTAACCGGTCTCATGTGCGTCAGCCTCGGTCTCCTGGGCCTGGCCGGCATGTACGCCTGGCTGGGTGATCCCAACTACCTCATCGGTCTGGGCTTCGGCGCCTCCCTGATCAGCGTGTTCGCCCGTCTCGGCGGCGGCATCTTCACCAAGAGCGCCGACGTGGGCGCCGACCTGGTAGGTAAGGTGGAAGCCGGCATCCCCGAAGACGACCCCCGCAACCCGGCCGTCATCGCGGACAACGTGGGCGACAACGTCGGCGACTGCGCCGGCATGGCCGCCGACCTATTCGAGACCTACGCCATCACCGGCATCGGCGCGATGCTGCTCGGCTACCTTCTTTTCCCCGGCCACGTTAATTTCGTCCTCTTCCCGCTGGGTCTGGGCGCTATCGCCATCATTGCCAGCCTGGTCGCCGTCTTTTTCATTACCATGAAAGAGGGCGGCGACATCATGGGCGCCCTGTACAAAGGACTCTGGGTGGCCGCCATCCTGGCCGCCATCGGCTTCGCCTTCCTCACCAACGCCATGTTTGGGAACCTTATTCTTCTCTGGGCAGCAGTCGTAGGCATTCTCGTCACTATGATCCTGGTGTTTGTGACGGATTTCTACACTTCCAAGAAGTTCCGGCCGGTGAAAGCCATTGCTGACGCCTCCCAGTCGGGCCACGCCACCAACATCATCACCGGTCTCTCGGTAGCCATGGAAGCTACGTTCGTCCCGGCCCTCACCATCGTGGCCGGCATTCTGGTTTCCTATACTCTGGGTGAATCGTTCCAGCCCGGCGCCGGCCTCTATGGTGTAGCTATCGCCTCCATGGCCATGCTCTCCATGACCGGTATCGTGGTAACCATCGACGCTTTCGGTCCCATCACCGACAATGCCGGCGGCATCGCCGAGATGGCCGAACTGCCGGCCGAAGTGCGCAACATCACCGACCCCCTGGACGCGGTCGGCAACACCACCAAGGCGGTAACCAAGGGCTACGCCATCGGCTCGGCGGTTTTGGCAGCCATCGTGCTTTTCTCCGCCTATAGCGAGGAGGTCAGTAGGGTCCGTGGCTTGCACGGCCTGAGCACCAACGTCCAATTCCTGCTCAACGACCCCTGGGTAATGGCCGGTCTGTTGATCGGCGCGGCCCTACCCTTCCTGTTCTCCTCCATGGCCATGGGTGCCGTGGGCCGGGCGGCCTACGCCGTGGTTAACGAGGTGCGCCGCCAGTTCCGCGAAATTCCCGGCATCATGGAGGGCACGGCCCGCCCCGAGTACGGCCGTTGCGTTGACATCGTCACCAAACGGGCCATCAAGGAAATGATGGTTCCCAGCCTGATTCCCGTGCTCGCCCCGATTATCGTGGGCTTCGGCCTCGGCTTCTACGCCCTGGGCGGCATGCTCATCGGCGTTATCATCACCGGATTCTTCCTGGCAGTCATGCTCACCGCCGGCGGCGGTGCCTGGGACAACGCCAAGAAGTACATTGAAGAGGGCGCGTTCGGCGGCAAGGGCACTCTGGCCCACCAAGCAGCCGTCACCGGTGACACCGTGGGCGATCCTTCCAAGGACACCGCGGGTCCCGCCATCAACCCGATGATCAAGGTGGTCAACATCGTGGCCCTCTTAATCGTCGGCTACGTGGCCCTGATCGTGCGCTAACCCCTGCACTCCCAAGGAGGCCTGCCAATCGGCGGGCCTCCTTTCTTTGTCCCGGTTGTCAGTTGGAAAATAATATGGTAGAATTCCAATGGAAAGGGAAAATACAGAAAAGCATAGGACTATTTCCCGTTTCACGGCGATAGTCTAGATATGACCCATTTCCCCGTACCGGCCTCGCGGGCTTCGGGCCTTTCAATAAGGGTACCGGACTGCTACATGAAAGGCCGGTTGCAGTCTCCTATGAGGGAACGACGGAGGTACGCGGCATGTCCGACCAAGATGCCTTGCTCCTGGCCGGGGAAATTAGGGAGTTTATCACCTCGTACGTTGAGACCGGCCCTGACAATTACTCCCCCTACTTCCACGACAGGTATTTCGACTCCCCCCTGGTAGGCTTTGCCCGGGCAGACGACCCCATTTTTCTTACGGTCAAGGAGCAGGTGGGACCATACTCCTTAACTCCCTACGATGCTCTTCACCATTCCATTGCAGCCAGAGGCCTTTCCGCCGACCTAAGCCAGGAAAACGTCCATGTCATATCATGGGTCCTGCCTATCAGCCCGGGGGTCCGGGAAAAGAACCGCCTTCAGAAAACGGCCCCCGCCCCCGAGTGGTCCTATACGCGGGACCGGGGCGAAAAGTTCAACGGCGAACTTAGACGTCAGGTAGTCAACTGGCTGGAGACCCGCGGCTATGTCGCCGCGGCGCCGTTTTTGCTTCCCGATTTCAGGATCATCCGGGATCCGGCCAGGCGCAATTTCACCTCCACCTGGTCGGAGAGGCACGTGGCCTTCGCCTGCGGCTTAGGTACGTTCAGCCTCACGGATGCCCTGATAACCCCAAGAGGTATCGCTCACCGCCTGGGTAGCGTGGTGGTCAACGTCGACCTGTCGGAGACAGCAAGGCCCTACACCGAACATATGGAATACTGTCTATCTTCCAGGGGCTGTACAGCCTGTATCAGGCGATGCCCCGTCCGGGCCCTTTCCCTGGCAGGCCACGACAAGGACTTCTGCTACGAGATGGTCCAGGCCGGCAGTGACGCGGCTGCCAGACGGGAAAGGCTGGGTCTGGAGAAAACGGGTTGCGGTCTTTGCCAGGTGGGGGTTCCTTGCGAGGACCGTATACCCGTTAAGACCGGTTGACAGGCTTAAAGGAAGCTTATCAGTTAGGTAACGAAAAAGGGGGATGGCCGTGCCGGTTTGCCGGTCCGGCCGAATAGCATGGGTGCCTGGGAGTCGTTGGTGACCGGATGGGCAGAGTTCTGGGATCACAGGGGAGCTATCGGCGTGGCCGGTATCAATTTTATTATTAACCTAATCATCATACTTTTGATGTCCCTGTCCGGTGTTCCGCTCTTTTCCATTATGACCAGACCCTCTTTCACGCTGCCCACGGTACCGCCCCCAAACTACTTCGCGGGCGGTTACCACTCCCTTCTCATCCTGACGCTCGCTGGCGCGATAACCGTCCTGGCCATAGCGCCGTTCGTTATGGCGGCGACGCCGGGCAGTCTGATCGATGCGGTAAATGATGAGTTCAGCCTATCCGGCTACTTTCGAAAGGGAGCTAAATTTTTTTGGCGGGCTTTCGGTTTCCTGTGGTTAAACGTTGCTGTTATGATAGCTGTAATCGCTGTATCGGCTCTTATTATCTTCCTATTAGCGCTCCTCTTTGGTTTAATTCTCGGCAAAGCAGCAAGCTTCGCTGGAATCGTTTTAGGCATCCTCCTGCTTATTCTCCCCTGGATTCTTATCTTCGGGGCCTATACGATCACCATGCTCAGATACTTAACGAACAGAGAGCGTGGCCTGGGTACTTCCATTTCGGAAGCATCGTTAAGGGAAAGCCCTGGTCCACGTTGGGTATCCTGGTTTTATTCGTCGCCCTGTCTCTGGTTGGTGCTGCCCTGACGATTATCCTTAAATACATTCCCGTTATCGGGATTATTGTGAGCATGTTCGTGAGCAGTACGATAAGCGTCATCGGCTATATGGCCATTATGGCTTTCACCGGGCTGATCCCGAGTAAACGGTAGGCGGAGAAATCCCTTGCGGGCCGCACTTGCCAGGGAAGTGCCTGGCCGTGAGCTATACCGGTTTCTGGTCAGCCGCCGTCCGTTACCCGAACATCTCTAGAGCGGCCATGACGGCTACGCTTACCCCAACGCCTGGCTACGCCCGAGATTTGGGCGCCAAGCCCTTGCATAGCAACCCTGGTCCGTGATATAATGCCACTAGATGCGGGATGGTGTAACGGTAGCACGTGCGACTCTGGATCGTACAGTCTAGGTTCGAATCCTAGTCCCGCAGCCATTGGCCCCATGGTCTAGCGGCCTAGGACGCTGCCCTCTCAAGGCAGAAACACGGGTTCGAGTCCCGTTGGGGCTACCAAGAAACATATGCCCGCCGGAAACCGGCGGGCTTTTGCTTATGCCCGGCGGGCCTGACGACTCAAAAAGCCGCGGTGACTCCCAACTGTCTGAGAAGGGACCGGGAAACAGCCATCCTGGATGTTTTCCAGGGGTCCACCATTTGGCAAACCTGAAGATGGCCCGCGGCACTTAAAAACATCCCGGCCTCGTTCAGCGAAAAACCGGTCTCCCTTTGCAGCCACAGGGCCATTTGCCGGGTGGCGATCTCCGCGGCTTCGTCGAAGGTGGGCGCCGAGGCGATCACGGCCACCTGGTCAGGCGTGATGACCAGCGGATGTTCCAATTGCCAGCCATGGGCCTTCGTAACCGTAACGTCCACTTCTCCGGCCACTTCCACTCCGCTGACCATGATCTCGCCATCACCCATCAGGGCGTGCAGGTCGCCCATCGCAAGAAGGGCTCCCTCTACGGCGACCGGAAGAAAGAGAGTACTGCCTGCGGCTACCAGGATCGTGTCCATGTTTCCCCCGTGGGAACCGGGGGTACCGCACGAAACGCCCAGGCCCGCAGGAGCCACCCCGATGACGCCGACCATGGGAGCAAGGGGAAGAGACAGGCCGCCGAAATGAACATGCCCGCCGTAAATATCGAGGATTTTTGTCTCCGGCATGGTAACGAGTTCTCCCAGTAAGCCGGCTCCCGGCGTTGCAACCATGATTCCCGGCGAACACACCCGGATGTCGGCGATGTGCACGGCCAGGACATCCCCCGGATGGATTCCTGCGAGGTAAACGGGTCCAGTGGCTGGATTCACCCGGGTGAAATCCACAAGGGCCACGATGTCCTCGCTGGATTTAATCTGTCCACCGAAGCAGTCCTGCGTTTCAAAGGTCAGCCTGGCCGGGAGAGCCGTTCTCAATGCCGGCGGATTATCAGCCCCAAAACTGTAGATAACATTATCCCTGCAAACCCGCAATTCGACACCCCTTTATAAGCATTCTTCCGCCGGCGGATAACGGTCCGCAAGACCTTGGCTTCAGGGCAGGACAGAGGGTTTCGCTCCTGCCGGAACCGTAGGGCATTATTTCGGCGTCTGCCTACCGGCATGGCGGGAACGAGCTGGCAATTTACCTAACTCGTTTCCACTGATGTGGCCATTTCGGCCGCCTTGGCCAAGCGGTCCAGACACCGCTGCCGCCCCAAGGCGGCGACGATGTCGAACAGGCCGGGGCCCACCGTACGGCCGGTCAGGGCCAGCCGCGTCGGGTGGATGAGGGTACCACCGGAGATGTTCAGTTCGGCTATCAGGTCGCGGTAGGCCTTTTCCGTCCCGGCCTCATCGAAGGGCTCCGCCCCGGCCAGGGCCTCCCGCCCCTTGAGCAGGAGATCCGCCGCCCCCGGCTTTTGGAAGTATTTCCGGACGCCCTTGTCCTCGTAAGAGAACTCATCCTTGAAGAAGTAGTCCGCCGACCCGGCCAGTTCCGCCAGGGTATGCACCCTGGTACGCACCAGGTCGACCACCTTCCTTATATAAGCCATCTCCTCCGGGGCGGGGTTTTCCGGGACCAGACCGGCTCCGGCCAGGAAAGGCAAGGCCCGCTCCACCACCTCGTCCAGAGGCAGATTGCGCAGATACTGGGCGCACAGCCAGGTAAGCTTCTGCAGATCGTAGATGGCCGCGTGTTTGGTTATGTTCTCGGGCATAAAGGCGGCAACGAGTTCCTCCCGGCTGAACACTTCCCGCTCGTCGCCGGGCGACCAGCCTAAAAGAGCCAGGTAGTTCAGAAGTGCTCCCGGCAAAAAACCGTCCCTTCTGAACTCCTCGACTCCGGTGGCCCCGTGCCGTTTGGACAGCTTGGCCCGGTCGGGAGCCAGAATCATGGAAACGTGCATAAAGGCCGGCGGCTCCCAGCCCAAGGCCTTATAAAGCATCAGTTGCTTCGGGGTATTGGAGAGGTGTTCCTCGGCCCGGATGACGTGGCTGATGGCCATATGGTGGTCGTCCACCACGCATGCCAGGTGGTAGGTGGGAACCCCGTTCGACTTGACAATGATGAAATCATCGATGGTTTCGTGGAGGAAAACCACCTGACCGCGGATTAGGTCGTCCACCACGGTCTGACCCGGCTCCACGCGCAATCGCAAAGCGGGCTTCAAACCCAGCGCTTCCTTCTCCCTCCGGGCCTTCTCATCCAGATCGCGGCAGCGTCCGCAATACAGGGGTGGTTTTCCTTCCGCTTGCGCCTTTTCCCGGTCCCGCGTCAAATCCTCCGGCTGACAGTAACAGGAGTAGGCCAGCCCCCTTTCTATGAGACGGCCGGCCTCCTTCCGGTACAGATCCAACCGGTCGGACTGCCGGTAGGGGGCGTGCGGCCCCCCCTTGTCCGGCCCCTCATCCCAATCCAGACCCAGCCAGGCCAGGCCTTCCAGGATATGTTTCTCAGCTTCCGGTAAATTGCGCCCTAGATCGGTATCCTCCAGGCGCAAGACAAAGGAACCGCCGTATTTACGGGCAAACAGCCAGTTGAAGAGGGCTGTCCGCGCTCCGCCTATATGCAGGCTGCCGGTGGGGCTGGGGGCAAATCTCACCCTAATGGAAGACATGGTTCGTGCTCCTTCGTACCAAAATAACCCGTCTTCCATTATATTTCCCCGGGGACCGCCTGTAAAGGCCGTCTGCCCATCGGCGGAGCGCCCCTACCTGCCCATCCCCGCCTTCCCGGCGTCCCGAAGGTGATCTTGCCACTGGCTCAGCACCTTCCGCAGAGTTTCCCGCCACTGGGTCAGCAGGGCCAGTTCGCGCTCCCGGGTTGCCAACGCTGCCGCCCTTTTTTCCCTGTCGTAGCCGCGCTCCCGCTGCGCGTCCTCCAGGGCCGTCTTCAGACTCCGGGCCAGGGCATCGGCCCGCAGGCGCAAATCGCCCGCCATCCTGCGCACACTCTCCTTGACCTTTTCAGCCAGGTTGTAACGCACCCGGCCACAGTTGCGGTCCAGGAGTTCGGTCAGTTTTTCGCCGGCTTTCTTCACCACGTGGCCTCTGGCCAGGGAAACGGGAATTACGGCGAAAAGGGGTAGGTCCGTCAGGTTGGGGATGAAGGCGGGATGTTCGTGAAAGTGAAAGAAAATCCGCCGGTCACCCAGAACGTAATCCTTCCTGGCCGCGCTGACCACGTCCAGGTTGAAAATGTGGGCCGCAGCCTGCAACAGGCGGTCCACGATGCCTTCAATCCGGTCGAAGAAGCGGTCGGCGAGGGCGGCTAGATCATCCTGGATGAGCTCCCACTCCTGTTCCTTTTTTCTCTCCAGTTCCGTTTGCACTAGGGTGATAACGTACTTGTGCAGGGTAGCGGCGGCTTCTTTGGCTGATTGGCCGGCAAGATTATCCCGGGCATACTCCTGCAACCGGTCGGACAGCACCGGCAAGGTCTCCCGGTGAAAAGCCTCCATGTTGGCGGCGATCTTGGCCGCCACCCGGTCAACCTCCCGGTAGAGAAGGTAAATGCTGTCCTCTCTTTCCCTTTCCAGTTCGGCGAGGGCTTTATCGAAGCGACCGATCTTGTCGGTCAATCCCTCAATGCTATCGTCCATGGCCCGCCGCCAGAGGTTCTGGGCCATCTCCCCGTCACTGACGACCTTGAGCAGGCGGTTGGCCGCCGCGGTCAGAACCAGAGCCCCCTTGGACCGGCGGATAAAGGAATAGAGATCCGCTTCCAAAACGTCAAGACAACTCTGCTGGAGTTTTTGGGCATCGTTTTCCCGTTTGGCCGTCAGGGCCAAGCGGGCCGAAAGGGGTAAGAGGTAGATATCGGGGTCGTCCAGGTTTTGCCGGAGAATCTTCCTTGTGAAGGCGACCACTTCGTCCAGCTCCGCGGGGTCCACTATATCGATCTTGTTCAGGACGAAAAAGATCTTCCTAACGTGCCCCTGGATATCCCGCAGGTAATCCAGTTCCACCCGGGACAGGGGAGCGTCCGCCGAAATAAGGAAGACCGCCGAATCGGCGTAAGGCAGGTAGCCGTAAGCCGAGTCCGTGTTGTGCTGGTACGCCGACCCCACCCCCGGGGTATCCACCAGCACCATGCCGTCTTTGAGACAGGCGGCGGGGAAGTCGATCTCCACCTCGCGTACGTTCTTGACGTTGGCCGGATTGTGTTTTTCGGCCACATACTGTTCCACCTCGGCTACCGCAATTTCTTCCCTGTTGCCGTTTTGGAAGAGCACCCGGGCGGAAGCCTTATCCCCGTACCGGACCAGGGTTGGGATGGCCGTCAGGGGAACCAGGGCCGAAGGCATCACTGCCGCCCCCAGGAGGGCGTTGACCAGGGTGGATTTACCCCGCTTGAACTCGCCCAGGACAACCAGGGTAAAGGACTCTCCCTCCAGCCGGACCACGCATGTGTTGACCAGGTCAACGGCAAACTGGTTCCCCCTGCTGGAAACGCTGGTCACAAGATCCCGGGCGCATTCCAGAACAACTTGTTTTGCCGCTTTGTAGTCCTCCATCAAATCCCCGCTCTCCTTTCTGTTTCAGGCACAAAAATGACCCCTACCATCCACTGGTAGGGGTCATCAACCGCGGCCGCGGTATTTCTCCGGCGAACCCCATCGCACTTTTTTTTCAGTATAGCATGGGACCCACCACCAGTCAACGGAACAGGAAGGAGCAAGAGCCGGCTGCGGCGATAGCTACCTATTTCTTGACTTTGAGCTGCAGTTCGTGACTTACTGAAACCATCGGCGCCACCAGAAGACCCAGCCAGATAGCTAAAGCCGCAATATAGGGCTGCCCTGTTTCGTAGATAAATTTCTTGCGGGTCTTGCCCTCTAAGTCCCTCAATCGACCGGAAGCCCAGCTCATAAAGATCTGTGTCGACCTCTTTCCCTACGCCGGTATATGTCGCAAATGCTTTATGATGGCATCTCGGCTCAAGTCAAACATGAATTACAAAACCTCGGCAAACGCCCTGACCGGCAAGGCTGCCACTTTCTTTGCCTTCCAGGGAACGGCAAAGAATCTGAACCGGGTTCCGTGCAGTTGTTCCAGCCCCGTCAGATTCTCGACAATCAAAATATCATTCTTGAGCAACAGGGTGTGGGCGGGTCGTTCCAGGTTACCGGAATTGTCGATGTTCGCCGTATCCACCCCCGCCAGCTTCACGCCGCTGCTTATCAGGCAATTGACCAGTTCTCCGGATATATACGGATAAGAACGATACTTTTCGGTTCCCCAGTACTTGTCCCACCCGAAATTGAACAAAACGGCCCTGCCGCCCAGGTCTAGATCTTTTGGTATCACATCCACTCCAACCGGTTCCAAAGGGCACCTTTCCCGGACGTCGATAACAATCCCCGGAAGGATTACCTCCGTGATTTCGATGGCACCGATATCTTTCCCATCAGGATAACGGTGGTAAGGAGAATCAAGGTACGTACCGATGGAGGTTTGGAAAGTTATCTCGGTAATTTCGAAGGAGGCTTTTCCCTGGTAGAGCGGCAATGACTCCCTCATGCGTCAAAAACGGCCGTATCCTGGCCGTAAATTCAGTAAGGGCTCCGTCCCGGTTCTTCATCCTGAAGCCGGGCATGTTGTCCGCAAAACTGTGACTCAAGTCAACAATCCTGATTGCCGGAACAACTCCTCAAAGCAATTTGGCGGCAGCCAAGGAACGCAACTACCGCTCAGCCATCCCTATCACCCGGTGTCCCATACCCACGGCCACCTCGTCCAGGTGCAGCAGCCCCACTCCCAGAAAGAGCGCTACACTCAGGTGGTCGTCCTGGCGGGCGATGCCCACCTTGCCGCCAATGTTGAGACCAATCGCCTTGCTGATTACCTGGGAAAGCGCCTCATGAACGGCGCCGGCCACAGCACCCTCCTCGGCGTGCGTTTCCCGGATGACGCCCTCCCGTTTAGCCGCTACAACGGCCCGCTCGATTATCTTGCTCACCGACGCCACGAACTCCCCGCCGGTATCAACAGCCGCCGTCTGAAAGCCGCTATTGGCAAAGTCCGCCTTCATACTGCGCTCATCTTCCCGGCTTTCCGTAAGGGCCATCAGAAGAGCCACTTTGCTCACCTTCCGGCTCCCGTAAAGATTCAAATCAAACCCACCTCCGCGTTTTCTATTGTTCAGGGTTGCTTCACGTGCACACGTCCCACCGCCGTTATCGTGCCGTCCACCTCCACCGTGCGGCCAGCCGGCGGTGAAGTTATGCCCCGGGAAACATCAAGCACCTCCACCTCCAACGAATGATGGTAGAAACTGCCGTCCACCTCGATCAAATCCCGGTCGGCGACCGGGACTGTCACGTAGCGCCGCCCGAAACTGGCCCGGGGTTCATGGTTGACCAGCACCAGGGCCCGGGGCAAGCTGGTATAGTTCTTTAACTCCAGGGTGACCACAGGACCGCCGTTGTAAACATAACCGGGCTCCAGACCCGCTGCGGCCAATTCCGGCGGAGTGATGTCCAGCCAGGGCTGCCGGACCAGGAGAAATATCAGCCCCGCCGTAACGGCGACTATCGCGACCGCCCCGAGAACCCTCGAGACCGGCCGCCTTGAACCTACTGCCCGCATCAGAAAGGCGCCTCCCCGGTTTTTTTACCTTTATATTCCGGGGAGTTGGACGAATATGCCGGGCGGCTCCTATTGGCTGTATTTCCGTTCCAGATACCGTTTGTAGCTCAATGTTTCCTCGGCCATGCGAAAGAGCAGTCTCTCCAGGCGGTGGCGGTCCAACTCCAGCGTAGAGGGTTCCATTACGTCGATCTTGCGGAATTCCGACCGCACGATGAAGGGAAGCATCTCCTCGAGGGAATCGGCGCTGACCTGCACCACTACCGGTGCGTAGGCCGTCTCGACGTTGTTCAATTCGTCCACGACGGTATAAACGGCGCCGCTGATGTCGATGTCGTCAATTTGCACCCCCTGCAGGGGCACGTTGCGAAACATGGTTACATGGTGCTCCCGGGCATCCTCGGCTCCCTGTTCCAGGGAGCGTCCGCCGAAAAGACGGCCGGGCTTTCCCTTACCCTTGAAATCCAGCCTTATTTTGGCCCGGATGGTACCGTTGAAGGCTCCTCTTTCCGTGTCGCTCACTGCAATCCGGTTAACCCGCCCCCACCTCGTACCGGGGGCCGGCACCCGACACCCTCTTTCATGTAATCTATTAGGCGTGTCCTTTACCGGACCGGCAAACCACAGCGCTGTCCACCAGCAAAGGACAAAATCTACCCGACCTGCCCCTGTATACTCTATCGGCAGGTAAACACCCAAGATGAAGGAAGGAGTTCGGGCTCCCTGCCCCAAGCGCGCCTTTGCCATCCATTTCGCTATATCCTGGCAAATTCCTGCTGCCGCCAGGGGCTAAAGGCCGCCTTCCTCCCGCATATTCTGCCCCGCGGAGGGAAATCCTGCTGATGTAGGAGCGCCAAACCGCCTGCCGTAAACGATACTACAACGCCACGCCGAAAAATATATTTCTATGCGGGGGTAAACGGATCTTGCCGATGAGCAAAAGAGCAGCGGCCCGACTTTACCGCTTGGTGACAGCCGGGCTTTTACTTCTGCTGCTGTCCTGCGGGCCCGGCGGGGCACCCGCGCAGGCGGGTCCGGCGGCCCAGTCGTCAGTCCTGGCGGGGAGCCTCATTGGGCGGGTGGTCGTGGTGGATGCCGGACACGGCGGACCCGATCCGGGAGCGGTCAGCTCCGCGGGTGAACGGGAAAAGGATATCGCTCTGGCCATCGCCAGGTGCCTGGTCGCCCAATTGAGACAAGGCGGCGCAACGGTCATTCTCACCCGGGACGACGACCACTACTTAAGCGATCCTACCGCCACCCTCCTGACCGGCAAGAGGCAGGACCTGGCCCACCGGCTGGAGATCGCCCAACGCAGCAACGCCGATATCCTGGTCAGCATCCACCTGAACGCCTTCCCCGGTTCGGGCGAGTACGGGTCACAAAGCTTTTCCCAGCACGGCCGGCCGGAAAGCAAGCGGCTCTCCACCTGCATCCAGGCGGAGTTGAACCGGATACTGCAGAACTCCGGCCGGGAGGCACTGGAAGGAGATTTTTACCTGACCCGGATGGCCGCCATGCCCTCAGTTATCGTCGAAGCCGGTTTTCTCAGCAACGCGAACGAGGCCCGCCTGCTTGCCGATCCGGCCTACCGGAGCAAGGTGGGCTACGCCATCGCTTCTGGTATTGTCCGGTACTTCGCCGGAGGCACCGTCGAAAAACCGTCGGGCGCCCAGGTAGGAACGGGCAAAATAGGGGTCGGACAGCGAGTTCACAATTACTCCCTGGCGGGACCGGGCGTTGATGAAATTGCCGTGGTCGAGATAAATGCCGACATGGGATGGTAAAGGCGAATCCCCCAGAGCGAAGAACACCAGGTCTCCCGCTTGCAAGTGGCCCGGCTCCACCCGTTGTCCGGCCAGAAACTGCAGGTCCGCATCGCGGGGAATCGTCAATCCGTTGACCAGATAGGACACGTAGGCCAGCCCCGAACAATCGATTCCCCTGGCCGACATGCCTCCCCAGAGATAGGGAGTGCCGGCCAGGGAACGGGCCCTGGCGACCACCCCGGCCCCGTTGCCCAAAGCAGCGGTCCGGCCCTCGTGAGCCGGCATCAGGTCCGCCAGGGCAAGCCAGCCGGTTTGCCCCCCGGTCAGCGTGATCGCGGCGAAGTCCCCCCGTGTAGCCTGCACCCGCACTATACTGCCCAGGTACAGGGAGCCGGTCCGGGCTGCTTCCCGGTCCGGGGCCGCCAGAAGGGGCGCTACCGGACGCCCCACCAGGAAGGAGGTTCCGTTCTGTGGGTCCAGCCGCAAAACATGCGCCTGGACCCAGCCGGCCGTACCGTCGGCGGCCACGACATCCAGCCACCGGCCGGTATCCTTCTTGACCCGTACCGGCCAGCCGAAAAGGGCCTGGGTCACCAGGGGAGAGCGGCTATCCGGCGTTTCGTGGATGTCCGCCAACGCCGTGGCTGCCACGAGAACCGGGTCCGTTCCGCCCTGGTTTCGCCCGGCGCCCTGGTGCCACCAAACCACGCCGGCCAGGGCCGCGCCCAGGCCGCAAAAGGCTAACAACCAGCGCATTCTCAAAGTTATCACCCGTCAAGATGATATGCCTTGTCCCCGCCAACAATACCGGAGGTGAGCGTTTTGACAGACCATCCAACCGTTTTTGTGGCTGCCGACATGGAAGGCACGGTAGGCTACGTAAACTGGCCGGCCCAGCCGCCCGAACCGGCCGACCGCCGGGCTCAGCTGCTCGCCGAAGTCAACGCGGCCATTGAAGGAGCAATAGCTGGCGGCGCCGGACAGATCATTGTGTCCGATTCCCACTGGAGCAAGGAGAATCTGGAGCACGCCCTGCTCGGAGGCGGAGCCAGCCTGATAAGGGGCGGTCCCCGGCCGTACCTCTGGATGACCGGGGTGGAAAAGGCCGACATGGTCTTTCTGGTGGGCTTCCATGCCGCCAGCGGTACCAGCGGTGCCGTCTTACCCCACACCATTGACCGGCGCATCAGGAGCCTGCGCCTGAATGGGGAAAACGCCGGCGAAGCCCTGCTGAGTACCCTAGCGGCGGGTTACCACGGCGTGCCGGTCGGTCTTGTCACCGGTGATCAGGCTCTGGTTACGGAAGTGCAGGCCTTCCTGCCGGGGGTGACGGGCGTGGCCGTTAAAGAGGCCGTGATGGAGAGGTCGGCGGTGAACGTACACCCGGCCGCAGCAGGCCGGCACATTACCAACGCCGCCCGTCAAGCCGTGGAGCGGGCCGGTGAACTGACCGTTCTCCGGCCCAGGGAGCCGGTCGACCTGGACATGGAACTGAACGAGCCGCACTGGCAGCAAGCCCTGGCCCTCGTCCCCGGTGTCCGGGCCACCGGAGGGTGTACCGTTAACTACCGGGCCGCGTGGCCCCGGATCATGGCCCTCCTGTCCCTATTCGCCGGCTGGATTCGTTAGGCACACGGGCCATATTTTTCAATATCGCGACGGGGGTCTGTTGATCGTCATTGCCCAGGGGGTTGGAGGCCAAGGCCCGGCTCACCCTCCGTTTGTCCACGCCGGGAGTGGCAGCCAGGATGTCCACGCACCTGATGTCGTTGACGTCTACGATGGCCACCTCCACCCCCAGCCTTTCCCTCAACTCGCCGGCCAGTTGACTGGGATTGTGCGGACCCAGGATGATGTGTTTTTCGTACGGCCACATGGTACCGGCCACATCGTCGATCAGGGCCAGATGCCGGCCGGCCACCCGGTAAAAGTCGCCCCGCCGGCCGAAGGGACGGCCCAATGCGGCGGCCGCCGCTCCTAGGATAACCCGTCCCGCCCCGGTCTCCTGGATGGCCAACTGCATCGCGTGCGGTGTAGCCAGGCTGCCGTCCTTGCCCGGGAACCGGCTCAGGAAGGCGGCCAGCGGACCGGGATGTACCGACTGCTGCGGAATGGCCCTGCCCTGCGTGATGGCTACCATGCTTTCCGCGAGGGCGATGACATCCCCGGGTTCGGCTACCCCCTTGATGTATTGTTCCAGGACGCTGAAGATATCGTCCTTTTCGGTAATGAGGTGTGTCCTTAGCGGAATGACGCCGTGGCCGCAGCCACCAGAGGGGGCGGGGCGCTGCCCGAATAACACTGCAGCGGGTTTTCCTTTCGAGTCGCCGCCATGCTTGCGCCAAAGGTAGCTGACCAGGCCGTTAAAGATGCCTTGGGCCACCTTGGAGCGAAAGGTCGGACTCCGCAGGAGACCCTCCTCCACCCAGTCCGTAATGGTCACCGCCTCTACTTCCACCGCCGGCAGGGCACCGAGACCGGCCAGGTGCCCGAAGGCGCATACCTCCCGCGTCCCTAGGTGGGCCTTGTCGGCCAACTTTTCCTGGATGAGGCGGGCCAGGTTGGCCGACTCCGCCGCCGCCGGGTTGAAGCCCACCGCGCAACCACCCTGTCCGTTGCCGGCATGGATGGCTATGTACAGTTCGGCCCCTTTGGTCCGCTCCGCCCTCTCGGACCAGGGCACGTTACAGTCGTTCCGGCGTACAAACAACGGCTCGGCCCCCGCCGCCGCCAGGAGTTTGCCGAGGTCCCGGGCAATAGCCAGGACCACGTCCTTCTCCAACAGGTTGACTGGTCCGGCAAATCCGGTATCATTCCCGCCGTGGCCCGGGTCGACGGCAATGCGGCGTCCGGTCAGAAGGTGCCGGAGGGATACGCGGTCGATGTCGACAACGGTGCGGTGGGGCAGGCCCGCTTCATCGTGCAGGTAGTGAGCAGCCGGGTGGTCCAGGGTCAGTTCCAGCTTCACGGCGGGACCCGGCGATGAAGATATCTGAATCTCTTCCAACAGACCGTCGTGCACGGAGATAGTACCCGTGGCCAGTACGCCCACGCCCTCAATCAGCAACTGAATCCGGTCCGGCCCGCAGGCCACCGGGCGCAGCGAACAAGCCCGGGTTTTTTCAATGACCACCCGGGAAAAAACGTGGCCGTCCTCTTCACAGAGCTTACTCCAGACGTTGGTCACTACGGCGTGCAAGGTTATCCCCCCTATCCTGCAATAACGGCTGTACCAAGGACAGCAGACTCTCCACTTCCCGCTCTTCCAGGTGGCGGTACTGGCCACTTGCCAGGCCGTCAAGGTGAATAGGACCCACCTTCGTCCGGACCAGACTCTTTACGGGATGACCAACATGGCCGCACATGCGCCGGATCTGGCGTTTTTTGCCTTCGTGAATAGTTATCTCCATCAAAGTATCCTCCCCACGGTGACCAGCCAGACGTACGTGTGCCGGCGCGGTCACCCCGTCGGACAGGACAACCCCGGTGCTCAGGAGACTGAGCGCGTCAGGATCGACTTGGCCGGCTACGGTAACGAGATAGGTCTTGGGGACGAGGTGCGAAGGATGGGTGATAGCCCAGGCCAGATCTCCGTCGTTGGTCAAAAGGAGCAGGCCTTCGCTGTCGTAATCCAGCCGGCCGACCGGAAAGACGCCGGGGCCCACCCCGGGCACGAGATCAAGCACGGTCCGGCGCCGAAAACGGTCGTGGACGGTGGACAGCACCCCCCGGGGTTTATGCAGGGCCAGATATACCTTGGGCAACTGCGGGTCGATGACCCTGCCCCCCACCTCGATACGGTCCCTGGCCGGGTCCACCCTGGTACCCAGGGTGGTGACGGGACACCCGTTTACCTTTACCTCGCCCTGCAGGATAAGTTCCTCGCTATGGCGGCGCGAGGCTACCCCTGCCTGGGCCAGGACTTTTTGCAAGCGCACCTTCCTTGTTCTCCTTCGGTTTAAAATGAGGCCTTGGTCAATCCAAGCCTTATTATACCATGGAAGATAATTACTGCATATATCCGGGGCCTACTTTCGTCCCTTCTAGTATATTACGCCCCCGGGGCTCGCTTCTGTCTACTCATTTCCATTCATCCGTACTTTTGCGGCCGGCGGGTCACCGTGACGGGGTACCGGCCGGGCAATTTTTCAGGGACGGTGTTATCCGTTGCGACCGGGCTATATACTGGAAGGAAAGCCGTTTATTTTCCGACAGTCTCTGCCGGAACCGGCCGGCCGTTCTTCCGGGCAAGGAGGTCACACATGAATACCCTAGAACCAGATGCCGGCTATTATGACATCCAGCAGAAAGGCAACCGGGACCAAGAGCGCCACCTGGAAAAGATAAAGCACGTCATCAAGGACAACTTGAAGGAACTCGTTGCCAACGAAAATATTATCACGTCCGACGGCAAGAAAAGAGTAACGGTTCCCGTCCGTTACCTGGACGAATACCGGTTCCGCTATGACCCGAAAAACGAGGGACAGGAAGGCACCGGCCAGGGCAAGGGCGGCAGCCGTAAAGGTGACGTAATCGGTCAGCGGCCCAAGGAAGGAACCGGCCGCAAGCCCGGTGACGCTCACCAGGAATTTCAGTACCTGGTTGAAATCGACATAGAAACCCTGGCGGAATACCTCTTCGAGGAGTTGACCCTGCCCAATTTAGACCTCACCAGAAAATCGCAGGTGGTGGACCAGGACGAGGATTTCACCGACCGCCGCAAAAAGGGTCAGCTGAGCAACCTCGACAAAAAGGCTACCCTGAAGGAAGTCATCAAGCGCGGCGCGTCAAATGATTCCGGCATTTCGATCGACAACCATGACCTGCGCTTCCGCACCTGGCGGACCAAAACCAAGGAAGTGAGCAACGCGGTCATTTTCCTGTTGCGTGATGTTTCCGGATCCATGGGTGAGGCGGAAAGGTTTTTGACCCGGGCCATCTGCTTCTGGATAGTCTGGTTTATCCGCAAACGCTATGACCGGGCGGAAATCGTTTTCATAAACTATGACACCGAGGCCTTCGAGGTGGATGAGGAGCGGTTTTTCCAGGAAGGCCGGGGCGGGGGCACCAAGTGCCTGTCCGCGCTCCAGCTGACCCAATCGATCCTGACCGAACGCTACCCGCTGGAGCTGTGGAATGTCTACGCTCTTCAGTTCTCGGATGGAGAGGACTTCGAGTGCGCGGAGGCGGCCAGGTTCCTCGCCGGTATGATTCACGTGTTCAACAGGTTCGGTTATGTTGAGATCGAACCCAACGACAGCAATTATTACCTCCTGTCACGACTGTCCCGGGCCTACAAGGAGCTCCTCAAGGACGGCAACCGCTACGCCGCGGTAAAGCTGGGTCAGGCCGGCGAGGTCTGGGAGGCCATCAAGAAGCTGATGTCGGATGAAGTAAAGGGAATCGGGGTGGGATCATGAGGAGTATGGAAAGCATGGCCGGGGAAATATGGGATGCTGCGCATGCACTGGGCCTCTCACCCCACCCGGTCCATTTTGAAACAGTGCCTTACCACGTGCTCTACGAGGTGGCGGCCTACGGTCTGCCCAACCATTATCACCATTGGACCTTCGGGCGCAACTACTGGATTCAGAAAACCAGATACGAGCACGGCGAAGGCAGGATCTACGAGTTGGTGGTAAATTCCGACCCGGCTTACGCCTATATTCTCCATAACAACAACGAAGTGCAGAAAGCCCTGGTCATGGCCCATGCCATGGGCCACTCCCACGTTTTTAAATGCAACGAGTACTGGAAGGACACCCGCAAAGACATGCCCGGTTATATGGCCGCCGCCAGCACCAGGTTTGCGACCTATGAACAGATATATGGGTTCGCGGCCATGGAGGAGTTGATCACCCGCGGCCTGGCTATCCAGGCTCACTCCCGGGACGAGGAGCACGAACCGGTGGTGGAAAAACGGCCGGTGGAATGCAAGACGCCGTACGACGAACTTTTTGACCTCGATCTGCGCCTGGGCAAGCGCACACTCTCGGAGAGCGAAAAGGTAGCCCGTGACAAGAAGGAAAAGGTGCGCCCCGGATCGCTCAACCGCCTGCCCCGGCCCACCGGAGACCTTTTGGGTTACATTATCCGGTATTCGCCACAGCTTCTCGATTACCAGCGGGATGTCCTCTCGGTGATCCGGCAGGAGGGTATCTACTTCCAACCCTTTTCCCGTACCCGGCTTTTACATGAGGGCTTTGCCGTGTGGACCCACCAGAAAATCCTGGATATGCTGGATCTTAGCCAGGACGAAAGGATGGAGGCGGCCCTCACGCACGCCTTCGTCACCGTCCCGTACCCGTTGGGGATAAACCCCTACCATTTCGGATCCAAGATGTTGGATATGGTCGAAAAGGAATATGGTTGCGCGGAAGTTATCAAGGCAGCTTCGGAAGAAAATGACTCTTCATTCATCCGCAACTACCTAAACGAACAAATAGTTGAGGAACTCGACATCTACAAATGGGTCAAAAAGGAGACTGCCTCCCAGGAGCAGTGGGACGTGGCGGAAAAGGACTGGCGCTATGTCAGGGACTATCTGGCTGATTACTACGCCAAACCCCCCTACCCCGGAATCGAGGTCTACCGGGAGGTACCCAATCAGGGAAACCTCGTCCTGCACCAGGTGGGCGAGGAGGACATGGACGAAAAGTACGCCAGGGAAACGTTGAACTACTGTCAGGACTTATGGGGTCACCGGGTGGAGTTGCAATGCCGGGTTGAATCCAGGAGCAAGCTGCTCTGGAGCCACATGACCAACCACTAGAATCTGGCAGTAAGACGTGGTTAAGGAGGGTTACAATGCTGATTGAAAAACTCGCCGCCTACCACGACCGCTTGGACCGGACAAAATGGGAAGGCAATTTCGCGGACTATATGGAGATAGTGCGACAAAATCCCCAGGTCGCTTCACTATCCCATACCAGGGTGTTCAGGATGATCGAGGCGGCCGGGCACCCACCGGAGGTGGGTCAGGAACAAAGAGACGGCCTCCGCCTGCACAACTTCTTTCGGGGTCATCTCTTCGGCATCGACCGGTCCGTGGCGGCCTTCGTCGACGTGATAGCGGCGGCGGCCCGGGGCCTGGACACCCGCAAGAGAATCATCCTCCTGGTCGGTCCCGTCGGTTCGGGTAAATCGACCCTCGCCATTCTCTTGAAAAAGGGTCTCGAGAAATTCTCACTGACCGACGAGGGGGCCGTTTATGCGATTAAAGGATGCGCCATGCACGAGGAGCCCCTCCATCTCATTCCCCCGTCCCTGCGGGCCGAAGCCCGGCAGGAACTGGGCGTGCGTATTGAGGGCGACCTCTGTCCCCAGTGTCAATGGAACCTGGAGCACCTCTACCATAACGACCCGTTTGCCGTACCGGTCCACCGGATTATCATCTCCGAGCAGAACCGGGTAGGCATCGGCACCTACGTCCCCTCCGACCCCAAAAGCATGGACATTGCCGACCTGGTAGGCGGCCTTGATCTGGCCGCGGTGGCCAAGTACGGCAACGAAGGGGACCCCCGGGTCTGGAACTTCAACGGTGCGCTGGAAGCGGCCAACCGCGGCCTGTTCGAAGGTGTGGAAATGCTCAAGATGCCGGTGGAATTCATCTATACCTTCCTTACCCTTTCCCAGGAAAGCACCATCAAAACAGGCCGGTTCGCCCTGCTCTACGCCGACGAGGTCATCATCGCCCATACCAACGAGACCGAGTTCAACGCCTTCACGGCCCAGAAGAAGAACGAAGCCCTGCACGACCGCATGATAATCGTCAAAATACCGTATAACCTGATTGCGTCGGAGGAAGTAAAGATCTATCAGAGCATGCTTGCCTGCCCCGGCCTCGACTGCCACATTGCCCCCCACGCGCTGGAGGTGGCCGCCCAGTTCGCCGTGTTGAGCCGGCTGAAGGTGTCCAAGAAGAAGAACGTCACACTCATTACCAAGATGAAATTGTACGATAGCCAGCACGTGCAAGACTTCACCGTGAACGACACCCGGGAGTTGCAAAGGGAATTTCCGGACGAAGGCATGACGGGCATATCCCCCCGGCACGTCATTGACTGTATTTCCGGCGCCATCGTCAAACACGGAGCCAAGTGCATCTCACCCATCCAGGTTCTTTTGGAGGAAAAGGAAGCCATTGAAAAGGGCGCCCACGTTGATACGGGTCAGGAAAAGGAAAAGCTCCTGGGTTATATCGCCGACTCCCGGGCCCTGTACGACGAAGCGGTAAAAAAGGAACTGCAGAAGGCCTTCGTCCATTCGTTCGAGGATACGGCCCAGCAGTTGTTCAACACGTACCTTGACCACATCCAGTCCTACTGCGAAAAGACCAGGCTGCGGGACGCCGTAACCGGCGAAGACCTTGAACCAGATGAAAAGCTGATGCGGGGTTTGGAAACCCACCTGGGGATCTCGGATTCGTCCGCCCGAAATTTCCGGGATGAAATCCTGCGCAAGATCGGTATCGCCTCCCGGCGGGGAGAGGTATTCAAGTGGGATTCCCATCCAGCATTGAAGGAAGCGATTGAAAAGAAACTCTTCGAAGACAACCGGTCGGTCATCCGGACAACCGTTTCGGTCATCAATCCGGATCCGGAACAGAAAAAACGCATCGACATGGTAACGGATGCCCTGATTGCCCAAGGCTACTGCCGGATCTGCGCCCAGGAACTCCTCAAATACGGGGCCCAGCTTCTCCTGCGTTGAAAGGGCCTGTTTATTACAAGCTATCACTCGGGGCGCCCCCCACAAGGAGCGCCCCGCTCTCTTGCCGCCGGGGGACCGGCGGAGATGCCGCGGTGGGGAAAAAGGCATTGCAAGAGTTATCCAAAGAGTGTAGACTGGGATTGTAACCGCTCCGCGAGGCAGGTGGCATTTTGGCCAACCAGTACGACATAACTATCAAAGATCTGTTTGCTGATAGGAAAAGTACTCAGGAACTCGTAACTTTCTTTACCAAGAGCGATTTCCAGTTGACTGGCGATCTTTCTATTGAGTTTACCAAGGTCGAGGACCGGCGTACCGACTTTCTGCTTCAGGCCGGCGACCCATCGGCGCCCCTGGCCGTCCACCTGGAATTCCAGAGCCGTAATGACCCGGAGATGAGTTCCCGCATGCTGCGGTATGCTGCGGAGATACTGAAAAAGTACGAGTGGCCGGTCCACCAGACGGTGATTTAGTTTGGCGACGCCGAGCTGAATATGACTAACGGCTGCCGGTATTATATCGATGATGACAATAGGCTTGATTTTCGTTACCGCATAGTCGATGTGGGCATGATCTCCAGTAACGAGATCAGGGAGCATCCTAATCAGCAGCTGCGGGCGTTCTTGCCTCTGGTCGACCGGAAACGCCGTAAAAGGGAAAAAGTAAAGTTCTTGCAAGCGTGCGTCCAAGACATCATGGCTGCCAATCTGCCGCTGGAAGAGAAAAAGATGGTCCTCTTGCGGGCGGAAATTTTTTCCGGCCTGGTGTTCGAGGGGGATATCATTGAAACTATTTTCAAGGGAGTGGAAGATATGCTAAACCTTGAAGAGTCAGCCGGCTACCGTCGTATATACGAGAAGGGCAAAATCAAAGGGGAATTAGAAGGGGAAAAGAAGGGCGAGGAGAAGGGAGAAAAGAAGGGCGAAAAGAGGGGGGAAAAGAAGGGCGAGGTAAAAGGCAAGCAGGAGGCTGCTCAAAAATTCCTTGCCAGGCGTTTTGGTGAACAATCTGTCGACATCCAGGAAAAAGTGAAGGGCTTGACTGACCTGGAGGTATTGAACAACGTACTGCCGGAATTGTTTTCTGTGAATACTCTCGAAGAAGCCCGGAGTGTGATTCAGGAGGGCTTGCGTCAATCACTTCCGGAGAAAAAGGTTCCGAAAACCTGATAGCGGTATCCCTTCCGGGGTGCCCCGTACGGGCGCCCCGTTTGCACGCCTTTAGCGGCCCAACGCCACGGAGCTGTACCACCCGATTATCCTTACCCCGTACAGATAGGCCAGGAGAAAGCCCCCCGCCAGGAAGGGAGCAAAGGGAACCGGATCCCGTCTCCCGATAACTTTCGCCAGGATAAGGCTCAAGCCTACCACTCCACCTAGAACAGATGCCAGAAAAACCGCTAAAAGAGCGCCCTGCCACCCCAGAAAAGGGCCCAGGACAGCGGCCAGTTTGACATCACCCTCACCCATGCCGCCCCTACTAACCAGGGCGGCCAGCCCAAGCATTACCCCACCCGGCAATATTCCCGCCAACGCGGACCAAAAGCCGCCGGGCAAGGGCACCAGCAGGCGGGCCATGATTCCGCCCGCCAACACGACCAGGATCAGCCGGTTAGGGATGAGCCGGTGCCAGACATCGCCCAACGCGGCTATGACCAGCAGGGAGACAAAAAGCAAACCCACCCATAACTCCGGCCGCCAGCCGGTCGCGTAATACACCCAGACAAAAAGAAGACCCGTGGTCAGTTCACCCACCGGGTAAAGGGGCGATATCCCGGCCCCGCAATAGCGGCAACGTCCTTTCAACCAGAGGTAACTCAGGACCGGCACCAGGTCCCGCGCCGAAAGCCGGCAACCGCAGGCCGGACAATGGGACGGCGGGTAAACCGGGGACTCACCCAGAGGTAGGCGCCGGGCCACCACGTTAAAGAAGCTGCCCAGCAAAACCCCGGCCACGAAAAGAGCCAGTGTAAAGAAAGTCATATGCTACCTGCCCGATGTGGTTTTACAAGATACGCATGAGCCCCTCCGGGTCCCCGGCACGGTTGAGGGCTTCCTCGCGGCTGATCATACCCCCGTGGACGAGGGTGCGCAGGGACATTTCCATGGTCTGCATGCCGAACTTGGCGCCGGTTTGAATCTGACTGTAAATCTGGTGGGTCTTGCCCTCCCGGACCAGGTTCCTGATGGCGGGCGTGGCCACCATGGTCTCCACCGCGATTACCCGGTCACGTCCGTCCTGGCGGGGAATCAACTGTTGGACCACCACTCCCTGTAAACTGAGGGAGAGTTGCACCCTGATTTGTTGCTGCTGATAGGGTGGAAATACGTCCACGATGCGGTCGATGGTTTGGGCGGCACTGTTGGTATGCAGGGTCGTCAGCACGAGGTGCCCCGTCTCGGCGGCGGTGATGGCCCCGGCGATGGTTTCCAGGTCGCGCATCTCCCCGACCATGATCACGTCCGGGTCTTCCCGCATAGCCGCCCGGAGGGCGCTGGCGAAGGAAAGCGTGTCGTCGCCTATTTCCCTCTGAACGATTAGAAAGTTCTTATGCGTGTGGGAAAACTCGATGGGGTCTTCGATGGTAATGATATGTACCCGGGTTTCCCGGTTCAGTAAATCGAGCATCGAGGCCAGGCTCGTGGATTTGCCGCTGCCGGTAGGACCGGTGATTAAGATCAGGCCGCGGAGCAAGCGGGCCATCCGGACCACTACCTCCGGCAGGCCCAGTTCCCCGATCACCGGTATCGCCAGCTTGACGGGCCGCACGGCCAACCCCGTAGTACCCCTCTGCCGGAAAACATTCACCCGGAAGCGCCCCACACTACGGATGGAAAATGTGACATCGGTAAGGGGCCCAAGGGCCCGCGTATTGACGTCCCGCTACCCTCATCCTCCATCGCTAGCTAACCTAATGGCCGTTTACAAAATCGGCCGCATATTTCTTAACCGCCTCCATGGTGACGGTAGCGTTACGTACTAACTCCATGAGGGAGGACTCCATGGTCTGCATCCCCATGGCCCGACTGCTTTCCAAAACCGAGCGGATCTGATGCACCTTGTCGGAGCGGATCAGGTTGGCCACGGCCGGATTGTTCACCAGTACCTCGAAGGCGGCCACCCGGCCCTGGTTGTCCGCCGTCGGCAGAAGACGCTGAGACACCACGCCGACCAGCACCATGGCCAGTTGGATCCTGACCTGCTGCTGCTGGGCCGGCGGAAAGACATCGATGATACGGTCGATGGTCTGGGTGGCATCCGTGGTATGAAGGGTGCCCAGCACCAGGTGGCCAGTTTCCGCCGCCGTTATGGCTATCGCCATAGTGTCCAGGTCACGCAGTTCACCGACGAAAACGATGTCCGGATCCTGCCGCAGGGCCGACCGCAGGCCGCTGGCAAAACTATTGGTATCGAGACCGATCTCGCGTTGATCGATCAAGGACATCTGGTGCCCGTGCAGGTACTCGATCGGATCTTCCAGGGTGATGATGTTCCGTTTTTGCCTCTGGTTGATATAGTCGATCAGGGCCGCCGCCGAAGTGGACTTGCCGGTGCCGGCCGGCCCGTTGATGATGATGAGGCCACTGGTCCGTAATAGCATTTCAGTAAGGATGGAAGGCAGCTTCAGCTCCGCCACGCCCGGAATGCGCCGGGGAATAACCCGGATCGCGATGGCGGCGCAGCCCCGCTGCCGGTAGGCATTGACCCGGTAGCGCGAGACCCCCGGCAGGCTGTAGGAGGCATCCACTTCGCCCGCCGTGACAAACTTCTCCCAGTGACGGTCGTCCAATAAGGCCCTGGCCATGGCTTCAGTATCGGCCGGAGCCAGCTTCTCGGTACCAAGGGAAATCAGTTCCCCGTTGACGCGCAATACCGGCGGGACCCCGACGGTCAGATGCAGGTCCGAAGCCGCTCTTTCGCTGGCAATCCGCAGTAATTCCTCTATAGTCATGCAGTCAAATACCACCTGCTACTTCATTTCCTCGCTGAACTTGCTCAGCCCGTCCGGCTACTCTTCCGCCTCGATTCCTTCTCCTCCGGGGTATGCAGGGTACGGCGCACAGGGTGCAAACCCACACCCGCTACCGAAGCCCGAGACAGGTACCGCCCTATCCGGGGCCGCTCCCCCCTGATCCCCGGCCCCCTCCCGCCGGCAGGGCGTAGTAGCGCTGAATTGCCTCCTCGACTTCCGACCTGGTGGTCAGGTACACCTCCGCCCGCAGGCCGGTAGCCGCCTGGATCTCTTCTATGGCCAGGTAGTCGAGGGGGTCGGCCATGGCTACCAAAATCTTGTCTTCTTTTTTGTTCAGGGGGAAAACCAGGTGTTTTTCCGCCAAATGCCTGGGCAGGATGTTAACAACCGATGGATTGATCCCCCACTCCCGCAACGGTACCCTGAGCGTTCCTAGTTGAAACTCCAGCACTGTCGCCATAAGTTGCTCAGTAACGAAGCCCAGGTCGAGGAGAATCTCCCCCAGTCGCTTTTGGCTCCCGGCCTGAACGGCCAACGCCTTGCCAAGCTGCTGGTGGTTTATGAGTCCCGCTTCCAGCAGAATGTCACCCAACCGCCTATTTTTCATCTTGCTGTCCCACCACCCCGGAAAACGCCAATTCGCTGCCGACCCGCCTTGATCAGGCGACTCCTCCCCGCATCTCATCCCTGCCTGACCCACCCGGTAATATGGGACTGAAGTACTAGGGAAGCCCTAATTCTTTAATCGAATACTTTTATTTGTTTCTTTACAGGGAATTAGCGGGAATTAATTACCGCGCGGGGTCGGTATGGGACCGGGCTGGCCGGGAAACACGGCGGTAAGCCGGCATGATGCAGGCTTTACGGAAGATTGACCGGGGAAAACAGAAACCGCCGTCAGTGGGACAGGAAGGCCCGGACGGCGTACAGGGAGGCTACCAGGGTGGTCAGGTCGGCCAGGAGGCCCGATATTATCGAGTAGCGGTAGCGGCGGATACCCACCGAACCAAAGTAGAGGGTCAGGACATAAAAAGTGGTATCGGTACTTCCCTGCATAGTGGAAACCAATTTGCCGATGAAACTGTCCGGACCATGGGTCTTGATCAGTTCCGTAGCAATGCCCAGGGCAGCACCACCGGACAGCGGGCGCATGATGGCATGGGTCAGAACCTCGGCCGGAAAGCCGATATGGTCCAGAACCGGCGCCAGGAAGTGAACGGTGATCTTCATGGCGCCGGAAGAACGGAAAATTGTTACTGCGACCAGCATGGCCACCAGGTACGGTATGGTTTTGACGGCTGTGGCAAACCCTTCCTCGGCCCCTTCCACAAACACTTCGAACACCTTGACCCCTCTCAACACAGCAACCAGGGGAACGATCAGGAGTATCGCCGGGATGGCCCAACGTGATATTGCCGATATGACCTGGTACAAGGTTAGCCCCCCTGTCCGTAAAAGCGGCGCAAGGCGCGATCCGCCGTCACGGCCACGATTGTGGCGCAAGCTGTGGCGAAAATGGTGGTTCCCACTACAGCCGTCGGATCGGTTGATCCGTACAGGATGCGAATACCGATGATGGTAGTGGGGATAAGCGTGATACAGGAGGTATTGAGGGCCAGGAAGGTACACATGGCCGGCGTGGCCGTGTCCTTTGGGCCCCGGTTCAGCTTTTGTAATTCCTGCATGGCGATTAGACCCATGGGGGTAGCGGCGTTACCCAGGCCCAGCATATTGGCCGCAAGGTTCAGGACAATGGCGCCTATGGCCGGGTGGTCGCGGGGCACCCCCGGAAACAAAAAGCGGGTGAGGGGCCGGGCCAGGTCGGCCAAGGCGCGCACAATCCCCGCGGCTTCAGCCAGCTTCATTATCCCCAGCCAGAAGGTAATGATGGCAATCAGACTGAAGGAGGTTTTAACTGCCGTCTGTGCCCCTTCAATGGCCGCCGTGGTGACCGTTTCGATATGTCCGCTGGCTGCGGCGGCAATGATGCCGAAGAATATCATGGCCAGCCAGACGTAGTTGACCAATGAACCGGCCCCCTTTTGGCTTGTCTTATGTAAGCTTATGAGGAGCCGCTAGGCTGTAGACGCACCTTTCAACCGTGCCGAAACGCAAACTTATTTCGGGAAATATTGACTTTTATCGCCTGCAATGGAAGGAAAATAGCTATAGCTGTCGAAACCATGATACGTGGGGGATGATAGCATGGTTGTGCAGATCATTTGCGTGCCGGCAGGCGGGGGGTTTCTCACGCTGGTCTGGCCGGGCGGGAAAGACGATCCGCCCCTGGAGGGGCAGGTGAGGGTTTTGCACGAAAACATCATGGACCTGCTCAACAAAAAAGTACTGGAGGCTCCCGAATGCCTGAAGGTGAGCGGCGGCGTAACCTACTGGCAGGCCCGCTGGAAACACCAGCTTGGCGAACCCGGGACAGTTATCCCGCCAAAAAACCCCTGATACTCGCGACGGATTCTCCGGTGACGCCAATTGTTCAGTTGTTCAACAGCGCACACATTAGAACAGGGGCCGGCCCCTGACCAACCCCTGTTATGGGCGTCCCCATCCACGCCTATAGCAATCTCTTTTCGCCCTCAATTTTCTTGATGTCCGTAATGTCCTGGCTGACCTCCAAGCAACCCAGGTATTCCCCCCCGCTGTCTCGGACGGGGAAGTAGCGGATTAAAACGAGCCGGCCCTCCAGTTTGAGCCAAAAGCTGGCCGAGTCCATTTGGCGGCTTTTTAAACGGTCCAAAATGGTTTGCACTTCATGCAGGCTTTTCTCAGGATGGCATTGTTGAACTTTGCGCCCTATAATAGCCTTCGTCCGGGGGAAAATTCTTTCCGGCGACTGGCTGAAATACCGTACCGTGTCACTCGCATCCACGAAGGTGAGGTCAACGGGCAAGGTGTTGAGAATAGCCTCAAGCTGGTCCCGGGAAAGCGTGCCCGTCTCCAGTTCCACCTCACCGGGCCCCCCGGCGGCTTTAACTGGCGGTGCTCCATCCATAGTACCTGCCGCATTGGCGGTCTCCGGCGTAAAGCAGCAATAGCCGATCTCGTCGCACTGCCGGCGGATCTCAGGCCATTCGTCGGGCGTGATGACCTGCAGCGCCATGGGAAAAAGGATATTGTTCTCCTTGTAGAAGTGACCGGTCAGCAGGTCGGCCAGCCCTTGCGCCTCTTCCGTAAGAGACCCGGCAAACCGGGAAAATTCCAGGCCCGGAGACTCATCAAAAAGCTCGTACAGTTTCTTTTCCCGGCCCCTTATCTCGTCATGTTCGGACCACATGATGGCCGGCGGCTCCACGACCCCGTGTTTTTCCAGGTAGGGAAACAGCACGTTTTCCTCGCGCAGGTAGTGCTTGTTGGACCCCTTGAAATGCTCAACCAGGTGGTTCAATTTCTCCATGGCCGTCGGCGCGGCGGCAATACTACCTGCCGTGGTGATCTCCTGAGCCGCCTCGTTCAACAGACCGGCAAACTGCAGGATTCTCTTATGTTCTTCCATCAGGGTGTGCACGGGATGCCCCGGCGGCGCCACGGCGCCCTCCTCCCCGAGGGATTCCCGGAAGACGGCCAGATGGACGTCACACAGCCGGCGAACCTCCTCCCGGGGCATACCCTCCCGGATAAGTTCTTCTTCCACCTGCATTATTTCCGCCGAACCAGTACCCTCCAAAACATCCTTGAAACGTTCCTTGACATCCTCCGTCTTCGCCCCGGCATGCAGTTGCCGGATGAGCTCCTTAACTTTCTCTTTCCGTTCCCGAGCCGACCTCTCGCTCATTTATCATCCCGGACCAGGCAGCCCCGTCCCCGTGCCATCCGGAATTGGGTTCCGGCGGCCTGCCCGGCCGGGTATCCCCCCTTCAACTAAAATCCGGCCCTTCCCCCGAACAGACTTCAAAAAGAACCTAACTCGGAAGGAGTCTATAACAAAACAAGTATTCCCTCCAGCCTCGGCGAATATATGCGCTGGGCGGCTCCCGTCCCGTCGCCCATATCTTTCGCCGGCTATGTCATTCTGAAGACTTTTCCTTTCGGAACAAAAGGCAGATTCCTACCTTCGGGTACCAAAAAACCATGTCTTCTGCCGATTTTGATTTCCTCCCCACGGCTAGCCGGGGGATTCCAGGGTAGGTCCCTGATGGGCTTACAATTCCCTCTAAGCGGTGGCTTGCGCTGCCGCTGTACTTGTTATCGGACATGCATGTGGTTTTTTCCGGTCAGTATTCAACACCTTCACCCGGCAAGGGTTCAACACAACCGCTTTATCCAACAAGGAAAAGTCGGCATCCGGCCGGTATTTACGGATGATGTTCGCCGCACCATTGATGTCTGCATTGATGCAGCCTTTCTTGCTCCGGTACAGCCCCCGGGTGATCCGCCGGCCACTGAAAACACACTCGGCCGCACCTTCCTGGCCGTACACTGGCAGACTGTCCCGGTCAAGAAAACTAGCCTTGCTCGTATAGCTCTCCTCAGTCTCCGCATAAACGATGCCATACCGTTCACATAGGTGCTTCAGCAACCGTCTAAACTTCCAAAACGGAATCTGTACATAGTTCTGGTTGTCTATATGCCCCATGTTTATTCCCTGCTTCTGGCCCTTATTCAACCCGACTAGCAATGTGCCAATCCTCTCCGCAATACACGTATTGATGATGTATCGAGCGGCCTTGCGCATGCAGTCCATTGTGAAATTCTCCCGGTTGATCGCCAGACACGCCATCTTCCGCGTCTTGCCTTTGCCCCCGCGTTGGTCGTTGATCGACTGCAGCCGCGCCCTCTCCTTGTTATACCACTGATTGGCCGCCTTCAAACACCGCCCGTCGATCAAAAAGCCAATCCCTGTCGTGGTTACGCATGCCGCCAGATTGTTTACCCCCTGGTCGATCCCCATGATCAGGTCCGGGTCCACCGAAGGTTTTTCAGTCGGACGCCTATTTTCACTGACATACTCCGCTTCAAAGAACCGGGCTCCGTGCGCCGGGCTGATGTGTACCTCCTGGACCCATCTCCAGTTCAACCGATCAGGAAACGGTATCTTAATCTTCCTACCGGGATGCGCTGCTCTAAATGCCTTGGACATCGGTATCTCCAGGTATCCGTCGTTAACGATAACCGCATTGGTCGACAGTACCATCTGATAGTAGCCGTCTTTCTCCAGATACTGAGGAATACGAACCTTCTTCGCTGGGTACTCCCCTTTCGCCACCTTCTCCTTCAACGCCGAAAAACTCTTAAACCCTTCCGTAGCCTTTCTCACTGTCTGCTGTGCTACTCCGGCCTGGATCATTTCAAAGTTCTCATTTTCCTTGCATGCTTTACAATTCCTTGAATAACTCAGAAGCGTTCCCTTCTCAAAGTACTGCTGCCGTATATTGTATAAGGCTACGTTGTAGAGATTCTTAGCATAATGACACAGCTCCCGAAGGATGTCATACTCTTCACCTGTCGAATGCTTAATGCGATTCTTTTGCGTAGTGAACAACCTATTGCCACCTCCTTTCTCAAAAAGACTATACCATAGAAACTCTTAATTAGCAACCCATATGGACACTTCAACCAACTACTTTTCGCTGGTTAGGGGCATCGAGCCCCTAACCAGCCGCGCCTTATATCCCCATGTCTAAAGCCAGGGGCTTTACGGCGCGGTTACGGTAAGCTTATCGCAGTAACCATCAGTCACTATTAATATCGGGGCGTCTTTCGGAAAACTCTTATCTCGTTCGCTTAGATCTACAGCCGGTTGTAGGATAGTGCCGCCCCTGCCTTTTACATTGACATAATTCATCAAATCATCCACAGGAATGTATCCCTCGTCATACGGAATAGCATCACAATAGACAAGTCTAATCCTCTTAATATCTTTCGCTATACTGTAGCTTATTATTGAGCCCAATCCCTTGGCAATTATTTCCCTATCCATCGAAAGCGAGGTATCAAATACCACCCCGAAAGTATTTGCATAATCCACAGGCACCTCAATACGCCCCGGCCTCGGTATATCCGCAGTAGAGTATTGCCTCCTGCTCAATATCCCGTATGATCTACGCTTTTCGATGTGGGCAAACTCTTCGTCAAACCATTTACCCAACTGATCGTCCCAACTGATCGGGGGCTGTGAAACAGCCCTAATCTCCTCCATTAGCGACGGCGTTGAGCTCGTCGAGAAACAGGATAAAAGGCTTGTTTTTGACGAGCATCTTCGGAGGACAAAAGATGCTATATCTGTTGTCCACAATTACGGGAACGCCGATGATATCTTCGGGTGCCAGCTGACTGCCCAACATAGTTACCAAAGGTAGCCCCAGTTCAGCATCAAACTGGGTTATGATAGCCGTCTTACCGATACCGGGGGATCCCCAAATAAATACCGGTCTCACCATGGCTACATTCAACAACAAATTATATAATTGCGACTGGGTAACCGATGCCGGTAAATTCACCTGTACCTCCTTAATACATCACAATAACTCCGGTTCCGAATTCCTCTTCCGGATCATGCGCACCTTGCATATAAGCTCCTCCACCTTGCCCACATATTGGAGTACGTCCCCGCGCCGGTATAGATTCATCCCGTACTCGTTCTGTCCGCGCTTTTTGATCACCTGGTACATATCATAGACGAAAGACTTGCTTACTCCCAGCATCTCCACCGCTTCGTAAGTCGTGACCAGCCTTTCGTTCAGGATATCTTGCAGGGCACTCCGGTCTTCGATGAGGGACAGGATGTCGGTGGCGGACAAGCAGTCCGTACCGTCCACCGGTTTGAGAATACCGGTGGACACGGCCTTGGCAATCTCCCCGCGTTCCAGCGCCAGCAGGGAAGCCGCCTCGGCAAGGCTTACTATCCGGTCGCCGAGACTCCCTCTGACCCCGCGTTTGACCGGCGACAGGCGAACGTCGGTCCGGGTAACCGGGTAAACCCGGTCAATCGCGGCTGCCGCCTCGGTCTCCTTGGCCGACTTCTCGTAGGGCACCGCTCCGCTGGCTAAAAGGCTCTCGACGGAGACCCTGGTCGTCTTCCCGTAGGTAAACGCCTCCAGGGTTTGGTCGCTGATCATCTTTTTCACCTTGGGCACGGATATCTTCAACATCCGCGCCGCCTCGCTGACCAGTGCCGTCCGGGCGCTCAGGTAGACAAAGACACTGCCCGCCTTGATCGGAGACCGTTCCGGCAGCCCGGCTTCCGCCCGGGTCGCGCCCAGGAAAAAGGGCAGCGGCTTGGTGGTCTCGGACAGGAAATACCAAGACTCCCCCTGGCAGAGCAAAACCTCAGTCCTGGTTCCGAGGTCGGGAACCGGAACCTCAAAAGCGTGTCCGGCCTGCAAATGACCGGTGATTTCCGAGGCCGACGCGAAGCCCTTCCGGGTAATGAGTTGCATAACGGCACCTACTGATTTCTGCGCGACCGCCTGGATGGCTTTCCGGCTGACGTACCCGCCGGGCACCCCGACCAGTTCGCCACACGTCTCGGCGAGGTAGCTTTCCGCCACCGGCAGCGGGTGAAACACGGCCTTGATCTCGTCCATGGTCATGGTCCGGCCCTGGTTCATGGTGGTAGTTATAGCCCGTATTTTCCTGTCGATCATACTCTGGGTTCCCACATAGTCGCGTCCGTCATTGGCTACCAATATAAAGTCACGAGAGGCTGTTTGTCTCCAGTCGACTTTATCGCCTAGGCCCATGACCTGGACTATTTCCTCAAGCGTCTTAAACTCGCCGGAGCGCTCGACAGTTCCCCGCAGTTTTGCCATAGCGGCTTTCCGGCCGACGTACCCGCCGGGTACCTCGACCAGTTCGCCACACGTCTCGGCGAGGTAGCTTTCCTCTATCGGCAGCGGGTGAAACACGGCCTTGATCTCGTCCATGGTCATGATCCGTCCCTGATTCATGGTGGCCGTTATGCCGCTTATTTTCCTGTTGATCATACTCTGGGTTCCCACATAGTCGCGTCCGTCATTGCTTAGCAACAGAAAGCCACGAGAGGCTATTTGTCTCCAGTCGACTTGATCGGCCAGGCCCAGCATCTGCACTATTTCGTCCAGCGGCTTAACCTCGCCGGACCGCTCGACAGCTTCCCGCAGTTTGGCTATAGCGGCCTTCCGGCTGACGTATCCGCCGGGTACCCCTATTAAGTCACCACAAACGTCGGTGACGTAGTTATCCATCATCAAGGGATAGAACAAGGCTTCGATCTCATCCATGGTCAGGACTGGCAACTGGCTTAAAACCGTTGTCGCAGCCGAGATTTTCTTATTGATCAGGCTGTGGGTACCCACAAACTCGCGCCCGTCTCTTAACACCGTCGCAACGCCGAAATATTTTGTTTTCTCCATGTCCACCGGGCCGGTTATTCCCTGGAGGCGCATTACTTCGTCAAGCGGCGTCAGGTCGGCGAGGTGACCGACCGCGCTTACCAGTTTAGCGCACTCCGGGTCAAGAATCGCGTTGAGCCCGGGATGCCTTTGCCCGGAGTCCGCACTCTTTTGGAGGGTGTATCTCGCCCCGGGTCCGAGGGTGGTCGCTGGCAATTCGTTGAGCAACTGTCTTACGGTCCGGCAGGACGACTGGGCATACCCCAGCACCTGGGTTACTTCCTCCGCGGTCAGGGCTATGCCGCCGGAAAGCACCCTTAGGCACTCCTGCTTCAGACGCTTTCTCGGCTTCTTGCCCAAAACCGGCGGCAGGGTGCGCGGCCCCTGCCCGTGGACCGTCGCTGGCGGGCTGACGGGAACGCTGGTCGCGGGTTCGGGCCCGAATGCGCCGTCCTCCGGAATCCGGTTCCAATCGAAGCGGGAAATCTCGTCGGGCAATTACAGCACCCCCCTGGCCACCGTTTTGGCAAAGGACTCGAGGTGGGCCAGTGTTGAACATTCCAACGTCAGGTGGCAGTGCGGCGAATAGGCACGCTGAACGCTGTCGCCCGTGTTCCACCTTTCCCGCGGCTCCGGGTTCAGCCACAGTACGCGCCGGCACCGGCCGGCCATCCGCCGGAAGGCGGCGACGTTGGCATCGTTCCGGTTGTTCCGGGCGTCCCCGAATACCATCAGGGACGTGTGACGGGGATCGAAGCCGAGGCCGAATTGCCGTTCAACTTCCGCGAAAACACGGCCGTAGTCGCTGTAAGCCTTCAGCGGCGGCGCATTCATGGCCTTGCCGCCTCTCAGGCTGAGCAGCGAAGCAACATTGGTGAAGCCGACCGCGGTTACGTCTCCCCAGGCGCTCTTGATGGCGGTTAGAATCGCCAGCCAGAACTCGCTGACGTACTTGACCGACCCGGACATATCGAGCAGCACCACCAGGTCAGGTTTGGACCGCTTTCTCCGGGCATAGCGCAGAGGCACCGGCAGCCCGGTCCGGACAATCTGCCGGAACACTTTCCGGAAGTCGGGCCGGGGGACCTCGCTACCCGGCATATAACGCCTCGACGCATCGAAAGCCAACAGTCTGACCAGACGCTGGACGGTGAGCCCGGCCTCCCAGCGCCGCCGGGCATCCATCTCCACGAAGGGTTGCTCCTTGAGGGCATGGTTCCTGGTTATCTGCTGAAGGACGGAGTGGCCGTGCTTTTCGACCACCATCTCGTTGAGGGTGTGCTCAACGGCCCGCTCGATCCTGGCCAGATTCCGGTTGATCAGCCTGGCCTCCCTCGTCCCGGCGTGCGATTTCCGGAGGCTCTTCATGGCCTCTTCCCGGCCGGGATAGGAAAGGAGCGATTTTTCGACGCGCTTTGGTATGTCCGCCGGCTCTGGCAGGCCGGTCGCAGCTACATGCCGCTCCGCTATATCGGTAGCCGCTTTCTTGATGAGGCCTTTTTTCCCGGTTACGGCGGCCGCCGCGTACGTTCTGGCGGGCGGCGAAAGGTCGGCCAGGGTGGGCGGGATGTCCATATCTTCTGCTTCGATCTCCTTGCCCCAGTAGAGAGCAAAGATTTCCTCAAATTTGGCGATGTCATCCCGGTCCTTGACCAGAGTTAATTTCAGTGCGGTCGAAAACCGGCTGCGGCTGGCCACGCCCACGGCCATAACGGCCCTGAGGGCGTCAATCTCCGAGCCCAGACAGACGGGCAACTCCGCGTCCCGCAAGGCTTGGCAAAAGGCCTGCAGACGGTCACGCACCGGACGACACGGCTTTCAAAACGGCCTCGGCGTCGGCGGTGTCCTTGACGACGACCCCGATCGTCAGGCGCGCTATTTCCGGCGTCACCCCGCCCACATTCAGTGAAACGAGGGCCCGGAGCCAGTCGACGACCTCCGACATGCCCGGCGGCCTCTGCACGGCCACCCTCCTGGCGGTAGCGGCGAAGGATTGGACGTGCCGCACCAGCTCTTCGTCCGCGTCAGGAACGTTGCTTTGCAGGATCAGCCTCTCCCTTTCCTGGTCGGGATAGGCCAGGAACAGGTGGATGCACCTGCGGCGCAAGGCATCGCCCAGTTCGCGGGTCCGGTTGGAGGTCAGGATGGAGACGGGACAGCTGGTAGCCGTTATAGTGCCTATTTCGGGTATGGTGATCTGGTATTCGTCGAGAAACTCCAGCAGAAAACTTTCGAAACCCGGATCGGCCTTGTCCACCTCGTCGATCAGGAGCACGCACTGCCCAAGCCGGGCAGCTGCGAGAAGGGGCCTCTCCATCAGGTATTCCTCCGTGAAGATCTGGCCTTTGACGGTTTCCCAATCGGCGTTCCTGGCGGTCTGGAGCCGCATGATCTGCAGGGAGTAATTCCACTCGTAGGCCGACTGCTCCAGGGTCAACCCCTCGTAACACTGGAGACGGATCAGCGGCAGGCCCAACCCGGCGCTGACGGCTTTGGCCAGAAAGGTCTTTCCCACCCCCGCCGCGCCTTCAACAAGGATCGGCCGGTTAATGGCCCTGGACAGGTAGATGGCCGTGTCAATTTGGTCATCCGAAATATAGCCGGCGGCGGCCAGAAAACCCCGAATAGCGTTGATATCGTTCAAATAGAACAAGTCCCCCTTTTCTCCGGTAGGAACGACGAACAGCAGTCGGCGATTCCCGTCGATTTCCCCTGTCTCTTGTCATATCCTTATGATATCGAAAATCTTGTGGGTTTGCAAGAATATTTTCCTTACTTCTTTCGACAGACGAGCGCGGACGAAGCTGCCAGGATTAACTTACGCGGCTCAAAGAAAATAAGGCGCCAGGCGGGTACTGGACAGATTGTTGGGGCCATTTCTGTTTTGGGCTCAATACCGCCATCTCGGGTAACGGTTAGTTTGACGCGTAACGCAGTAACCGATGACATAGAACGCACTGGCCCCGATGAAAGCGAAGGACATAATAAGCGAGTTCAGATTATGCTGGCCATAGGATAGAAAGAACATCCCGTTAATGGCGGCGCCTGTCGTCATGAGCCAACCCAGGATGGAATAGAGAACCCATACCCCCCTCCGCGAGGCTATCGCCGAACCCATTATTACCAGGGAAAGCAGTAGGAGCAGCACGCCCAGAATAACGTGGAGACGCAGAAACAGCGAGCCATGGGCCAAGGTCCATCGTAGCGCAGACCCCCACACCGCATAGAATTCTCTGCCTTGCGTAGGTTGGTTAGATACGGAATCAGGAATCTGCACGTACAGATTAGTGACCATTCCGGACATAAACTGGAGGATCAGCAGGACCAGCATAACCAGGACCAGAGGGCGCGGTTGGCTCGAGCGTTCACCATAGTTTGCCATTACCTGTTTCTCTCCTTACCGGTCGTTGACATTAGGAAATTCCGGCTCCGCTGTAACAAGAAAGGCAGGTGGTCATGAGGCATGTATCTACTGAACTTTCAGAAAATTAGTTGCCCCACCTCGCTGCGGAGAATGGCTGGCAATTTCCAATGAGCGTTGACTAACTAACTCCTTTTCCTACGACCAATCTCGGGAGCAGATGGCGTTGCTCTTGCCGCTGGCATTGGCTCCAATAAGGATCGTCAGCGGTTCCACGGGCATCCTGGTGTCCGCAAAGCTTTTAAACATTTTGAACCGAAGCTCGCTAAGCACCTTACCCCCCCGGCCCTCATCCAAAATAACCCTTTTTCACGGTTATTATACCAGATGTCTACTGAACGAGCAATGAGTAGATCCAGAGCAATTATACGCGGCTACCCGTCCCGGTGTTTTTCCGCCCAGCCCGGCTGCCTCGGGCTAACCCTGGCGGCCATCCGCATTCCTGTTCTACAACGAATCCTTTGCTGCCTTAACATCGTTCAGACTGGCCAAAAGTACGTCCCCTTCGTCCTTGCTACATTTCTCCAAGCCGAGGCGATAGATCCGCGCCGCCTTGTTATAGTCGGGCGGAGTATCTTGTCCGGTCGGAGTTCCCCGTAGACATCTCCCCACCCCCTGTAATATCAGGCGTTCTCCGGAAACTCCTGCGCCGGGGCCTGAAAGGACTTCTCCCCTTCTTCGGTCATACCCAGCGCAAAATAAGACTCGGACACCGACCGCTTCATCAGCTGGATCGTATCGGGGTCAGATGCCGGAAACAGGCTGCAAAATTCGCGGCAGTAGGCTATCCTCTTATGATGGTACTCAGCATTGTCAAGGCCGGCGTTACCTAATTCCAGCGCCAGGTCATCGCACCAGTCACTCAGAAGCTCCAAACCATCAAAAACAGACTCCGCCTCTGCTATCGAATCCATCTCCGGTGTGAAACGCTTCTTCAAGTGCCCCCACGCCTCGAGGCAGATGTCACAGCCTTCCGCATATCGGCCTTCGCCGATAAGAGCATCGCCCCTATCCATCATCTCCCCCAGTCGCTCGTCATTCATGAGGCCCGGGGCCAGCCTTTCCCATAAAACCATTGATGCCATCCAGGGAAAGTCCTCGTCAAATCCCGTAGCGGTAATGCCGTATTTGTTGCGCCAGCTTTTGGCCAAATCGCTGGCCGAATGGAAATTATTGACTTCCGCCAGAAATTCCTTCTCGGTTATGTCAATTCCAAAGCTCCGCAACCTGGTCAAAATATCCTGCGTTGACATGGCCGCAATTTCCGCTTCAAAGCTCCGCAACCTGGTTAAAACATCCTGTGTCGACACGGGAGCGATTTCCGCCGGGTTCCACAGGTGGTCGCGCTTCAGTCCTTGTTCCGCCTTCCCCAGGCAGCACTTCTTGTATTTCTTCCCGCTCCCGCACGGACAGGGATCGTTCCTGCCAACCTTAGCCACGTTAATTCCCTCTCCCCGATCTCAGTTGATCACGCCGCTTCTCGTCGCCGTAGCCACCACCTCGCGGTCGCCCAGCCACTTGATCCGCCCGGCCAGCACGGTACCCCGGTAAACCCGGACCATTTCCTCATCGGCTGTTACCAGAAAGGTATCCCACTGTTCGGCCAGGGCCAGGTAGAGACACTCCGCCAGCGGTCGGTCGAAGGCAGCCGCTATCTCCAAGGCGGCCGGCAGGAGGTCCTGCGTTGGCATGACAGCGACCGGAAAGCTGTCGGCAACCGTTTCGGCTATGTATCGGGCGGTGGTGGCGTCCATTTCCCGGAGCTTTAACTTATGGCGCAAAACCTCCCCTATTTCGACCAGGACCATATCCGGGGCCTGGAGAGCCACCGTACCGGCCTCGGCCAGGGCAAGAAGTTCCACCGCCTGGGAGGATAGGGTCTCCGGTATGTACCACTTAATGGCTGTACTGGCATCAACAACCACGGTCATACCTTCCTTCCCCCCCGGATGATTTCCGCACTGTCCGAAAAGGTGGTGCGTTCTTGCGCCAGCTTGTGACGTATCCCTTCGGCCAGTTGCGCGCCCGTGGCCGTTTCGTAGCGGGCAGCCTCCTCCATAATCAGCAGTGCCTCCGATTGCAGGGAGCGCCGGTTCTTCTTGGCCCGTTTCTTCAGGTTTTCCATGATGTGCTGGGGTACCCCGCGAATGAGCATGTCGGGCATTATCTCATCTCCTTTTTGATATTATCACAGTGATATCATACTTTTACCAGGTTGTCAATACCTTTTAAGGTTCCGGACAGAAAAAAAGCCCCTCACTGTCTTGAGGGGCCTAGCGGATAATTTACAGCTGTGGTCGCGGATACAACCCGCATCTCTGGACGATGTCCGGGACCACTTCCTCCCAGGCGATGGCCATGATGTGCACACCATGGACCCCGGGGACCTTCTCCTTGATATACTTGATCTGCTCGATACAGATGTTGACTCCTTCAGCCTTGGAGTCTTCGGCTGCCTTCAGCCGCTCCACGATCGCGTCGGGAACGATCATGCCGGAAACGTTGGACTGCAGGTACTTGGCCACTTTCCAGGACTTCAGGGGCGTTACCCCAGCCAGGATGTGCACCTGCTTATCTAGGCCCCGCTCGCGCACCATCTCCATGAACCGCTCGAAACGCTCCATGTCGTAAATGCACTGGGTCTGGATGAATTCCGCTCCCGCGGCCACCTTCTTCTCCAGGCGGTCCACCCGCCATTCGAAGGGATCGGCGAAGGGATTGGCCACCGCCCCGATGAAGAAGCGGGGTTCGGCGCCCTTGATTTCCTCGTCGCAAAAGAACTTCTTCTCGTCCCGCATACGCCGGACCAGGTGGATCAACTGCATCGAATCCACGTCGTAGACGTTCTTGGCCGTAGGATGGTTGCCGAATTTCTGATGGTCGCCGGACAGGCATAGAACATTACGCATGCCCAGAGAGTAGGCTGCCAGCAGGTCGCTCTGCATAGCGATGCGGTTGCGGTCCCGGCAGGTCATCTGCACGATGGGTTCCACCCCCGCCCCCAGCACGTGCACACCGGTGCCTATGCTGGACATGCGCACCACCGCCGTCTGACAATCGGTGATGTTGGTGGCGTCCACGTAGTCCTTCAAAATATGGGCGTGGTGAACTACCTTTTCGGCATCGGCGTGCTTGGGCGGCCCGATCTCCGCCGTAACCGCAAACTGGCCCTTTTCCAAGATCTGTTCTAGTTTGGAACCGCCGGATTTCAACCTATCATCACGTCCTCCCTGGTAACTTTGCGCGGCCCGCCGTCCCGGGCTTTGGACCAGTCCTTGGGTTCCTGGTAGGCACGGATCAGGTCCAGCCGGTCCAGTCGTTTGAGCCTCTCGTAAATGAGGTGCCAGGCGCAATCCACATCCTTGGAGATCTCGCACTTCCCGTACTGGGAACCGCCGCAGGGGCCGTTTAAGATGCTTTTGGAACAGCGGATGATGGGACAGATGCCGCCGGTGAGGTGCAAAACGCACTGGCCGCACAGGCCGCAGAACTCCTCCCACACGCCGTGTTCCTTGGAACCACCGGCAAAGGTGGTGTTTTGAGCGGGTATAACCCAGAGATCGGGGTACCGCGCGGCGATGTACTGGGGACCAACGCCGCAGGCCAGGGAAACCACCGCGTCCACACCGCGGACCGCGTCCGCCATGGCGTCGATGTACTCGGGGTCGCACTGGCGGGTAGCCGTGTAGGTGACCGTCTCCAGCGGATTTCCCTCTAACTGTCTCTTCATACGCAGGGCGGTAGCCATGACCTCGGTCTCCTTCTCTCCGCCGGAGAGGCAGACCGTGACACAGCCGCCACAGCCGGCAAAGAGCACTTTCCGGCAGTCCTTGATCATGTCGGCTATCTCGGCCAGCGGTTTTTGCTCAGCTACGATCATCCAACATCGCCTCCCGTGTGTTTACGAAACGGACTGGGTCCCAGTTCCTTGATCTTGGCCGTCATTTCGTTCGCTATTTCGGCAAAGCGGGGACCCATGGCCGCGGAGAGGTTATACATTTCCAGGCGGCCCGACTCCAGGCCGATCTCTTCCAGCAGCTTTTTGACATGGTTGACCCGCCTCTTGGCCCGATAGTTACCCTTCAGAAAGTGACAGTCCCCCTCCATGCAACCGGCCACAAACACGCCGTCCGCCCCGTCCTCGAGGGCCTTCAAGAGCACCCGGTGGTCGATTGTCCCGGAACAAGGCATCTCGATAATCCTGATGTTGGGCGCGTATTGCAACCGCATCGAGCCTGCCAGGTCAGCCGCCGAGTAGGCGCAGAAATGACAACAGAAGGCCACTATCTTTGGTTCGAACTCCATCATTGCACCTCCTCAAACAGGCCATCCACCGAGGCCACAAACATCTTGTCGTTATAGCTCTGCAGGGTTATGGCCTTATTCGGGCACTCCCCTGCGCAGGTGCCGCAGCCCTGGCACAGGACCGCTTCTATGGACGCCGCATAGTTGGTGATGCGCGGAGCGTTGAAGGGACACAGACGCACGCAGGTCAGACAGGCGGCACACTTGGCTGGATCCACCACCGCCACGACGCCGTGTGATTCCAGGTGCTCCCGGGAAAGGATGGTGGAGGCACGCCCCGCGGCAGCTTTGCCCTGAGCGATGTTTTCCTCCAGATTCTTGGGCGCGTGAGCCACCCCGGCCATGTAAATGCCGTCCGAGGCGAAGTCCACCGGCCGCAGCTTCATGTGCGCCTCCAGGAAGAACCCGTCCTCGTTCAAGGGCACCTTGTACAGACCGGAGAGCCTGGCGTTCGAAGCTGCCGGCGTGATCGCGGCGGCCAGACTGACCAGATCGGCGTCCAGCAGCAGAACCTGGCCCAGAATGGGCTCCCGCACGCTCACCTGCAGGCGGCCGTCCACCTTCGCCACCTTCGGCTTGTCGTCCGCATCGTAGCGGATGAATATGACGCCGGCCCGCCGGGCTTCCTCGTAAATGTCCTCCAGGAAGCCGTAGGTACGTACGTCCCGGTACAAAACGAAGACGCTACGGGCGGGGTCCTCTTGTTTCAGCTTGAGCGCCTTCTTTATGGAACTCGTGCAGCAGACCCGGCTGCAGTAGGGCCGGCCGGGTTCACGGGAACCGACGCACTGGATGAATACCACGGTCTTGGCCCCGGCGACTTGCGGGTCTGCGGCGGCCATCTTCTCATCAAGTTCCAGGTTGGTGACAACGCGGCCATCCTGCCCATACAGGTACTCGGCGGGAGTGTATGGCTCGCCGCCGGTAGCCAGGATGGTAGCTCCGTGCTTGATCTGGCGGCCGTCGCTCAGGGTGGTGACGAAGTTGCCAACATAACCGGCAACGCTCGCTATTTCACTACCCGTACAGACCGTGATCCGCTCATGCCCGCCGGCTTGCGTGATCGCTTCCCGCAGGTACGACCGGATGTCCTCCCCGCGCGGGCCTTCCGGTAGCCGCAGGGCCAGGCCGCCCAGGTGAGCTTCCCGCTCCACCAGGTGCACATCGAAGCCCTGGTCGGCCAACGTAACCGCGGCCGTGAGCCCGGCCACGCCGCCGCCCACCACCAGGGCCGCCTTGGTGACCGAGACGGACACCCGCTGCACGGGCTCGCGCAGCGCCGCCTTGTAAACGGCCATGCGCACCAGGTCCCGGGCCTTGGCCGTAGCCTTTTCATGGTCTGCTTGGTGCACCCAGGAACACTGGTCCCGGATGTTGGTCATCTCGAACAGTTCGGGATTCAGGTTGGCCTCCCGCAAAGTCTCCTGGAAGAGGCCCCGGTGGGTGCGGGGACTGCAGGAGGCCACCACCACCCGGTTGAGGTTGTTTTCCACGATCTTATTGCGCATGGCTACCAGGCTGTCCTGGGAACAAGTGTAGAGGTTGCCCTCGGCCAGAGCCACGTTCGGCAGGGTGCGGGCGTACTCCACCACTTCGGGCACGTTGACCACGGAGGCGATGTTGATGCCGCAGTTACAGACGAAGACGCCGATACGGGGCTCCTCCCCGGCCACGTTCCGCTCGGCGGGGAAGGTTTGCTCGCTGACCAGGCTGCCCCGGGACTCGGCCAGCAGGCTTCCTGCGGCACCCACCGCCGCCGAGGCCTGCATCACCGTCTCGGGAATGTCGCGCGGACCGGCGAAGGAGCCGGCGACGAAAACGCCTGGTTTGGCGGTGCCGACACCGGAAAGCGGTGCCGGATCCAGGAAGTTGTATTCGTTTAAGGGCAGGTCCATGGTCCGGGCCAGCGCCACCGCGTCGGCCGAAGGCTCCATGCCGACCGAGAGAACCACCATGTCGAATTCCTGGTAGTTTAACTTACCTTCCTCGTCGCCGTAACGGATGAGAAGCCGGGAGGGATCCTCGACCCCCGGCCGGACATCGTAGATGCGGGAGCGCACGAAGTTTACACCGTACTCGTTTTGCGCCCGGTTGTAGTATTTTTCAAAGCCCTTGCCGTAGGTCCGCATATCCATGAAGAAGATGGTGGTGTCCAGACCTTCATGGCTGTGTTCTTTGGCAATGACCGCTTCTTTGACGGCGTACATGCAGCACACCGAGGAACAGTAGCCGTGCTTGATCTTACGGTTACGCGAGCCCACGCACTGGATCCAGGCGATTTTTTTCGGCTCCCGCCCGTCGGTGGGCCTCTTCAAGTGTCCGGCGTAGGGGCCCGACGCGCTCAGGATGCGCTCGAACTCCAGGCTGGTTACCACGTTGGGCAGACGCCCGTATCCGTAATATTCCAAGGCCTTCGCGTCATAGGGCGTAAAGCCGGGGGCCAGAATGACCGAACCCACCTGCAGCTTGATGGTCTCACCCTGCATGGCGTGGTCGATGGCATCCGAGGTGCAGGCCCGCACACATTCCTGGCACTCGGCGCAGCCGCCGCAGTTCAGGCAGCGCTCTGCCTCTTTTTGAGCCTCCGCGGTGCCCAGCGGACCGGTAACCTCGGAGAAGTCCTGCCGCCGCGTGGACGAGTCCTCTTCCGGGGGCGGGACGGCTTTTTGCCGGAGCACGTTGTCGTAGTTCGGCCGGGGCGGGGCGATTGCTTCCGGAGGGACGGACATTACCCGGCCCCCGGCCAGATCCATCCCGTTCAAATAGCGGTCGATGGATTCGGCCGCGCGGCTGCCCGCGGCACAAGCCTCGATGACCGTCTTCGGACCAGTCGCCACGTCGCCGCCGGCGAACAAGCCCGGGATGTTGGTGGCCAGCGTCAGGGGATCGGTAGCGATGGTCCTCCCGCGGCCCAGGGTCGCATCGGTGGCACAGGCGGTGTCCGGCTGCTGCCCTACGGCCACCAGCACGGTGTCGACGGGCAGGTCCTCTTCACTGCCGGGAATGGGTACCGGTGAACGGCGACCGGATGCATCCGGTTCACCCAGTTGGTTTTTCACATAGCGCAGGGCGGTGAGTTTACCGCCATCGGACTGGAACGCCGCCGGGCCGGCCAGCATGAGGAATTCAATTCCCTCTTCTTTGGCCTCGTGGATCTCCTCCGGCAGCGCCGTTATTTCGCTTTCCGTCCTACGATAGACGATGAACACCTTTGCCGCGCCCAGGCGCACCGCCGTGCGGGCGCAGTCCATGGCCGTGTTGCCGCCGCCGATGACGGCCACCCGCTGGCCTACCGCAGCCTGTTCCTTAAGGGCCACCCGGCGCAGGAAGTCCACGCCCTGCATAACCTGAGGCAGGTCTTCTCCCGGCAGTCCCAGGCTGATCCCCTTGTGGGCGCCCAGGGCAATGAACACAGCCTGGTAGTCGCGGCGCAGGTCAGCCAGTTGGAAATCCCGGCCCATCTTTTGCCCAAGCCGGATCTCCACGCCCAGCCTCGTGAGGAGGTCGACCTCCAGGTCCACCCACTTCTTGGGCAGGCGGTATTCGGGAATACCTACCCGCAACATGCCGCCGGCCACCGGCAGGGCCTCGAAGACCGTGACCGGGAAACCTTTAAGGGCCAGTTTGTAGGCGGCGGCCAGTCCGGCCGGCCCGGCACCCACGACGGCCACCTTCTCCGGGCGGGCGGGAGCCGTTTGAGGCAGGCTGAGGGTGGCTGGATCGGCATAGGCCGCATCGGTGGCCACCCTTTTCAGGAACATGATGTTGACCGGTTCGTCCACCTTGGCCCGGTAGCAGGCCGTCTGGCAGGGGTGGACGCAGACCCGGCCGCAGGCGGCCGGGAAGGGAATGGACTCGTAGACCAGTTCCCACGCTTTTTGGAACTCGCCCTTCTTGATCAGTTGAACGTAACCCTGGGCGTTGACCCCGGCCGGACAGGCGGCCCGGCAGGGCGAAAGCCCGGTCTTCTCAATGCTGTAGGCGTTGGGAAAAGCCTGGGCATATCTCTTGAACACCGCCCCGCGGGTGTTGAGGCCCTGGTTGAACTCGTTGGCCGCCGCCACGGGACAGGCCAGGCTACAGTCGCCGCAGCCCTTGCACTTGCCGGGGTCAACGTAGCGCGGCTGCACCCGGACGGTGGCGGTGAAGTTACCCGCTTCCCCTTCGAGGGCCACCGGCTCCGCCAGGGTAATGACTTTGATGTTGCGATGCCGTCCCGCCTCCACCAGTTTGGGGGAAAGAATACACATGGAACAGTCGTTGGTGGGGAAGGTCTTGTCCAGCATGGGCATGGTTCCGCCGATGGCCGACGTCTTTTCCACCAGGTAAACGAGATAACCGGACTCGGCCAAGTCGAGGGAGGCCTGGATGCCCGCGATGCCGGCTCCAACCACCATTACCGCCCCGACCTTGTCAGAGCTCAAGAAACATCACTTCCATTTCCTTATGGAACTCAATGCCATCAGGCCCTACTTCTTCTCCGGCATTATGAGGGCCCGCTCCATCAAGGCGCACATATGCATATTCTTGGACTTGCCCTTGGTGTCCGGGTACCACTTGTTCAGGTCGTTGAACTGGTCCATGCAGTTGTGGCAGGGAACTATCACTATCTGTGCTCCGGTGTCCATCACCTGGTCCACCTTGCGTTTGCCCTTTAGCTTCCTTTTTTCATTGAATTCCGGCATGGCCATCGCGCCGCCGCCACCACCGCAGCAGTAGTTCCACCGGCCGTTGGGGTTCATATCCACGAAATTCTTGAGAAAGCTCCTGGCCAGTTCCCTGGGAGCTTCCCAAACTCCCTCCTTGCGGGCGGTGTTGCAGGGATCGTGGTAGGTTACCACTTCGGTGACCGCGTCCGGGTCCAGCTTCAAGCTGCCGTCCTTGACCAACTCGAGGAGTAGTTCCAGGATATGGCGAATGGGGAACATCTCGCCCTTCCAGAAGGTCCTCTGGCCCCATTTCATCGACCGGAAAGCATGGCCGCACTCGGTCACGATGAACTCCCCGCAGCCCAATCGGGTGAACTCTTCCCATACGGGCACGGATATGGCCTGAAAATCGTCATTCTGTCCCGTAAAGAGAGCGATATTGGTAGCATCCCAACGTTTGGTGCTGATGGTGTAGTCAATACCCGCCGCGTAGAATAGCTTGAGGGTAGTCTGCAGCTCATTGGCATAAATCTTGACATCCCGGGCATTGAAGCCGTAGAAGTACTTGGCTCCCTGTTTGTCCAGGGGAATAGTGTACTCGGGATCCCCTAGTTCTTCCCGCAGTTCGTCCTGGATCCACTCCAGGGTCTCTTCGTAGTCCACCTGGCTGACATTCATCTGGTTGCCTGATTCAATGTGCTCTTTGGCAATGGTCTGCAGGTAACCGGGAATCTTGTCTTTGTCCCAGGTCCCCCGGAGGGATCTTACCAACACAGCCATGTTTATCTCCATGGGACATTCGATCGTGCAGCGTTCGCACATGGTGCAGTACCAGATAAAGGGGTCTTCAAATACTTCCTTTTCCATACCCAGGTTTACCTTGCGGATAAACTTACGGGGATCGTTGTTTTCGTGGACGTCGGAATACGGACAGCCGCCGGTGCACATTCCGCAGACCAGACACTGGGAAAAATCGTAGTTTTTCAGCAGTCCGGCCACGTGATCCCTAAACTGGGGATTCAGCTGTGCTGACTGAATAGTATCCATTAAACGTGCTCCCTCCCTGTTCGGAGTCCTTGGCATCGGGCCCTTGGTATCCAAGCGGGGAGCCGCCGCCCTCTGAAAGAGACGGCCACCCCGTTAGTTCTACCGTTAGTACTCTTTGGGCAGTTGGCTAAGTTCGGCCAGGGTAAACACGGGACCGTCCTTGCAGACGTACTTTTCCCCGATGTTGCAGCGGCCGCACATACCCAGGCCGCACTTCATGCGCATCTCCAGGTTGAGGATGATCCGCTCGGGCGGGTAGCCCAGTTCCTCCAACACCGGTTGGGTGAACTTGATCATGACCGGTGGTCCGCAAATCACGGCGTAGGTGTTGTCGGCGGGAGGCGCCACTTCCTTGGCTACCGCGGGCACGAAGCCCACCCGTCCGGTCCAGCCTTCTTCGCCCCGGTCCACCGTGGTGACCAGCTTGAGATCATCCCGCTTGGCCCACTCGGCCAGTTCATCTTTATACAGCAGCAGGCCGGGGGTCCGCGCCCCGTAAATCACGGTGATATCCCCGTAATCACCCCGGTTGGCCAGAAGGTATACCGTAAGGGCGCGCAGGGTGGAAAAGGCGAAACCGCCGCCGATGATGACGAGGTTCTTGCCTTTGAAGGATTCCACCGGGTAGGGGTGGCCCAGCGGGCCCCGGACCCCCACCGTCGTGCCAATCGGCAGGTTGTGCAGAGCGGTGGTGACCACGCCCGCCTTGTTCACCGAGAACTTCAGGATACCGGGTTCCGTGGGCGACGAGGCCATGCCGAAGGGCGACTCACCCTTGCCGAAGACGAAAACCTCGGCGAACTGCCCGGGCAGGTGGTTGAACGCCTTCTCGTCCGCCTGGTCCTGGAAAGCCAGGGTAAACGTGCGGATGTTGCGGTCGGTCGTCTCCACGAAGTTCTTGGTCATGCGCATGGTTATCGGCAGGAACGGATTGTTCTTGTTCATCGCGCACCAACCCCCGCTTCCACATGATCCCGGATCTGCCGGGTCACTTCGCGGATATCCAGATTGACCGGACAGTTGACCACGCAACGGCCGCAGCCCACGCAGGCCGTGCAACCCAGACGGTCCACAAAGTATTTGAACTTGTGCATCACCCGCTGGCGGTACCGTTC
>DATKUX010000055.1:0-36554 GCA_035530395.1 Spirochaetia bacterium
GACCAAACCAGGTGGTAATAGACGTTGTAGACACACCCTCTTGCCGGTACCCAATGATCTTGTTTCACAAGCACATGGTAACACAAAATAGGTAAAAAGGCAAGTGTCACCAAGGAAAAGTTAACCATACATGGTAGGTGGTGGCTGTATCCCGCCTTTAAAAAGACGGGGATTAGCCGCCCTTTATCCTAAAGTTCCCCGGTCATGGCCGCCAGCCCGCTCTCCAGGCCGTAGCTGGGCTGCCAGCCGAGGACTTGCGCCGCCCGGGCCGGGTTAAAGAGGCTGTCCCGGATGTCACCCGGCCGGGACGGCCGGTAATCCGGTTCCATGCGGCTGCCGGTCAACTCCTTAAGGCAGCGCCATAGCCGGTTGACCGTAGTGGCCTGGCCGGTGCCGATGTTGAAGACACCCTCCCCGGCGGTCAACGCCGCGCAATTGGCCCGCACCACGTCCTCCACGTAGACAAAGTCGCGCGTCTGCTCTCCGTCGCCGAAAATGACCGGCACCCGGCCCCCGGCCAGGCGCTCGCAGAAGATGGCCACCACGCCGCCTTCGGCATGGACGGCCTGACGCGGCCCGAAGACATTGGCGTAGCGCAGGACGCAACAAGACAGGCCGTACAGGTTACGGTAAAGGGCCATGTACTGTTCGGCGGTATACTTGGAAAGGGCGTAGGGCGAGCACGGCGAGACGGGATGCTCCTCATCCAGGGGCAGATATCGCGGTTCACCGTACACCGCCGCCGAGGAGGCCAGGATAAACCGCTCCACCCCGAAGCGGCGACCATGTTCCAGAATGTTCAGGGTGCCGCCGGCGTTAACGGCCAGATCCCGGCCCGGCTCTTGCAGAGAGCGGGGCACGGAAACCTGGGCGGCCAGATGTACCACCGCTCCGGGACGCTCGGTCTCAAATACAGTGTCCAGTTCGCCGGTCACGGAAAGGTGGTGGAAGGCAACCCCCGGCGGCACGTTTTCCAGCCGGCCGGTGGACAGGTCGTCCAGGACGCTCACCCGGTGTCCTTCTTGGAGTAATGCGTGACAGACGTGGGAGCCGATGAAGCCGGCGCCGCCGGTAACCAGGATACGCATGAAAACCCCCCTTAGTCAGGCCAGGGCGGGCAGCAGTTCCTGCAGGTAGGTGCGAAAGGCCGGTCCGATATCCTCACGGGCCAGGGCGAATTCCACGGTGGCCCGCAGGTAGCCCAGCCGGTCGCCGATATCATAGCGCCGGCCCTCGAATACGAGGCCGTACACCGGCTCTTCACCCAGCAGGGTGGCCAGGGCGTCAGTGAGCTGGATTTCGCCGCCCGCCCCCGGCGGGGTCTTTTCCAGGATGGGAAAGATGGCCGGCGTGATACAATAGCGGCCCATGATGGCCAGGCGGGAAGGCGCCTGGTCCGGGGACGGCTTTTCGACGAGGCCCCGCACGCGGAAAACCCCCGGCCGGATCTCTTCAGCGTCCAGAATGCCGTACTTGGAGACTTCGCTCAAGGGAACCTCCTGAACCCCCAGCACCGTCGCCCCCGTCTGGTCGAAGAGGTGGACCAACTGCTGCAAGGCCGGTACCTGACCCTGTACGATGTCGTCGCCCAGCAGGACGGCGAAAGGTTCACCGCCCACGTAATGCTTAGCGACGGACACGGCGTGCCCCAGCCCCCGTGGTTCCTTCTGACGGACGGAGTGGACAAAGGCCAGATCGTTCAACTCCTGTACCACCCGCAGGAACTCGGTCTTGCCCTTGCTTTTCAGGTGCTCTTCCAAAGCCGGCGCCCGGTCGAAATGGTCCTCGATGGCCCTCTTGTTCTGGCCGTTGACCACCAGGATATCCTTGATGCCGGAGGCTACCGCCTCCTCTATTATGTACTGGATGGCCGGTTTGTCGACGATAGGGATCATTTCCTTGGGCAGGGCCTTGGTAGCCGGCAAAAAGCGCACACCAAAACCCGCGGCCGGAATAACGGCCTTTCGTATCTGCATCGGATCGGACTCCTCTCTCTATACAATGAGGCGGTCCCTTACATCCTGCGGGACCGCCTCACTTCCTTCGTTAAATAGTCAGTTCGCAGATGTTGAACGATAACATCCAGCCGGTTGACGGCCACCACCGCAACGAGGGCTATCGCCACGACCAGCATCAAGGCCGACCCCTGGGACATTACCGCCATGAAAACCGCGCTGCCCCCCAGCACCAGATCCACTCCGTAGATGGCCAGCACCGCCTGCCGGTGGTTCAAGCCCAGATCCAGCAAACGGTGGTGCAGGTGCTCCCGGTCGGGCTGCATAATGGGCAGGTGCCGGTGGGCGCGTCTGACAACGGCAAAAACGGTATCCGCCAGCGGAATCCCCAGAATCACCAGGGGAATGATGACCGAAACGACTGTGGCGCTCTTGGCCACCAAGCTCATCACCGCCATGTTGGCCAGCAAAAAGCCCAGTAGCATTGACCCGCCGTCGCCCAGGAAAATACGGGCGGGATGAAAATTATACTTCCAGAAACCCAGGGTGGCCGCCGCCATGATCAGGGCCAGCCCCATCACCCCAGAATGCACTTGCCCTTCCAACCCAATAACCGCAGCCATGGTCAGCGCGGCGATAAAGGCCGTTCCACTGGCCAGGCCGTCCAGCCCGTCGATCAGATTGACGGCGTTGGTGACGGCCACCAGCCAGAGCACGGTAAGCGGTGCGGCAACAAATAAGCCCAGTTGCACCGGGTCGGCCCCGAAGGGGTTGCTCACAACCTGTATCTCGATCCCGAAGAAGAGAACCACAACAGCCGCCAGCACCTGCCCGGCCAGTTTGACCCTGGCGGGAAGCCGGTAAATGTCGTCCAGCATACCCACCGCCATGATCACCGTGGCCCCGGCCAAAAGACCCCATAACTGCGGGGTCATCTGCTCGCTCACCAGAACCGCCAATACGAAACTGGCGTAAATAGCCAGCCCGCCAAGGCGTGGCATCACCCCCTGATGCACCTTGCGGTGATCCGGACTGTCCAAGGCCCCAACCCGGAAGGCCAAGCGGCGAACCTGCGGCGTCAGTATCAGTGCTGCAACAAGGGCCACCAACGGAGCCAGGACTAATTGCAAGACGATTGACCCTCCTGATGTCTAGCCGCCAGGCTAGCTTGACAATTTAGTATAGGACATCATAATAATGCTGTCGTTCGACGTGAAAATAAATAATCCTTTCAATCTTCACCAATATTAAGAAATACTTATTCTTTTGTGGTCATAAACATAAGTTCCCCTTCAGCCGCCACTTCCCCTTCCACAGTAGCCAAGATCCGGCATTTGCCGAACTTCTGTTTCAGCTTCAAGGCCACGGTTTCGAGGTGCAACACATCGCCGGGCACCACCTGGCGGCGAAACCGCACCTTGTCCAACCCGGCCATAAGAATGAGAACATTTTCATACTCCGGAATGCTCTTCAGCATCACGGCCCCCACCTGGGCGGCCGCCTCTATTATGAGAACCCCCGGCATGACCGGCAAACCGGGAAAATGGCCGGCGAAGAAACCTTCGTTGACCGTGACGTTCTTGACGCCCAGCGCCCGCACTCCGGGTTCCAGTTCAAGGATGCGATCCACCAAAAGCATGGGGTACCGGTGCGGCAACAGCTTCTGGATAGCAACCGAATCGAGCATCTTTTCCCCCTGAAATTCTATTGGCAGTTTTCCGGCTGATCAGTTAACTCTTCTGTTGGCGGATTCCGGATAAGAAAGAGCTTTTTCAGCACACTAATAAATATACCACAACGGCACGGTGGGGGCAATGCCCCGCGGCCTGCTTCCAGTCTTATGCGGTAAAGGTTGACAGGTTCAGCCGTTAAAGATAAAATGGGACCAGAATTTGCAGGCCTTCTTCATTGAGGCGCGTCGCCCCCGGCGGGGAGCGCGGATTGCAATAAACACGGGGAGCGGATAATTTGGGGCTCTTAGACGACCGGGGCCGGCTCTTCGGCCGGATCAACATCATCGACATCGTGGTGATCGTGATTGTGATCGCCGTCTTGCTGGGCACCGGTTACAAGCTGTTGAAAACACGGACTGCCGCCCCGGCCGAAACCGTGCGCTTCGAGGTCCTGGCCCCGACGGTGATGCCGGAAGCGGCCGCTGAAATCCACCCGGGAGACCAACTGGTTGCCGGTAACAACCTGATGCCCGATAAAATCACTTCCGTGGTGGTCATACCGGCCATGCTGGGTGTCAGCAGGGCCGACGGCACACGGGCCCGGGTGCCGGACCCCTACCTAAAGGACGTAGTGGTATGGGTCCAGGGGCAGGCTCCGGTGTCCGGCGGCACCATTACTATGGCGGGCCAGCAAATCCGGGCCGGAGCGAACTTTGTTCTCAAGACCCGGTTGTTCGACGCCGAAAAGGGCACCATACTCACCGTCCAGGTGGGGAATCCTTAAGACCCGGCTTCTTCTCTCTTTTCCAGAATGGCCCGGCTGATCGGGGCCAGTCTCTCCTCCCACGAATTAGCGCGGGCCAGGTTAATCCTGGCCTCTTTTTCCGCCTCCTTGCCCCGGACCACCCAATCGCGGACCATGCTCACGAAATCCCCCGTGCTCTCGCTTACGGCTACGAGGGGCTGAAAAGAACGTACCTCGGGCAGGCCGGTGGAAACCACCGGCACGCCGGCGGCCAGGTATTCGTATAGCTTGACCGGGTTGACCGCCCGGGTGAGGTCGCTTATCTCGAAAGGTATAACCGCCACGGCGAAAGCTTTCAGGTAGGCCGGCAAGTCCCGGTAGGGGCGGTGTCCCAGAACCAGCACGTTGGGACGGGCAGCGAGGGCGGTCACATCGCAGTCTACCGGGCCCACCAGCACCACCCGGAACTGCGGGCAGGCATCGGCCAGTTCACCGAGCAGATTGAGGTCCAGCCAGGGGCTCACCGCCCCGATGTAGCCGACCACGGGCTCGCGCACGCCGGCCAACTCGGCCGGACAAGGTAAGTCCGGGTCCAGGGCCCGGCCGAAGTGTTCAACATCGGCTGCGTTTGGCACCAGCAGAAGGTCTTCCCTCAATGGCAACCTGGCGCGGTATAGCCACCCGGCGCTGGCCAGGGCCACGTCGGCCCGCTGGAGGAGTTCTTCTTCCATGCCGGCTACCAAACCGGGATCCAAAAGACCGGGAAAGGAAGTGTGTTCGTCGGCACAATCATAGAGAAGGAGACAACGCTGGAAACGGCCGACCAGGTCGATGCTGCCCGGCAGGTATGTCCAGAGTAAAGTAGGGTTCCATCCCAGGCGGGTCAACTCCTGCTGCACCCGGCGGGCCAGAAGTTGCATGTTAAACCGGTTCAGTCCACGACGCAGGTTGCCGAAAGGCAAGTGGCCCGGCGGCCGGAAAACGGCCAGGTTGTCGCCCAGTCGCTCCCGCCCGGTCCTCAAGAGGGCCAGGTTTTCCTTCTGCTTCAAAGGAGCGAGGAAGGTAACCGGGGGCTCTACGAATAGGACCCGGTTGGGCCCGGCCAGTCTGACCATGAACTGCTGGGCGCGCGCCCACATGCCGCTCCACCGGGCGGCGGCCAGGCAGACGATGGTCTCGCCTGTCAGCACTGCGGCCACCGGGCCGCCACTTTCCGGTAGACCTCAACCGTACGGGCGGCCATCTGGTGAGCGGTAAACTCCCGCCGCACCACTTGCTGCCCCCGGACGGCCATCTCCCGGGCTTCCGCACCGTGCTCCAGAATCCAGATCACTGCGTCGGCCATGGCCTGGTTGTGCCCGAAGGGCACCAAAAGACCGGTCTCAAAAGGCCGGATGATTTCCGGCAGGCCGCCTACGTCGGTGGCCACCACAGGGACGGCCATAGCCAGCGCCTCGGCGGCGGTAAGTCCGAAGCCCTCCCACCGGGAGGCCACCACCAGGACGTTCAGACGAACCAGCAGGGAAGGAATGTCGTCGACGAAGCCCACAAAATGAACCGCAGAAGATATCCCCAGATCACTGGCCATCTTCATTAAAGCCTTTTCGTCCGGCCCCCCGCCCACCACCAGAAAACGGACCCCGGGTTTTTTCGCCAGCACCGCTTTGGCTGCCTGCAGAAAAAGCCGGTGGCCCTTTACCGCATGCAGGCGCGCTATGATAGCCACCAGCGGCACGTCCGGCGGCGAGGAGGCTAAGGGCTGCCCGCCTGCAGCGACCGGATCGAACCGCTCCAGGTCAACCCCGTTGTGCACGGCCGTAACACGCTCACGGGCGATCCCCTGGCGGATCAGGGCCTGCCGGAGCTCATGAGACACGGCAATGAAATGGCAGGTCATGCCCCTGGTGACACGTTCCGCCAGGCTGTTGGCCAAACGGCTTACGGGGTCGGGATAATCCATGGCCAAAAGGCTATGTACGGTGGTAACCACCGGCCGGGAGGCCTGGGCCGCGGCCAGGCGTCCCAGGAGGTTGGCCCGCACGCCGTGGGTGTGTACAATGTCCGGCCCGAAAGAAGCGATGGCACTTCTCATCTTTCCCACCACGTGGAAATCCAGCTTATTGCGCATAGGAAGAACTTGGTGCGGTACTCCGGCCTGCTCGGCCGCTTCGGCGAAGGGCCGGGCAAAAAGGCAAAGGATACTCATCTCCACCTCAGCCGGGTCAACGGCTTCGGCGAGGTTGAGAATGTGGCGTTCGGCTCCGCCGAATTCGCCTCCGCCGATTATGTGCAAAATCTTCAAACGTCCCAAAACAAGTTGCCTCCCAGGCGGCCGCCGGTTTTCCCGCTAACCCCCGTTGGAACCCTTTGTCGTCTGACTCGGTAGCCGGCGGAACTGCACACTGGCGCCTGGAACGCCCTTGGGCGCGCCGGGCTGGTTAACCTGGCCGTGCGGCCCGCCGGTACTCTTAGTTACGAGCGGCTGGCCGGGCTGCCCGTAAGCACTCGATGTCACCGGTTGGGAAGACCCATAGGTACTCTGGCTCACGTCAGGTGGTGTGTCCAGGACCACCTGAACGGTGGCCTGGCCGTTCAATACCTGGGCCGCCACCTGTTGGGCCTGGTTCGGATCCACGGCCCAGTAGCTCACCCCGTCCACAGTCTCGAAGAAACCGGGGAGGGTCTGGTGCGCCACCTGGAGGTTTTGCATATTGGACGCTAACCGCGCCAGGGCCAGTACCTGGCCGGCCGGCAGGTTGGTTTGTACGTTTTGCATGATTTCCGTCCCCAGTTGCGGGAGCTTGGGCAGGGTGGATGGCTGCATCATCTGCTTGAGCAGCGCCACCAGAAACTCCTGCTGCCGCTCGGTACGGCCGATGTCGCCTAGGGCACCGTCCCGGAAGCGCACAAACTCCAGAGCCTGGGTACCGTCCAGGTGCTGTACGCCCTTCTTCAGGTTTATGGTGTAAATGCCTCCGTCCATGGGGTCGTAGTGGTACATGTTGGACTTGACGTCGATGGTAAGGCCGCCCAGTGTAGTGACGATGTCCTGGAAACCGTTAAAGTTGGCCAGGACATAGTAATTGATATTGATCCCCAAGAGATTGCTCGCCACTGACATGGCCATCTGAGGTCCGCCGTACACGTCGGCGTCGTTGATCTTATCCATGCCGTGACCGGGTATGTCCACCCGGGTGTCCCGCGGTATGGACACAAGGGCCGCCTGTTTGGTCGACGGGTCGACACTGGCCAGGATCATGGTGTCGGTTCGGTTGGACGGCTCCCCGGCCCGGGCGTCGGTGCCCAGAAGGAGTACGTTGGTCCGCCCGGGCTGAGAGGTAAAGCCAGGCAGGACCGAAGTAGGCAGCTGCCCGGTCGCAACGTAATACGCTCCGGCCGTCCCCACCGCCAGCAGCAAGACGCCCGCCAGCACCAGGGGCCATTTCCGCTTCAAGCGCCAACGAAAACGCCTCTTGCGTAAAGCTGTCACGCATCTCCCCCCCCACACCAATCATCCAATCCGGTCTATGGTTACGTCCGGGCGAGCAGAAAATCCCGCACCAGGTCCGCACTTGTTTCCGCCTTCTTTTTCAGGCTGGCTACGATGCCGGCTGTCTTTTCCCCCAAGGCCTCCCTCTCGCTCAAAAGCCAGCGCACCCGGCCGGTCAGAGTGGCGTAATCCAGCTCAGCCACCGGCTGGGAAAGCGGCAGGTCCATCAGTTTCAGGAAGTGGTTTATCTTGGGATCGTAGGCTATGCCCGCCAGGGGAAGGTTGAAGAGGGCACCGAAGATGAGAAAGTGTAGGCGCATACCCACGATGAAGCGAAAAGCGGTAAAAACGTCCAGCAGGTCCAAATAGGAACACGGCTGTTCGAGGAGAAAACCCCTGGTGTGCATGCGCTCCAGGACCTCACGACTGGGCCCCAGGTCGGCCGGGTAGTGCATGGGCACCAGCACCACCTGCCATCCCTCGCGGGATAGATCGTCAGCCACGCGGGCAATTACGTCCAGATAGGCGGAGGAGCCGCGCCAGTTGCGCACCGAAACGCCCGCCACCGGCAGACCGGGGGTGGCCCCCGTCCCGGACAAAAGTTGCCAGCCGCGCCCCGCATCGGCCGCATGGACGTCCAAGCCAAGGGCAGGGTCAGCCGTAACCCGAACCGGAGGCTTTCGGACGCCCAGGCGTTCCAGTTCTTCCCGGGAGCCCTCGTCCCGGACGGTGATCAAGTTGACCTGGTTGACCACGTTGCGCATCAACACCCGGCCCAGGTTCGTCCTTACCGGTCCGATCCCCTGACCGTAAAAAAACACGGGTTTATTCTGCAGGCGGGCCAACTTGACCACGCCCAAGTAATAGGCGATACTGGGCCACCCGGTCACATCCTGGAGCAGGCCGCCACCGCCGCTGATCAACAGGTCCGCCCGGGAAAGGCAACCAAGAATCGCCCACAGGTTGTCCCGGGCCACCGCCCTGACCCCGTGAAAGCTTTCCGTCGTTTGCGGATCCTTGGAGAAGACGGTCAAGTCACACCCCGGCAGGCGGTCCCGCAGTGCCGCCACCATGGCGCCAAGCATGGCTTCGTCACCGCAGTTGTTGAAGCCGTAATATCCCGATATGGCGATCGACGGCATGCCTCACCTTCTCCTCAAAAAGCCGTACCGCACCAGCACCAGTGCGGCGTATCGCGGCAGGACCAGCGCCCGCCGCCAACGGGAAGGCTCACGTAGCAGTCTCCCCAGCCACTCCAAATGCAGTCGGCGCAAAAAAGGTCCAACCCTTTTCACCCGTCCGGCCAGCACATCCAGGCACCCTCCCACCCCCATGGCTACCGGCACAGCCAGTTCCGCCAGGTGGGCGGCGATAAACCTTTCCTGCCGGGGGGCGCCCATGCCGGCAAACAAAAGGATTGCCCCACTTTGGGCAATGGTACGGACTACGCCTTCTTCCTCGTCCGGGCCGAAGAATCCGTGATGAGTGCCGGCCACCAAAAGCCCGGTGTGCCTCTGGGCGAGCCGGGCGACAGCGTCACGGGCGACGCCCGGCGCGGCCCCAAGGAGGAAAACGGGCCAGCGCCTACGGGCCGCCAAGGCCGACAACTCTTCCAGCAGGTCGATGCCCGCCACCCGGCCCGGCAGGGGTGTCCCCGCCATCCGGGCGGCCCAGACGATGCCGACCCCGTCGGCGGTAACCAGGTCGGCCCGGTTGATCAGCTCCAGGAGACCCGGCTCATTCCGGGCCCGGTACAGGATCTCCGGGTTGAGGGTTACCACGTGGCCGGGCTTCCCCCCGGCCACCATGTCTTTAACCTTCTCCACCGCTCCGGCCAGGTCGACACAGTCGATGCCGGCTCCCAGGAGTTCGACCCTCATTGCCAACCCCTCTTGCCGATTTGGTCCATTTTATCACATTATTTTCCCCGGCAAAAGGCCCCTGGCTGTTTTCGCTAGAAACCGCCGTCCTGGCTCGAGTTCTGGTCCACCATCGTCGGTGCCGCACCATTGATGGACTGCGAATCGAAGGACACGGCATAGATGAGCCACTGGCTGCCGCTCTTGATCAGCCGGTAGTACACGACTCCCTGGTAATTCACGGGAGCCGGGGAATTACCCAAAAAGCTCAGGTTTAGCTCCACGGTACTCGCAACCGTAGCCAGATAGACACTCTTGGCCACCACCTGGGGCGGCCCGGCCGGGTAGCTGATCTGCGCTTGGGACACGTTTCCCAGGGGGGTGCTCTCGAGCAGGAAGAAGTTGCCCGACGAAAGGCCCAGCGCCGCATCACCGGTCAGATAGGGGGCCAACTCAGTCTTGTTCTGCCCCCCCAGTACGCCTACCACCAGGTTGTTGACCTGCTGCACCGGACTGATGAGGTCCGTGTCGGCGGGGAGACCGGTCTTGGTGCCGGTCAGCAGCCGCCAGAGCATGGCCATTACCTCCACCCTGGTAGCATCCCCGGACGGTGCAAAGTAACCCGGTGATTCTCCCTGTACTATACCCGCCTGATAGGCGGTCATGACATAGTTGTAAAACCAGTCCTGGCCGGTGACGTCCCGGAAGGGGCTCGCGCCGGATGCGGAAGCCCCGCCGGCGCCCACCGCCCGTTCCAGCATAGCCACCAGTTCGGCCCGGGTTATGTAGTCCCCGCCGGCGAAATAGGTCTGGCCGCCCGGTCCGGGCTGGCCCTGCACCACGTGCTGGTTAAAAAGGGTGGCCACTGCGGGTTTGGCCCAGGCGGGAACGCTGGCCCAATCGGCCAGGGGGGGCGTGGCGCTGGAATCGGGCAGGTTCAGGCTCCGGGCCAGGAGAACGGCAAATTCGGCCCTGGTTACCGGCTGGTTCGGGTAGGCGTAGTAGGTATTGCTTGCGGAACCGGTTCCCTGGTATCCCTGCATGATACCCGTTTGAATCATGCGCTGCATGATCTGGGCCCCCCAGGCCGGCTGGCTTATGTCGGCGAACTGGGTGTAGAAGGCCGTCGCGGGGCTGGCGAAAGCCGCCGGTGCATTGGTCAGGCAAAGCATGAGCACGGTCATTAGGGCCAAAACCTTTTTCATAATCGTTCCCTCCGGAGAAGAGAAATTTCGTTGTTTAATGAGTTCTCCCCTCCATCCCCCATCCCTGCCGGGAATAAGTGGTACGGGCAACAGGGAATAAATGGTACGGGCAGGATTTAGCAGTGATTTGCGGTTTTTGGTGATAACCCAGCAGGATCGTGGTCTTTGTTGCCGAAGTATAGGGAGTTAAAAAACGACGGAGAGAATCGATGACCAAGAAGAGACTTCTGGCCCGGGCCCTGGCCCGGGCCGGCAATGACGGACCAAAAGGCTCACCTGAGCCACCTGACCCCTTGGCGCTGGGCTTTTCCTTCTTCCGGCAGGGAAACTACCGGGAGACGCTGCAGGCATGGGAGAAGGCACCCGCACCGCCCGCGGCCATGGCCGAAGCCCTTTTCCGCCTTGGCCTGGAGCACCAGGCCGCCGGCAAAACCCGGGCGGCCCTGGGTTGGTGGCACCAGGCCGCCGGGCGTCAGCCGGAACGGGCCGTCTACCATTTCCACTGCGGTCTGGCCGCCCACCGACTGGGCGACCTGACCGCAGCCGCCGCTTCCTACCGGCAGGCCCTCCAAGGCAACCCGAACGGGAACACTAACCGAATACTTTTCCACCTGGGTCTGGCTCTGGTCATGCTCAGCCCGGACAGCATGGAACTGCCCGCCTGGCTGGCGGGCGAGGGCCAAAACCTCCCGCCGGCAGAGCGACGATTCCTGCTGGCCGCCTGCTGTACGCCCGGACAGGATCCGCCGCCCGAGCCGGGGGAACGTGATCTGGCCGGCACCCATCTTCTGCAGGCCTTGCAGGCCGAACCTCTTGCGGCACTTACCTGTATCGAAGAGGCTCTTGCACTGGAAACGCAAAACCCGGCCGCTTGGCGAATGCGCTCCCTGGTCCTGGCCGCCCTGGGCGACCCGGCCGCCGACGCCGCCCTGCAACAGGCTTTGGCTCTGGGCGCCCGCAGGGAAGAACTGGTGCCCCGGGTGATAGAGCAAAAAAAAGCTTTCCTCAACCACCTGGTGGAAGAGGGTGACCTGGCCCGGGCAGCGGACTTTCTGACCGGGGAAAGCAAGACCCTTGCGCCTGTCGACCCCCGGGGCGAAAAAACGGCCCTTCTCCTGACTGCCCTCGGCGATGCCCTGGGCAGACGCCAGGAGTGGGCCCAGGCCGCCGGTTGCTGGCGGAAGGCCCGGGAACTGGGCCGGCGGGATCCCCGTCTTTTACACAACCTGGCCCTGGCCGCTGAACTGCTGGGACAGACCGGGGAAGCGGCCTTTTCCTGGCGGCGGACCATCGATGCCTGGACAGGGGAGCTCAAGGGCCAAGATGAAGGCCGTCTTGCGCAATACCTGGCAATCGCCTTCCGCCACCTGGCCGAACTGGAAGCCGACCAGGGCCGCTACGAGGAATACGTCATCGACCTGCAACTAGCGATCAAGTACGCCCCGGCGGATGTCCAGATCCGCCTCGACCTGGCCCGTGCCTACGCCTCCTTTGATGAGGAGGACAAGTGCCTGGCCGTGCTGGAAGAGGCGCTGCCGCTGGCCCCGGAAAACACGGAAATCATCAGCGGCCTGGCCTTTGCTTACCTGAAACGGGACGAGTTGCAAAAGGCCGGGCACCTTTTAACCAGTGGTCTGGCTGTCGCCCCGGAAGATCCGCACCTGCGGAAATGCATGGCCAGTTACTATCTGAAGCGGTCCCGGGACGAAGACCGGGATTATGACTCCGCCATCGGCTGGATGGTCAAAGCCCTGGAGATAACCCCGGAAAGGGTGCCCGTACTGGTCCGCCTGGCCGTCTTTGCCTACATCAACAACCACAGGCGTGATTACCGGAAGTATCTGGACGAGGCGCTGTCCCTGCAACCCGGCGACCCCGACGTCTATTTCGACGCGGCCGGGTTGTTTTTTGACTGCGACTGCCCCGACATGGGCAAGAAGAACGTCAAGCTGGCCCTGGCGGGCGCGCCGGATGACCCCGGTGCTTACCTGGAGGCCGCCGGCCTTTACTTGGAGGGCGAACTGCCCGTCGATGCCGGCAAATGCCTCCAGCGGGCCCTGAAACTGAACCCGGCCCTGAAAATCTACGAGCGGGCCGCCGAATTGTGCATCGAGCACGACCAATGGGAACTGGCGCTACCTATCCTGACCGAGGCCAGAAAGGCCTTTCCGGACCAGCCGGAGATCGTCGTTGATCTGGTCGGGGTGCTGGTCGAACTGGACAGGTTCCCGCAAGCGTACCGCACCATACTGACGGCCGAGGAACAGTTCCAGGAAGTTGGACTTGACCCGGTTTTACTCCGGGAATTTAGGACTATCCTGAGTTTTCTCGAGGAGGAACTTGATTGAACACTCTCTCCGACCCCTACCGGGTTCTGGACATCTCCCCCTCGGCCGGTCAGGACGAGATCCGCGGTGCTTACCTGAAGCTCCTGCGCTCCCATCCCCCGGAAAAGGACCCGGAGAAATTCAAAGAAATCCGGGCCGCCTACGATAAATTGAAGGACGAGAAGACCAGGATCCGCACCGCGGTCCTGCATATGGACCTGACCGGCCCTTTGCCGCGACCGCTCTTCCCGGAGGCGGCCCAAAAACCGGCTGTGTTCCGTCCGGACGACTGGCGGGACATCCTTGTGGCGGCGGGGGAATTGGCCCGCCGGGATTTTCCGGAGGACATGACCGGCCTAGACGAAGAAGGTATGATCAATGAGAATTAACCTGCCTTTCCTGGAAAGCCGGCCCCGAAAAAAACCACGGGACGACCAGACCCTGGAGACCATGACCCGCCTGGAGGCGACCCTACAGGAACTCACTACGGCCGTGTCCAAAGTCGCCAAGGGTCAGTTTCAACTGGCGGCCCTGGTGGAAAGCCAGGGCGAAACCCTGGAGGAAACGGCGGAAAACATAAGCGGGAGCCTGTCCCGGAGGCAAAGACTGGATGACGAGGACCTGGCGAGGCAACTGGAGGAAAAAACCCTGCTCTCCCTCCTCAAGGAGTTCCTGCCAGTGGTGGACGGCTTGGAGAGGATCTTGCGCTTTGTCACTCAAAACGGGGAAATAAACAACCTTTCCTTCGGACCATCCCTGGTGGAGGCCCTGCGGGCGCTGGCGGACCGCACCGGACAGGCCCTGGCGGCCCTGGGCGTCACCCGGATACCCGCCACCGGCCACCCCTTCGACCCCTACATCCATCATGCGGTCAAGACCGTGGCGGTGGACAACCCGGAACTGGCCGACCGGGTGCTGGAGGAAGTGATGTCCGGCTACGCGGCCAGGGGTAAGGTTGTCCGCTACGCCAGCGTCGTTGTGGCGGTAAAAGAGCAAATCTGAGAACAAGAAGGTGCGTGGGTATGGACTCACCGGTTATCGGTATTGATTTGGGTACCACCAACTCGGTGGCGGCAGCCTTGATCGACGGCAAGCCCCGGATCCTGGCCGCCGGCGGCGAAAGACTCATCCCCTCGGTGGTAAGCCTTGCGGCCGATGGCCGGCTCCTGGTGGGCACACCGGCCAAACACCAATATGTTGTGAATCCCCGGCACACCATCAAATCGGTAAAGCGTTTGATGGGGCAGGATACCCTTCTGACGCTGGGGGAGCGGACCTGCACCCCGGCCGAAGTATCGTCGCTGATCCTGCAAAAGGTCAAGGCGGTAGCGGAAGAGAGCATGGGGCAACCGGTGGAGCAGGCCGTAATCACCGTACCCGCTTATTTCACCGACATCCAGCGCCAGGCCACCAAACAGGCCGGTGAAATGGCCGGCCTGGAAGTTTTGCGTATCATCAACGAACCCACGGCGGCGGCCCTGGTATACGGTCTCGGGCGCAGCGCGCACCAGAAAGTGCTGGTCTACGACCTGGGCGGCGGCACCTTCGACGTTTCCATCGTGGAAATCCAGAGCGGCGTGGTGGAGGTACTGGCCACGGCCGGCAACAACCTGCTGGGCGGCGACGACTTCGACGCACGCCTGGTCGACCACCTGGCCCAACAGTTTATGAAAAAGCACGACACAGACCCTCGGGAGGACATTCAGGCCCTGGCCCGCCTGACCGCCGCCGCCGAAAACGCCAAGATCGTGCTTTCCAGCCACCCCTTTACCCGCGTCAGCGAACCCTTCCTGGTCACCAAAAGCGGGCGGCCCCTCAACCTGGACGTGGAAGTTTCCCGGCTCCAGTTCGTCGACCTGATCGAAGACCTGTTGCAATCCACCGGCGTCCTGACCGCCAAGGCTCTCCAGGACGCCGGACTGGCCGGCCAGGATCTGGACCAGGTCCTCCTGGTGGGAGGCTCCACCCGTATTCCCGCAGTGCGGGAAATGGTGCAAAACTGCCTGGGACATTTTCCCCGGGGTGAGATCAACCCCGACGAATGCGTGGCCCTGGGAGCGGCCGTCCAAGCCGGTCTGGCCGCCGGAGCCGGGGTGGACATGATCCTGGTGGACGTCAACCCCTATTCTCTGGGCGTCCGGTCCCAGGGAACGTCCTTCGGTCTGTTCCACACCGACCTGATGAGCGTCATCATTCCGCGCAACACCGCCATTCCGGTCTCCTGCTCGGAAGTTTACACCACCTCCGTGGACAACCAGGACGAGGTACGGGTCCAGATTTACCAGGGGGAAAGCAAGATAGCCTCCAAGAACATCCTCCTGGGCGAGTTCGTCATGGAGGACATTCCACCCATGCCGGCTCACGAGCCGGAGATCGTGGTCCGCTTCGACTACGACATCGACGGCATGGTACATGTATCGGCCACCGAAAGATCCACCGGCCAGGAAAAAGATATCACCATCAGGGGTACCGGGGAGAAGGCGCCTGCCGACGCCGAATCCGGCCGGGGTGGCCGGGCCCGGCGTAAGGCTGCCGTGAGAAGGGCCGAAAAACTCCTGGACAAACTTAATGAACACCAGCGGGGTTCGCTTGAGGGCCTCCTCAAGGCCCTCGAACGGGCCGAGAAACAGGGCAACGAGCAGGAGGCCGACAGGATGGTGGAGGACATGTGGGAGCTGATGTACGAGGACAGGGACTGAGAAAGCATTCTTTCGCCGGCCCGCGTTCTTCAGCATCCCGGCTGAGGATGGCATTCAGCTATTCCAGGGGAGACCTTGTTTCAGCGCGGGAAATTCTCTCGGCATGACCCAACAGGTACAAGAAGGCAAAAGCAGGTATTTTTACGATTGGAATTCTGGTCGGAAAGGGAACCACTCCAAAATCGCCGGCCGTTTTGGTTACCACTATGGCGCCCAATGTTTCCGGATCATTAGCCTGCTCGACAATAGCATCACTTATTTCCAGAGTGGGATCGTTTCTATACTTGACTTCAATAAGAATACGGCCCCGGGGAAGAGACACGACGATGTCTATTTCCCTGTTCTTCTTGCCGCCCAATAGCCCACACGGGGAAGAACAGGATAGTAGAACGAAGCAACGTGCTTATATACCGCTGTTTCGATAATAACCCCCATTTCATTTGGATCAGAGAGAACGGCTTCATCAAAAACCAATATGGCGTTTCTTAGTGCCGTATCAGCTATATATATCTTGGACCTGCTCTTTAATGCCTTTTTACCACCCATGTCTACAAGGTTGCTGATATAGATCAGATTAGCCTGCTCCAGTATGGTACGGGCAAAGCATATCCTTTGGGGGAGAAAGACGCTACCGACCCCTGACCGGAACACAACAGGCCCCAACCGAAGCGGCACCCCTTGGTACCGGCGGTTGAGGCCTGTGTGGCTGCTTGCTCCCGCTAACTCTGTCTGACCGGAACTACGAACCCTTGACCGTAACTTTCTCGTCCGGGGTCAGCCCCTGCTGACCGCTGGTAATCACCTGATCCCCCGCCTGGAGTCCGGAGTCGACGGCGGTCTTTTGCCCGTCCGTAGCGCCCAGTTGCACGGTGTGCTGCTCGGCCTTCCCGTCCTTGAACACCCAGACCGTGCTGTCGGACCCCTGCTGCACCACCGCCTGGTTGGGTACCAGGAGGTAGCCGGCGGAGTTCTCGCTAAAGGTCACGGCTGTAAACATGCCTGGCTTCAACGCCCCGTCCGGATTGGGCAGGGTGACCTCCACCAGGTAGGTCTTGGTGTTGGGGTCCGCCGCCACCGCCACGTGGCTGATGGTTCCGGTCAATACCTGGTCGGAAGCACCGGTCACGGCAACCTGAGCTTTTTGTCCCACCGCTAGGCCGTTAACCTGGTCCCCACTCACGTTCACACTGGCGTAAATGGGATCCAGCTGTACCTCGACCAGAAGCGGTGTTTCGCCCGGCAGGGCCGGCGGCCCGGCGCTCATACCGCCGGGGTTGATGGTGCGGGCGGTGATCATGCCGCTGAAGGGAGCGGTCATGATGGTGTTGTTGTACGCCGCCTGGGCCGTCTGCACCCCCGCCTGGGCCGCCTGCAGCCCGGCCTGGGCCTGGGCCACGCTGGCAGGGTCGACTTGATTGGCCTTGGCGTCACTCTGTTGGTAGGGTAGTTTGTACTGGTTGTCAAAAGCGTACGGGGAGAGAGCCCCCTGGGTAAGGAGCGCCTGACCCCGCAGATAGTTGGCTTTGGCTGTCGAAAAAGTTATCTGGTCGGCATTTTCCCCGGCCTGGGCCATGTTAACGGCCGCCTGGGCCGTATTAATACCCGCCTTGGCAACGTTCAATGCCGCCGCCTGTGAGGCGGAGTCCAGAGTCAGGAGAACCTGGCCAGCACTCACCGCAGAGCCCACATCCACATTCACCGTGGCCACCCGGCCTGCAGCCAGGGTAAACAGGTCGGCATACTGCACGGGTGCCAGCTTGCCGCTGACCGAGGCGCCGTTGGTCAACTGACCCCGGGCGACCTGGGCCGTTTGCACCACCGGGGGACCGGCGGCCACGGTGGCGCCGCATCCGGCCAGTACCAGCGCCAGAATGGCGCCCAGGGGAAAAATAAGAACGCGTGCTTTTTTCATCTTGCTCCCTCTTCCCTCCAAGTCTTTGGGTTGGTCCCTAAAAATCTTCGTCCTGGACAATCACCAGCAATTTGTCCAGCGTGGCGACCATCTGATCTACCTCGGCCAGGGGTAGCCGGTCAAAGTACCGCGATATCAGCTTCTTGCGCTGCTGCAGGAAATCATGTGCCGTTGTCTCCCCTTCCGCGGTCAATTCCACGAAAACCAGACGGCGGTCATCCTGATCCCGCTGCCTGACCACCAGCCCCTGTCTCACCAGACGGCTAGTCAACCCGGTTATGGCACTCAGGGAGACACCCAGATCCTCGGCCAGTTCGCTGACGGTTTGGCGGCCCCGGAGGCCGATGGCGACAAGGACGAAGAGTTGGTTACCGGTCAGGCCCGGTATGAGCTGGGTGTTGAGCCGCGCGTAGAACTTGCGGAACCAAAAGTATATGAGTTCGCCCGTCCGGCAGTAGGCCTGGGATCTTAACTCTTCCTCGTCCAATCCCGTCACCTCCCGGAAAAAACTGACCGTCCCGCTATTTAGGCTGACCGTTGCCAAAGGCGGCAACTTCCCTCGCCCGCGCGGCGTCCACCCGGCCCTTGGTCAGGAAAAACACCAAGGGAATGGCTGCCACGATGATGATCGCCCCCACCACAAAAGCGTCGTCGATCCCCAGGGCCAGAGACTGGCGCAGGGCCAGGCCTGAAAGGGTGGAAACAGCGGCATCCCGGCCGAGATAAGCCGACAAACGATGCAATACAGTCGCGCCTGCCGGGGACGAATAGGTTATGGTGCCGGCGAGCCAGTTGTAATGGTAGATCTCCCGGCTCAGCATGATATAGGTCATGAAGGCGATTCCCAGGGACCCGGAAATCTGGCGCACCAGGCTGTTCAGGGCCGCAGCCCGGTTCACCAGGGGAGCCGGTATGGTGTACATGCCGGCGGTACCGACCGGCATCATGGCCAGACCCACCCCCAACGCCCAGAACACGACCGTAACCTGAATGCCGTGGTAGCTGGACAAAAGGCCGATCGTGTGCAGGCGGTAGGTGACGATGGCCGCCCCCGTCAGTCCCACGACGGCGGGCCAGAATGCCCCTACCTTGTCGAACAGGCGCCCGCTGATAGGCATCAAAACCCCCATGGTAAGGGCCATGGGCAAGGTCAGGAGACCGGCTTGCAAGGGGGTGTACCCCAGGAGATTCTGGACCAGGAAAGGAATCAAATACATCGTGGAAAAGAGCCCGATGGTCATCAAGCCGGTGGCAATGAGACTTATGGTGAACACGCCGTTCTTCAAAAGCCGGATATCGATCATGGGCTCACGCTGGCGCAATTCCCAGAGGGCGAAGAGCAGGAAGGCAAAGCCGCCGGTCACGAACATAGTTACAATGAACAAGGAGGTCCAGCCCTTGTCCTGCCCCTCGCTGAGGGCCAGGAGGAGGGCGAAGGAACCGTATGCCGCCAGCACCGCGCCGGGCACATCGAATTGCAGATGGGGCCTCCCGGGGAATTCCGGCAGGATCAATACCACCAGTATTATCGCTAATATGCCGATGGGAATGTTGATGGTAAAAATCAGGCGCCAATCCAAGCGGTCCACCAGGTAGCCGCCCAGGGTCGGACCGATGGTCGGGGCGGCGGCAATCGCAATACCCCACAGGCCGAGGGCTACGCCTATCTTCTCCCGCGGTACCATGGAATACATGATGCTCATGGACAGGGGCATGATCATACCGCCACCCACGGCCTGCAGCACCCGGAAACCGATCAGGACGTTGTTGCTCCAGGCCAGGCCGCACAGGAGTGAGCCCACCGTGAAGACCGTCAGGGCGAAAACATACATTTTCTTCATACCCACGCGGTCCGCCAGGAAGCCGGTCGGCGGCACCACCACGCCGGAGCCCAGGAGGTAGCCGGTAACCACCCACTGGATTTTGTCCGCCCCTACGCTGAACACCGCCATTAATTTGGGTATGGCTACGTTGACGATGGACGAGTCCAAAATGGCCATAAAGGCACCAATCACTACCACCAGCAGGGGTACCAGAGGTAAAGCCGTATCGGGGTGCAGTTCCCCGTTGACCGTCATATTCGGGTCGGCAAACGTTCCTTCCATGGAGTCTCCTTCCCCGGGCGCAGTTACCTGATGTGGATCTTTACTTCCGTGCTCATGCCCGGCACCAGGGTGAGACCCTGGTAGTTATCAATGCTGACCTTGACCGGGACCCTTTGCACCACCTTGGTGAAGCTGCCGCTGGTATTCTGCTGGGGCAGGAGGGAGAACTCGGCAGCGGTGGCCTCACCCAACTGGAGCACCCGCCCGCTAAAGGTGTGTCCGGGGAAGGCGTCCACCGTGAAGGTGACCAGTTGACCGGGCTTGACTTCGTACAAATTCGTTTCCTCTACGTTGGCCGTAACATACAAGCCGTGCAAGTCAGCCATCTCGACCACCGGGGAACCGGGAACACCCATTTCCCCTTCTACCCCCAAAACCTTGATGATGTTACCGTCAATGGGCGCGCGCACCACGGCCAGCTCCTCGTTGGCGCCGGCCGGCAAGTTCGAATCATCCACCCGGGCCACGACCTCGCCCGCTGACACATGGTCCCCCTCGTGGACGTATATGTCAACCAGCCGCCCGGTAATCTGCGGGCTTAGGTTGATTATGTTGTAGTCCACCTGGGCGTCGTCGGTACTCACGTAGTAATGGTTTTCGTACCAATAGTAACCAAAGATCCCGGCCAGAATAACCACCATGGCCGCTACAACGATGATGATGGGCTTTTTGTTGTTCAATGAACGACCCCTCCCTGTTCGCCTTTCTCCCGCCGTGTTCCCAAGGATCCGGTATTCCCACTGCTGCCCCGTCGCCGCTTGGAACAATAAAATCCAGTAGTGTCGATAGAGGAGAACACCACCTGGATGTCGAAACTGACCTTAAATACTTTTACAATCAAATATTTTACCTAGTTAACTATAGGACAGGGAGGCAATCTTGTCAATACCGCCCCAGAGCTTACGTGGTCACGTTTTCACCCTGAAAATTCCCTTGTACTTCCTTTTCTCCCTGCCCACAAAAAAATTTTCCGGGGCTGGAACATTAGCCCCTTATTTTTAGTCTAAATTGGTGACGGGTAGTACATTCGTCGCCATGGGGGGTAACCCTATGGATGAAAGCCAGGAACACCGTGAACTGGCTGCCCTGGAAGAGTGCCTGCGGGGTAACAAGGCGGCCTTTGAAGTCCTGGTGCACCTGCATGAAAAGAAGATCTACAACTTCTGTCTCTACCTGAGCGGCAACAACGAAGACGCCCAGGACTTGGCCCAGGAAGTTTTCGTCAAGGCCTTTTACAGTCTCTCCGGCTTTCGGCGGGAGTCGTCCTTTTACACGTGGCTGCATAAGATAGTGGTCAATACCTGGATCAGCTGGCAGCGCAAGCGCAAAAACACCCCTACCGTTTCCCTGGAAAGGCAGGGGGAGGACGGGACCTACGTTATGGATCTGCCCGATCCGGCTGCCGACCCGGTTGACCAGGCCCAGACGACCGAACTGAGGGATTTCTTTAACAAGGAGCTGGAGTCCTTGAACAACGAGTACCGGACGGTCCTCGTTCTGAGGGAGATAGAAGGTTTCAGCTACGAGGAAATCGCCGCCACCACCAGCGCGAGCGTTGGGACGGTCAAATCGCGGTTAAACCGGGCCCGCCAGATCCTCAAAGACAAGATAAAGGAATTTTCCCGTCCGTAAAAGAACGGTGCCGGTTCGAGCATAAACATATATAAGGAGGTGAGGTTGATGGATTGCCAAACGGCCCGGGAGATGGGCTCCCGCCTGTTGGACTGGGACCTTTCGTCTCAGGAACAGGCTGACCTTCAGCTTCACCTGACCGTTTGTCCGGACTGCCGGCAAGAATTGGATGCTTTTTATGCCCTGCACCAGGCATTTACCCGGCTCAGGGAGAATCCGGTCGACCCGCCCCGGGACCTGGCCCTTAAGGTTATGAGTCAGGTTGAGGCCGCGCCGCCCTTAATGTTGGCGGTCCGCCGCGCTAAAGCCGCCTTCATCCGGCGGGTGGAGGAAATCGGCCTGGTATTCAAGACCCCAGGGCGGACACGGACGGCTCTTTCGGCTGCCGCCCTGGCCCTGGTGGCCGTGGTGGCGGTGGGATCGCTTTACCTGAACAACCTGGGTTCCCTGGTCGCTGACAATCCGGCTCCCACGGTGACTGTGCCGGCGGTGCCTGCGGCTCCTGCACCTGCGCCGACGGCCCCGACGAAGCCGGGAGATACGTCGCAACCCACCACAACGCCGGCGACGCCTCCAGTCCAGGCGCAACTGGCCAGTGCCTCAAGCGGTACCCAGACTTCGGTCTGGGTGAACGCCAATGACCTGGACGCCATCAACCGGCAGTTGAGCACGGTGGCCGGCCAGCACAACGCTGACTACAAGGTTTACTCCCTGAATAATGCGCCGGGCGGGCAGAACAAGGAGATTGTGAAGATCACCGCCGGCCCGGATGCCAAGGCGGGCATCACGGACCGGATTCTGTCCACCGCTTCCGCGGTCGGCAGGGTGGTCAACACCGTGACCAGTAACGGTTCGGACGGGCAGGACGTCATAACGGCCTTTGTAAGCGGACCCAGCCAGTAACCGGTAGATATTTCCTCAGCACAAAAGCCCCGGGTTCAGCCCGGGGCTTTTTCTCGCAGGGGTGGTATCGGATTCACGCTTTCCGGACAAATCGTAAGCCCCATCGTAAGCCCCGCCTGCGGGCGGGGCCTTTTGCTTTCATCTTTTCCGGGAAGATCTCCTACCAGGCCACCCGGCGTTGCTTGTGCTGGGGCAGGGCGTGCAGCATGGATAGGGCTCGTCCCGTACCCAGGGCTACGCAGGACAGGGCGTCGTCAGCGATGAACACCGGCAGGCCGGTTTCCTGGCTGAGCAGCCTGTCCATGCCGTCAAAAAGCGACCCACCGCCGGTCATGACGATGCCCTTGTTGACGATGTCGGCCGCCAGTTCCGGGGGGGTGTGCTCCAAAACCTGCTTTACGGCCCCTACGACTGCCTCCAGTACCTCTTCGATGGCGCTGTACACCTGGGTGCTGGTAATAGCCACGGCCTTGGGTAACCCGGAGATCAGGTCCCGGCCCCTTATTTGAATGGCTTTTTCCTTGGTGCCACGGGGGTGGGCCGTGCCGACCTCGATTTTGATCTCCTCGCCGGTGCGCTCACCCACCATAAGGCTGAATTCCCGGCGTATGTATCTGACGATGGCCTCGTCAAAGCGGTCGCCCCCCACCCGCAGGGACTGACTGGAGACAACGCCGCCCAAGGAGAGCACGGCCACGTCGGTGGTACCGCCGCCGATATCGACCACCATGGTGCCGCTGGGTTCGGAAATGTCCAGTCCCGCTCCTAGAGCCGCCGCCAGCGGCTCCTCGATGAGAAAGGCCTGCTTCGCCCCGGCCTGGATGGCCGCCTGCCGGACCGCCCGTTCCTCCACCCCGGTTATTCCCGAGGGAATGCAGATCATCACCCGCGGTTTGAAGAATCCTTTTACGTTAGTTGACTTGCTGATAAAATATCGGAGCATCTTTTCCGTCACGTCGTAATCGGCAATGACCCCGTCCCGGAGCGGCCGGATGGCTACGATGTTGCCCGGGGTGCGGCCCAACATGCGACGGGCCTCGCTGCCCACGGCAATGATGCGGCCGGAGTCGCGGTCGATGGCGACCACCGAAGGCTCCCGCAAGACTATGCCCTTACCTTTAATATAAACCAGGACATTGGCTGTCCCCAAATCTATCCCTACGTCCAAGCTACCCAGCATCTCACTCCATGGCCCCTTTCCCGGCATGTAGAAAAGCCCGCTCACAAGCGGGCCGTGTATACCCCCGCGGCGGTCCCGCCGGGGTATACTATTCTACTTTTTCCGCCATATTCCTCTTTTTCAGATGCCTGGCCAACTACAATTGCTCCTCAAAGTCTTTGTCCCGGTATTTGCGGCGGGTAGCCTCACCGCCCCGCAGGTGGCGCTCGGCCTTGTTGAACTCCAGAATCTTTTTGACTTCCCCGGACAGCTTCTTGTTGAGGGAAGGAAGTCTTTCAGTCATATCCTTGTGTACGGTGCTCTTACTCACCTCAAACACCTGGGCGGCCTGACGCACCGTGGCCTGTGTGTCCAGGATATAGGCGCAGATATCGAGTACCCGCTTTTGGATGTACTCCTGCATTCCCCTTCCTCCCCGGCGCAAGTCCTACCAGATATATATGCGCGGAAAGGGTATACATGCGGGTAGCCGTACCAGGCATTATCTGGTTATTCTTACAGACACTGCAGGCACAAACACCTGCCCAGAAGCCAGCGGGAAAGCCAGCGGCGATACTTTTGACAGGCATCCTGTCTGGACAACCTTCTCACCATGCGACCATCACACCCCTTATCTTATCTTATTTTAACGATCTGGCGGGCTTCTATTCTCAAAGGGCTGAAAGACGCGTAATTTCGACCCCGGTGTAATAGTGGCGGATTATATCCGGCCACTTGGTCCCATGTGCCGCCATTAACGCCGCCCCTGCCCTGGACATGCCGACGCCGTTCCCTGAACCGGTGGTGGTGATGGTCAGGTGATCACCGTCCGGCTGCAGGTTGAAGTAGGAAGAAGGCAGGTTGAGCTGGTTGGCCAGATACTGCGCCGTGAGAAAATCCGTCCCCAGTTGCACCACCAGCGGCCGGCCGCTGGCCGCCTTGGACAGGATACGCACCACCGAATCCGCCTGGAGCCGGGTACCCAGCAGTTTGTCCAGCGTCGGCAGGTCGAAACTGAATGTGCTCGCGGCCGGTGACCTTCCTCCTGCCACAGGTGCCACCCTCCGCAAATAAGGGACATCGACACCCCAGACGTCCGAAGCATTTTCCGTCCCGTGGCCTCCCGAGTCGCCGAAGTTGACCGCGTCGACCGGTTGGGTACCATAGGTGGCGATTTCACCGCGGGTACTCCAGACGGCGTCCGCTACCTTCAGGTAATAAAAGGGATAGGCCCAGCCCCAGCGGCTTTCCATCTCCCGGGTGGAAAGCCAGGGTTGTCCTTCCCGGGGATCGTCCGAGAGGTCGGCCCCGACCGGGATTGCCGAACTCCCCTGCGGTACCAGGCGGTAACCGGCCAGGCTACGGGCCGCGACGGCCTGGGCCCGCAGGGCCTCCAACGGGTAGTTGGCCGGCATCTGGGCGGCCACCGCACCAATCAGATATTCTTCCAGGGGCAGAGGCACTGTCTTTTGGGTCTCCACCCGGTACAGACGAACCACCGTCCCCGCGCCCGTGATGCGGGCCTGGCTCTTCGGAACGCTGTACGCCACCAGCGCCGCCACAACGAGGATGCCGGCCAGCAACGCGACCAGTCTGGAAAACGGTTTCCTGCCCCTCCCGCCGGGACGGCCTGTCCGGGCTCTCGTCCGTCCATTAACCAATATATTCCTCATCTCCTCCGGCTATGCCCGGCTGTCCACTTCGCCGGAAGCCGCCGTATCTCTTCCTATTATTGCCAAAATAGCCCCGCCGGATACGCGCTGTTTCAAGGTCCGGACACCTTTTCTCATGCCCATAACCGTGGTAAAATATCGGTAATATAATGCTTGGCGACGGGAATGCGAGAAACGACGATAAGGATGAGGATTTTGCCGGATGGCCAGTGGAACAGCCGGGAAGGCATCGGACGGATCTATGAACTGTTGCGGGCCGGACACAGCGCCGCCGCCATCGACGCCGTCCGGGGTGAGCGGCACAACAATCCGGAGAGCATCTACCTGATGGCCGTGGAAGCGGATGTCTTATGGCGGGCCGGCCAGACCGCCGCGGCCGAGGCCCTGCTGGGGGAGATCTTTGCCCGGGATCCGGGCAACAAGAAAGCCCTCGTCGTCAAAACCGACATTCTGCTCCAAAAAGACGAGGCGGAAGAGGCTCTGACCACTCTCCGGACCCATCCCGACCAGGCTGCCCCGTATGTGGCCCGGCGCCTGGTCACCATCCACTTCCGGCTCAAGCAATACCGGGAGTCCCTGGCGGTAGCCCAAAGGGTCCTGCAGAGCCCGGAGGAAGATCCGAAAGACGCGGCGTGGTTCAAGGGGATGGCCGCCCGCTGTCTGGAAAAGATGGGTGATACCGGCCAGGCGGTGGAGTTTTGGCAGGACAGCGGAACCCGGGAGGCCAGGATGAAGGTCATCCGGTTGAAGATGCAAGCCATGGAACCGGCCCTGGCTTTCCGGGAACTGCAGCAGATGGCCCGCTTGCAGCGCTACGACCAGGATGCCGAATTCCACGCTCTTTGGGCCGAACAACTCGCCGCCGCAAGCCGGCCGGGGGAAGCGGCAGACCATTGGCAACGGGCCGCGGCACTGCGGCCCGGCCACTCCTACTACGTTAAACGCCTGGCCTACGAGCTGAAGAAGGCCGGTCGGCTGGAGGACGCCATGACCCGTTTCCAGGAAGCGGTCTTGCTCGACCCCGGGGACCGCTGGCTGCATGAGGCGCTGTACCGCCTCTTTGCGGCCGGCCGGCAGGCCCAGGGATGCTTATTCCTCCAGGAAGTGCTCCGGCGGCATCCCGACGCCGGCTGGGCGCACGGTCACCTGAAAAAACTGGCCAACCTCACCGCGGCAAAGGAGTTGTTCAATGGTCAAGATACGTGACCTGGTCGAGGTTCCGCCGGTCCAGACGGTAGTCCGCTTTCGCGACCTGGCGGAGAAAGACTCCCGCCGCTGCCTGCTGGAGAGTTTCGTGCTCACCGCCGAGACTGAACAGGCCCTGGCCGCCATCCTGGGGGAAATAGCCGCCGGTGAACCGCAGGGACACTTTCTCACCGGCAACTACGGGTCGGGCAAGTCTCACTTCCTGGCCGTTCTGGCCACCTTGCTGGAGGAACCGGCCAGGCGGAAAGGGCACCCGCCGGAGGTGGGTCGCAAGGACACCGCGCTGGATGCGGTCTGGGCCGGGATGGGTAACAAGCGATTCCTGGTGGTAACCGTCTCCCTGGTGGAACATGCGGGACTGACCTACCTGGAGGATATCGTAACCGGCGCCGTACGCTCATCCCTGCTGGCGGCGGGGTCCGCCCTTTCCCTGCCCACACCGGAGAGTTTCATAAGCGACGTGCGGGAGTACCTGGCCCAAGCCGACCCGGCCTTGTTGGCCAACAGGGAGGACCTGTTTACCAGTCACAACCTGGCCGGCGTGGTGGCCCTCGCCCGCGGGCTAAACCTACCCCTGGCCTACCAGGCCAACCGCCGGCACGTCTTTGCGTCCTTTGGCGCCGCCTGGCGGGATCTGGGCTACAGCGGCCTGATCCTCCTGCTGGACGAATTGTCCGAATTCCTGCTTTCCAAGCCGGATTCCCACAGCTTCAACGAGGATATCCGCTTCCTGCAGTTTCTGGGTGAGGCGGCAGCCGGTCTGCCCTGCTGGATAGTCGCCGCCATGCAGGAGCAGGTCGAGGAGACAGGCGCCATCGCGGCGGAAATCCTGAAGAAAATCAAGGACCGCTACCCGGTGCGCTTTTCGCTGTCCGCCACTCATGTGCGCAGCTTGATCGAACACCGCCTTATCCACAAGAAACCGGGGGCCTCCACGGTGATAGACCACCTTTTTTCCGACCTGGCCACCTCCTTCGGGCAACTGCCCTTCGCCCGGGAGGAGTTTAGCGCCCTTTACCCGGTGCACCCGCAGGCGGTCTCCTTTCTGCACGGCCTTTCCAACCTCTTCTCGCAACACCGGGGCGTTGTCGACTTCATCTATCACCAGTTGCAGGGCGACCCAGGCCGAAACATACCCGCCCTCTTGGACCAGCCGGCGGCCAGCCTCCTCACCGCCGACCGGATCTTCGACCATTTTGAAGACCGTTTTCAGGCCAACCCGGAACTGGCCCCCTACTACACCACGGTCTACCGTTATTACCGGGATGAATTGCCACGTTTATTCCCCGACGGGGATGACGCCCGCACCGCCTTGCAGGTTCTGAAGCTGTTGCTTCTGGCCGCAGTCTATCCCTACGAAAAGGCGCTGGGCCTGCGCGAGATCGCCTTTCACCTGGTCAAGAGCATCTCCAGCCTGGATGCCCAGGTGAATTTCGAATACCTGCAGGACATCCTCTCCCGCCTGTTGCGGGAGGGAGCCTACATCGCCTCCCGCCCCGCCAAAGGTCATGACGGGGAAGTATTCTTCATCGACCTGGAAGCGGATGTGGCCCGGGTGGTACGGCGCGAGATGGAATACGTGGAAAAGGGGTTGTTTGCCGACGATGAACGCCTCTTCACCACGCTCGGCAAGTGGGTCAACGAACCAGCCCTGCCCCTGGCCGACTTGCTGCTCAACCCGGTCAGCACCGAACCGGTGGAATGGCAAAACACCATCCGGCAAGTCTACCGCTCGCTGGGTGACCTCGGCGGCCTCCAACCCCTGCATTTGGAGGCCCTCCTGGCCGGCGAAGCCGATGTCCTCCTCTTCATCGGCCCCCCCCTCCAGGTGGAGGATCAGAAAGACCACCTGGACCGCATCCTTGGGCCCCACCTGCAGTCGGCCGGGCGCCGCAACGCGGCGGTGCTGTTTTGGCTGCCCCGGGCTTTTGATCCGGCCGAAACCAGGGAACTCAACGCTCTTTTGGCCCTGGCCGTCCTGCTGGAGAAATACGGGCGGGACGGTACCCCGCAGGGCCGCAAAGCCTGCGCCTACCTGGCCGGCCTGCAGGCCCAAAAGGCGCCCCGGGTACGGGAAATTTTCCAAGCGGCCTACGCCGGTGGTCGCCAGGTCCTGGGCAACTTTGATCCAATCTCCGCCCCGTTCTTCACCCGGTTTACCGAAGAGTTGCGCCACCTGGCCGGCCAGGCCCTGGACCGGCGCTATCCCGAGCACTACAAGATAATGCCCCAGACCCTCCACTTCCCGCCCACCCTCCCCGAGCGGTTTATGAACGCCCTCCTGCAGGAGGCCACCGACTTTCCGGAAAAGCGTCTGGATTCCAGCCTGACCTGCGCCTTCCACTACCTGGTGCCGATGAAAGTGGCCCGCAAGGTGGGTCGGGGTTACCGCCTGGAGCCCGACCCCGGCGATTCCCCGCTTCTGGCCGCCTACCTGGCCGTTCTGGAACCGGGTACGGTACCCCTGGCCGAAGTTTACCGGCACCTGCGCGAGAGCGAATTCGGCCTGGACCGCAATTCCTTTTTGCTGCTCTCCCAGGCCCTGTTGGCCACCGGCCTGATCCAGGCCCACAAGGGCGGCCACCATTTGAACCCCTTGCAACTGACCAGCCAGGCCGCCTTCTGGCAGGTGGAAAATCTGAGCCGCGGCCAACTGATTTCCCCGGAAGCCTGGCAGGTAGTCGCCCGTTCCCCGCTGGCGACCCCGCGCCTGGCCCGGGAGAGCCTGACCCTGGCCAGCCAGGAGAAGGCCTGGGAACAGGTCCGTGAGTTCAAGGAAAAGCGCACCGCCGGGCTGGCCAACCTGGAGGCGGGAGTGCGCGATGTCGACCGGCTGCCCGCCCTGGCCGGGCTGGGCCGGGAGAATGCGGCCCTCGACCTGCAGACCGTACAGGCAGTGCTTAAAGAAATTAAGATTTCCTACCCGGCCCGCCAGGGCTTGGAAAACCTGGCCGCGGCCTTGTCCGCCCACCCCGGTCTGGGGCCCGCCTTGGACCGGCTGGCCAACCTGGAACGCTTTTTACGCGACGACCTTAACCCGTTTCTGGCTATGTACGGCTATCTGCACTCCCCTGATTTGCACCTCCCACCTTCACTGCCCGACCTCGCGGAGCGACACGCCGAACTACGGCGGCTTCTGGCCGATCGGTCCGCCCTGCTCGACCAGGACCGCTTCCGGCAGATCCGGGAGCGCTTCGCCCATTTTGCGGACGTTTACCGCCGGGAATACTTGCGGGAGCACCAGGCCAGGGTGGGGCCGGAGTGCTTCGGCGCCTTCGACGCCATCCAGTCCTCGGACGGTTACAGGCTTCTGGAGCGCTTCGGCACCATTGCCGGTTTGACCGTGGACCACGATCTGGTGGGGGTAAAGAGGCTTCTGGCGCGGGTTTTCTTGCAACGCTGTAACAATGACCAACTAGCCCGGGACCTGGAGATTTCGCCCCGCTGCCCCTGCGGTTTTCAACCGGGACAGGCGGCCGAAAGCGTAAGCCCCCATACGATTGCGGGCGCGGTGGACGCCGGCCTGCGGGAATATCTGGCGGCCCTGTTGGAACCACACCGCTACCAGAAGATCGTGAGCTATCTGGCCGCCCTGGAAAACGCCGGCAAAGCCGCCCAGGCGGCCCCGGTGCGGGAACTGCTGAACCTGCCACCGGCGAGCTCCGACTTTCTGGCCCACCTGTCACGGCTGTTCACCCCGAAGACGGCGGACACGCTCAACAAGGCCCTGGCCGGCCGGGCCCGCCAGGTAGACCGGAATCTGGACGAGCTCTACGAGTCCCTGGTCGACCGCAGTTTTGCCCCGTCCGACTTGAAGCGCCGTTTCGAGGAGTGGCTTCACGCCGCCGGTCCGCTGGGTGAGGATGATTTCATCCGCCTGACCGGTGGTAAGAGGATGAATAACCCGGCCTCCGCCAGCCCGCAGGAACAGGCCCTCCAGCCCCTCCTGGCCGATTTTCCCGAGTTGACGCCTCTTTACCGGCGGCTGGGCTTCTCCTCCTTCGCCCTGGCACTGACCACGGTGGCCTGGCTGGCTTCCTACGACCAGCCGCCGGCGGAAACGGCCGGTCTAACCGGCCTGGCCATCGTCGAAGAAGACCTGGCCGCCCTGGAGGACCTTTCGGCGCGTCTTTTTGCCGAATCCTCTCCGGCCGCGCCGGCGGTCGCCCGTGAGGCCGTCCGCTCCATCCAGGAGGACGGACTGGCCGGACGGTTTCTGAACCGGCAGGAAACCCTGGTGCCGGAAATGATCGGCCGGGTCACCGGGGAACGCTTTTTCCCGTTCATCTTTTTCCCGGCGCTACGGCGTCTTTTGGCCCACCTGGAAGTCAGTACGGAAGAAAAAAGGCTTTTGGCCACCGCCCGCGGCCTGACCAGGCAGTCCCCGGATGCCTTTTTTAGCGGCCGGGAGGGGATGGGAGCCGCCGCCCGGGTGGCCGCCGCCCTGGCTTCCCTGGCGGTCCTGCAGTCCAGGAACGGCCAGGCCGTAACCGACGCCCGGGGCTGGGAGCGACTTTACCGGGACCACCTCGCGCCTCTGGGCGCGAACCTGGCCCTGGCCCTGGACGAACTGGATAAACTGCCGTTGGACCCGCCTTTTACACCTCTCCGGAAACTGGCAGAAATTAGGGATACAGTCAGGGATTTCGAGAAGGCCTTCAGCAGCTTTGTCGCCGCCCATGAGCCGGGACCCTCCCTCGCCGACCTTCTGCAAAAGAAAAAAAAGGAACTGCTCAAAAAGACCTTCCCCACCCGGGTCTACCACGTCCTGCTGGACGGCCTGCGCCTGGACCTGTGGGAAAACCTGCTGGCCCGGTTGGAGGGCGGAGAGCCCGGCGGCCGGGTAATAGCCGAGGGTTTTACCTGGGCGGCCCTGCCCACGGTTACGGCCCGCCAGTTCGAACGGCTCGGCGAAGAGGGTCTGGACTGGCCCCGGGTGGCCGCCGCCGATCTGGCCGGCGCCCGGGTCGCCGAGATGGAGGACCTGGGAATGGACAACCAGATCATTTCGTTCGGCTTTCCCGACACCAAGATCCATACCTCCAAGGACGACCTGGCCGTCCTGAACCAGGAACTGGGCCAGGCCTTCGAACGGGAGGTACTGCCCTTCCTGCGGCGGCTGCCGGAGCATTCCCTGTGCCTGTTCTTCGCCGACCACGGCTTCCGGGAAAACCCGCTCTTCAACCCCCACGACAAGTATGCGGCGGACCGGTATGCGCACGGCGGAAACAGTCCCTGGGAGGTGCTCTCGCCCTGGACGGCCTACTTCAAGCTGAAGTAGGCCGACGGAATGGGAAATGCCGGGGATCGGTCCGAGGAAGGTAAAACTACTATTTACCAGGAAATATACGGTAAGGTGAAATATGGAAGGATGTGTTTTCATGGCCGGTTTGTTCAGTCCATTGGAAACGGCTGGTTTGAGCCTGGAAAACCGCATCGTCATGCCGCCCATGGCCAACTACCTGTGCGGGGAAGACGGGGCCATCACGGATGCCCTGCTCGAGCACTATGGCCGGCGGGCCGGCAAAGAGGTGGCCCTTGTGATCGTGGAACACAGCTATGTGCTGCCTTCCGGGCGCGCCCACAAAAAGCAGCTCGGCCTGCACGACGACCGCCTGGTGCCGGGACTTACCAGGCTGGTGGAGGAGGTGCACCGGCACGGCGCCAGAATAGGGATCCAAATCACCCACGCCGGCAGCAACACCGGTTCCGATGTGCTGGGCGAACAGCCCCTGGCGCCTTCGGCGCTGCCCCATCCGGTGCGGGAAAACGCCGGAACAGCCAGGGAGTTGACTTACCTAGACCTGGCCGCCCTAAAAGAGGCCTTTGCCGCCGCGGCCCGGCGGGCCGTCGCGGCCGGCTTCGACATGGTGGAGATCCACGGGGCCCACGGCTACCTGCTGAACCAGTTTTTCTCCCCGCTCACCAACAAGCGCAGTGACGAATACGGGGGAAGCCTGGAAAACAGGCTGCGGTTCCCTTTGGAAGTAGTAGCGGCGGTACGGCAAGCCGTAGGCAAGGACTTCTCCCTTTTCTACCGCTTCGGCGCCGATGACCAGATGCCGGGCGGCATTACCGTGGGAGAAGCCCAAAAAGCAACCCCCCTCTTGGCAGAGGCGGGCGTAAATGTCCTTGATCTTTCCGGCGGCCTGTGCGGGGCCCGTAAGACCGGCAGCGGCTTCTTCCTCTACCTGGCCGAGGGCATAAAACCGGCAGCCGGGATACCGGTTATGGTCACCGGGGGACTGGGTGATCCCCATTTGGCTGACCGCGTCATCCGGGAGGGTACCGCCGACCTGGTCGGTATCGGGCGCGCCCTGCTGGCGGATCCGGACTGGGCGGTCAAGGCCAGGGCGACAATAGTCGCTCAATAGCCCCGCTGCAAATCGACGATGTTTCTGACCGGCCGCCCGCCCGTGAGGCAGGCGGCCAGGTTTTCGGCGAATATAGCCATACCCCGCTCCACGTAACGGTCGGATATGCCGGAAACGTGGGGAGTGATGATGACATTCTCCATCGCCCAGAGTGGGCTGTCCGGCGGGAGCGGTTCGGCCGCGAAAACGTCCAGGCCGGCTCCGCCGATGACACCATCTTGCAAGGCCCGTACCAGGGCCTTTTCGTCAATGACCTCGCCGCGGGCCAGGTTGATCAGTGAGGCCGTCGGCTTCATCATGGTGAATTCACGTTCGCCAAGAAACTCCCGGGTGGCCGGGGTCAGGGGCACGGTGACCACGACGAAATCGCTTTCCCGCAGCAGTTGGTCCATCCGATCCCTGGAAAGGACCTTTTCCACGCCGTCGACCGGTGTCCCCCTGGTGTTGAGACCAATGCTGCGCATGCCCAGAGCCCGGGCCTTTTTCGCCACCTCCGTACCCACGTGGCCGGTACCGATGATGCCCACGGTTTTCTCCCAGGCCTCGGTAATAACGGCTTCCCGGTTCCACTTCTTTTGGGCCTGACGTCGGCCGAACAGATGGAACTTGTGCGCCAGCATGATGATCATAGCCAGGGCATGCTCGGCCATCGGAATGGCGTGGATGCCGCTTACCGTGGTCACGGTGATTTCCCTTGCCAGTAGATCCCGCAGGGGCAACATATCCACACCGGCCCGGAAGAGTTGGACCCAGCGCAGGTTGGCGGCCCGGCTGATCAACTCCCCCGTGAGGTCAAAACCGAAGGTTACGAACACTTCCGTACTTTCTATGGCGGCCGGATCAGGCCTTTGGGACACCACCAGTTCAACCCGGGAGCGGTAATCCCCTAATACGGCCAGGTCTTTTTCCCCGGTCGGCACGGTAACCAGGACCTTAAGCATCGAACCATCTCCCGCTTGACGCTGGCCCGGCATTCCTAAAACACCATCGGCACGTAGCCTTCCCCGATGTAGCCGGAAATGAGGGAGCCGATGTAGTCCACTTTGTAGCCAAGGGCTTCCAGAGCGGGAGAGATGTCCTGTTTGTCGGAAATAGCCTTGCAGGCCACGGGCGCCTGATGCTTCAATACCAGGGCCATCAATTCCTGCAGTTCCTTATCTTCGGCCAGCAGCTTTTCCGCCGGGCCGAACAAAAACACCTTCACATCCTCCAGCCAGTTGTACTTCAAGGCGTTGCCCGCGTACAAAAGGCCCGTCGCCGCTTTCTCCTTCTCCGCCGTAGCGATGATCACCAAAACCTTGCCAGCCACTGTGGCTTCACCATCCCTTTTCCCAATTTTCTTCCGGAAGCGGTCCGGAGGTTGCCCCCCGGGGCTTAACCGCCCGTGTCCTTAGAGATCCACCGAAAATCCGGCGTGAGTCAGGCGCCAACCCAGGTTCTCATAGAAGCGGTGGGCCTCCGGGCGGTTCACGTTGCTCGACAAGACCACCTTATAGCAGCCGTGAGAGCGGGCAATTTCAGTAGCCCGTCTCATCATTGTGGTGCCCACCCCCCGGCCGCGGGCCTCCGGGGCCACCACCACGTTTTCCACCGCCGCCCAGGGCCGGCCCCGGTGGCCCAGGTTGGGCACGATCACAATCGTCAGACTGCCGGTCACCCGGCCGTCGTGCTCGGCTACGAGAATCTGCTGGCGGGTGTCGGCCGCTACCGTCTCCCACAGGGCTTCCTCTCCCGGGTCATCCCCGTGTTCCGCCAGGTCGTAAACCCCTTCCAGGTCGCGGTAGAGGGCAAAAATGGCCGGCTGGTCCCGGCCGGTAGCCGGGCGAATTACCAGTTGGCCGTCTGTCACTGGGGCCAAAATGATCTACACCTTTCAACTTTCCAGTTCATCAACGATTTTTTGCAAGAATGCAATAAACTCTTTAACCGAACTCTCACAGGAGGACCAAACCTGATTTATATCAAGTACCATGTGGTCCATTTTTCTCCACCGTAGTTCTTTAGCGTAGGCGTGGCGGAACAGATGTCTGAACGCTTTGTACTCGTTCAATACTTCGTGCATTTCCAAGGAAATAATGGCGGGCCGTATACCCGGTGTTTTTCGTGAAGCCACATAAAGCAGCTCACTATGCCAGTCGCCTGATCCGGGTAAACACCCATCCACCGTTTTAACAATCCGGGCCAAAATATCTTCTATGCCAGCGTAGAAATGGTGTAGGTAACCAGCAACGGCCATCAATCTTTCCTCTGAAATCTTGCCGGAAGTACCGTCAATTTCCTGCCCGAGAGAATAGATTTTGCTCGCAATACTGTCTACGGAAACCATCTTATCATCCAGGTCACCGATCAATCCCAGGTAAGCATTGATTTTTTCCCTGCTCAAAAACAACCACCCCCCGCTCTCTTACCTTATTCTTTAAAGATAGTGGCGCTTCCTCCATAAGCACCAGATCCAGCCGGAAGGGGCGGGCAATTTCTTCGGCAATTGTGAAAGCCTTCAGGTGGTATATATCATCCAGCCCTTCCACGGCAATATCTATATCCGAAAGAGAATGGAAATGTCCGTCTACCAGCGAACCAAACAAATACATTCTACGTATTGAGAAAATGCGTGGTAACTCCCCGGCCAGAAGTTCAACCTTTTCTCCTGCCAGTAGTTTTCTTTTGGCAAGATACCTTTCTTCCACCCTAACCAGTCTCTTGTGCCCCGTCAGGTATTCATCGAAAGAAGAGCGACCGTCCCGGTCCGGCATCAATCCCCACCATCCTCTGGATTACGCAATCTCATCCATAGTTTACACTGGGCAGGGGAACCTGGCAAGTGCTGGGGGGATTGCTCCGGCATGAGGTTCAACGGGTTGGGGCCGTGCACGACACAAGCCAAGGGCTGGCCGGACAAGAGGGAAAGCAGGTCCGACATCTTGTTTGACGTTCATCCTCATCCCTCCATTATGGCAAAACGCACCTTGCTGCCGGCCAGCAGGAGGTTTTCCTGTCGGCGCCGCTCCATTAGGCGCCGGCTTTCTCCGCCCACGACAGGCAGAATCTCCTCGCTTTCCGGCAAAGCGGCGGCCAGCGCCGCATCAAGCACAGCGACGCACATCGCCCGGACCCCATCCTCCTCCAGGGCGAAGCCGTATCCGGCCACGCCGTTGATGGTGACGGTAGCCCTGGTAATGAGTACCTCGCCCAGGCAAAAAGGCGTGTCCCTTACGCTGTCCCTAGCGTGCATCATTACCAGGCCGGTAGCGGGTGGTTCCACTACCACAACCTCATGTTCGGTGGCGATTGCATCAGCCAGCCTTTCCCAGAGGGCCAGGTTCCCCTCGGCCATTACTTCCCGGATTTCCACTCGCAGTCCACCCCTGCCTTCCTTTTTGTTTAGGATAAAGGGCGGCTAATCCTCGTCTTTTTAAAGGCGGGATACAGCCGCCACCTGCCATGTATGGTTAACTTTTCCTTGGTGGCACTTGCCTTTTTACCTATTTTGTGTTATCATGTGCTTGTGAAACAAGATCATTGGGTACCGGCAAGAGGGTGTGTCTACAACGTCTATTACCACCTGGTTTGGTCAACCAAGTACCGCCGCAAAGTCCTTACGGGTAGGGTGGAAGAGTCTTTGAAAGAGTTCCATAAC
>DATKUX010000056.1:0-39489 GCA_035530395.1 Spirochaetia bacterium
AGATCCGCTGCCGTAGACCGCCGTTTCCGCATGTCATTCAGCCGGTGCAGGCAACCCCGCCAGTAGTACCATTGGGTGGACCACCTGCAAGGAGCCCCTTCCCTTCAGACCTTCGGTCAGATAATACCGGCAGGCGGGGCACTGGGTGATAACCATTTGCGCACCCGTCTTAAGGATATCGTTCAACTTGCGCTCCCGGATCTCCTCTCCCAATGCGGAATGAGTGAGGAAAAAGGTTCCTCCGGCCCCGCAACAACGTTCGGGTTCCTGCAGGGGCACTAATTGGACTCCCGCAAGGTGGGAGATCACCCGTTCGGGAGCCGAAACCAGACCCGGACTCCAGGAGCGGTGGCAGGGTACGTGGTAGGTTACCGTCAGCGGCTTTGACGCCGGAATGTCATTCAAGCCCATCCCGGCAATAAATTCGGTAATCTCGACAGTCTTGCCGGCCACCGCCAGGACCTGGGTAAGACAGGGGTCATCCGGTGGCAGCACGCCGGCCGCTTTACTCCTGAGCATGTACCCGCAGGAAGTGCAATCGGTGACGACGGCGTCTACGTCAAGGGAGGCTAAAATGCCGGCATTTACCCGGACCGCCTCCGCCGCGGCATCAAAGTCTCCGTGGGCCAGAGCCGGCATACCGCAACAAACCTGCTCTTCGGGAATGATGACTTCGACCTGGTTTTCCCCTAGGACCTTCAACACGGCTGCACCGGTATCCGGATAGAGGTAATTGGTGCCGCAACCGACGAAGTAAGCCACCCTGGCCCGGCCCCCTCCGGCACGGCTCGAACCGCAAGGCACCCGTTCCGCAAAGGGCGGGTCGGCCAAGGGGGGAATCCGGCCGGGAAGCAGATTGAACCTGCGCAACCAGGTGACCGCCCGCGCCGCTGAAGAGGCTCCCGGCCGCCGCTTCAGCACTTGCCGGAAAAGAAGTTTTTCAGGCCATAACGGGCCGTGCTCCTTCAGCAATTCATGCCTGGCGGCTCTTACGATGTCGTCCACGGGAATACCGCTGGGGCAACCCTGAACACAGTTGGTACATAAAAGGCAGCGGTTGATCAATTCCCTAACCCGGCCGGTAGCGGGAACGGTTCTTTCCAGGAGGGCCGCCTGGATCAAATTGAGGCGTCCCCTGGCTACGCTCGACTCGACCAGGTCTTCCCGGTAAACCGGACAAAGGGCAAGACAGAAGTTACACTGCGAGCAGCGGTAAATCTCCTCTTCGTACTCTTTAAGATCCCGCACGCCCGGTCTCACCTCCCGGCCAGATTTTACCCGGATTCATGATCCCTTCCGGATCGAAGGCCTTCTTGATACGCCGCATGAGCGCCACCCCTTCGGCGCCGAACTCCCATTCTAGATAGGGTGATTTCAGATAACCGATGCCGTGCTCGCCGGAAAGAGTCCCGGACAGTTTCAAGGCCTCCCGGGCAATCTCCGCCATGGCCTGTCCGACCCGCCGCATCAATTCCGGATCCCGCCGGTCAGCCCAAATGCCCGGATGCAGATTACCGTCCCCCACATGCCCCGATACCCCGATGGTCACCTGGTTGCGTTCGGCAATCCGGGCGATGGCCCGAACCATGGCCGGGACCTGGGTCCTGGGAACGGTAGCGTCCTCGATCAGCAAGTTCCGCGCCTGCCGGGCTGCCGCCGGGAAGAGTGCCCGCCGGGCCGACCAGATCCCGGCCGCCTCGGCGGCGTCCCTGGCCACCCTCACTTCCCGGGCCCCGTGGCGGAAGCAGATCTCGCCGGTCAAGGCACAATCCCGCTCCACCTTTTCCGGAGGACCGTCCACCTCGATAAGCAGAAAGGCCTCCGCATCCCGGGGAAGACCCAGGGGAACGTAACTCTCGATGCAATCGACGGCGCCGCGACCCAGCATCTCCAGCATGGAGGGACCGGCACCGGCCGCGATAATAGCGGAAACGGCTTCGGCCGAGGAATCCAGTTCCGGAAAAACGGCCACCAGGGTTTGCCTGGCGGGGGGCAGGGTGAGAAGCCGGAGCATCACCCTGGTAACCACCCCCAAGGTGCCTTCCGAACCGGTCAATATCCGGGCCAGGTCATACCCCGAGGACATCTTCACGGATTTTCCGCCGTATTTGATAATGGAGCCGTCCGGCAAGACGGCTTCTACTCCCAGGACATAGTCTTTGGTCGTCCCATATTTCACCCCCCGGGGCCCTCCGGCCCGGGTCGCCACATTCCCGCCCAGGGTGCATACGGACATGCTCTGGGGATCGGGGGGGTAGAACAAGCCCAGGGATTCCACCTCGGAGTGGAAGCGTCCTGTGACTACACCGCACTCCACCACCGCGGTCATGTTTTGCCGGTCGATCTCAATGATCCTGTTCATCCGCTTCAGGTCGAGGACAATACTGCCCTCACAGGGCGTGGCGCCCCCGGCCAGGCCGCTGCCTGCCCCCCGGGGCACGACGGGTATCCGGCGCCGGTTGGCGTACTGCAGTACGGCGGCCGTTTCCTGCGGGTTCGCCGGCAGAACCACGGCGGCCGGCAGGACCCGCCTGGGAGTGGCGTCGTTGGCGTAGGCCAATAGATCTTCCCGTTGGGCCAAAACCCTCCGGCGATCCACAAGGGCAGTGAGGTCCCTGAATAATCCCGAAATCGAAATCACCCTCGTTTCCCTTTGTCAAGCAACCGGCCAATCAGTTCGGGAGTACACCGTGATCCCGTTGGTCGCCAGGTTGGCGACCGCCTGATCCAGGAGTAGAGCGAGGTTTTGAACCTCATACTTCTTGACTGACCGCAGTCCGGACCCGCTCGAATCGAGCCGGGCGCTTATGGCTGCCACCCGGGGCCCACCGGCGCGGTTCACCCGTTGCCTGACGGAGGCGGAAACCGTATCTTTCAGGCCCACCTCCACCCTTTTCTGCAACTGCCCGGAAACACTCATCAGGATGGCCTCCCTCCCGCCGCTTCCGACACGCCCGGGTGAATCTAATTCCGGGCTTCCCCGGGTGCGGCCACTGTCCCCAGCCCCGCCCGGAAAGCCTTCAGGTTCGAGGCCAGCATCTCTCCGGAAAAAAGACCGCCGAGGACCGCCTCGTAAGTTTCCGCGGCGATGGGCAGTACACCGCTACCGGCAAAGGCACCGGTCATCACCATGTTCGTACCGACGGGTAGGCCGGCGGCCACCGCCAGTTCCGTAGCTTCCAGTACGGTAAGGCTGCGGGAGTTGGCCCTGATGACTTCGGTGATCCTGTCGACATCCGGGTAGGTAAAGTCGCCCAGCAGGACGCCGAGGGGATAGTTGGGGCGCCGGTTCATGATCACCGCGGTGTCGCTCCCCCCATAGACGGCCAGGGTCCGCAGGGTCTCCAGGGGCTCGAAACCTATGATCACGGACGCCCGGCTCCTGGGGATCAACGGCCCGTATGCCTCTTCCCGGGATACCCTGACGTGGCTCATGACCGAACCGCCCCGCTGGGAAGCGCCGAAGGTCTCTCCTACCGACACCAGAAAACCGCTTTCCACGGCGGCCGTGGCGATAACCTGGGAGGCCAGGACATTGCCCTGTCCGCCTACCCCGGTAACGATTATGTTGTGGACGCCAACGTCAGTCAACCCGCCCGCCTCCCTCCACCTTGATCGCTCCCACGGGGCAAAGACCGGCACAAACCCCGCAACGGTTGCACAACACCTCGTCGATGACCGCCTTGTTCTTTGCCGCGTCCCAAATGTTGGCCACACAGGCGAAGACGTGGTTGCAAAAGCGGTTGCAGCCACAATTATCCGCTATGCACAGGTCCTGGTCGACGTAGACCCGCGGCCGTTTGCCCTGGTGGGCGGCCACCAGGGCGCAGGCCCGGCGCAGCACCAGCACCCGGGGGCCTTCGGCCTGCAGCGACCGGAAAACCGCCTCCGTGGCTCCCTCCACATCGTAGGGATCGTGCACGGTTACCGGTAGTCCCAGTCCCGTCGCCACGGATTCGATGGTTATCTTCAGCCCTTCTTCGCCCATGGCGTTTTTCCCGATACCCGGATGAGGCTGGTGGCCGGTCATGGCCGTCGTTTCGTTATCCAGAACGATCAGAAGAAAACTGGATTTATTGTAGCGGGCGTTCAGCAGGGCCGGCAGGGCCGAATGATAGAAGGTGGAGTCGCCGACCAGGGCGATCACGGGCTGATGGAACCCGTAGTCGGCCAGGCGACCCAGCCCGCAGGCCATGCCCACCCCCGATCCCATGGCATGGACGGTTTGCAGCAGGTTGAATCCGGTACGGGTCAGGCCCAGGGTATAGCACCCGATGTCTCCCAGCACCACGGGGGAGCGCCCGTCGAGGGCCAGGGCCGATTTGACCGCCCAGAAGGAGGCCCGGTGGGGGCAGCCGGCGCAAAAGGCCCTCTCGCGGGAGGGAATGTCCGGCATGGCATCCTTTAGAAACTCCCCTGCTACGGGCGGAGTGTAGCTTTTACCGCACACCGCTGCCAGGGCCCTGGTCACGGTTTCCGGATCCATCTCCCCGATCCCGGGACCATACTGGCCGGCGACGTGGCCGGACTTTTGCCCGTAAAAACGCAGGGGATAAACCTCCATCAGGTGTTGGGCGGCCAGGTGCATGACGTTTTCTTCAATGAAGGGCTCGATTTCTTCAATGAAGATGACTTTTTCCGCTGTCTTGAGATACTTTAACAGCATTCCCTCCGGCAAGGGCCAGGTCAGCCCGAGTTTCAGGATGCCCACTTCCGCGGCCAGGCCGAGTTCAGCCAAAGCCTCCCTGGCGTACATGAAACCTACCCCGGCCGTGATAACCACGGTTTTGGCATCCTCCGGACCGGTATAACGGTTGAACGGCATCGTATCGGCCATGTGCCGTACCCGGGCCAGTTTGGCTTCCTGAACACGATGAAGGGCCACGTTAGTAATAAATCTTTCATCGGTGCCGATGAACGGCTCCCTGCATCCACCTTCGACCGGACCGACAATCACATTTGCGCTGGCGTGGCAGATCCGGGTCACACACCGGAGGGCCACGGGCAGCTTGATTTGTTCCGACAGTTCGAAGGCAAAAAGAGTCATCTCTTTGGCTTCCTGCGGCGTACCCGGCTCCAGTACGGGTATGTGCGCCGCTTTTTCCAGGGGTCGGGAATCCTCTTCGTTGGTGCTGGAATACCCGGCCGGGTCGTCCCCTACCACCAGGACCAGACCCGCCTTGATCCCGGATATGGCGATACTGGCCAGGGAGTCCAGGGCGACGTTCAAGCCGTTAGGCTTCATGACGCAGATGGCGCGCAGGCCGGCAAAGGATGCGGCGGCGGCCCCTTCCAGCGCCACTTTTTCGTTGACCGACCATTCGGCATAGTGGTTGAACTTTTGGGCCAACCGGCCAAGGTTGGCCAGGATTTCGACGGAAGGCGAGCCGGGATACGAGGAGGCGTAGCCGATGCCGGCCTCGACGGCCCCCCTGGCCACCGCCTCGTTACCCGTCATCAGGACGTTGCGCCCCGGTTCATCGACCAACAGGCTGATAAAACTCACCGTCCCGAACCCCCTTCCTGTTTCAGGACATGAGCGTATCCATCGCTAAGTTCCAAGTAACTTCCGGCTTCCCCGTTCTCCATGGCTGCCAGCACCCGCAGCTTCTTGTTGCGCACTGCTTTGCGCAGCAGGGGCAAGCGTTCGGGCGGGTAGGGCCTGGTTTCGATAATTCCACCCTCCCGGGCGGCGTCCACGATTTCGCGCCCCTTGGCGCTCCTGACGATCAGGGTGTTCCAGTCCGGGTCGTACTCCGTGGATCCAACCGCAACATCGGCGAATTCAGACGTAGGGTCGAAGCACAACCGGCAGGCCGGGCGGACAAAGGGCCGCACCTCTTCCACGGGAAAGTTTACCACCCCGGACCCGGTGTCCAGAGCCATTGCCTCCGGGGTTATGTCCGCCCTCACGATCCTCCGGTCACCTGCCCTGGCCCTCATGAAGCTGTATATGCCGGTGTCCAGGGACCAGAAGCAAAACAGACCGACAAGAAACTTAACCTTTTGGGCGGAAAGGTTGTTCGGCGTCGGATTCCGCAACCCCTGCATCTTGCGTACGGCCAGCACCTGGCAGGGTCTCCCCACCACAGCCAGCCTTTCCACACCCTGCCGGGCGGCCCGGTTCAGCGCGGCCAGACTCGGGCTGGCGCTGTAATGGGATCCGGCGCAGGCCAGCACCTCATCCCGGCAGCGGGCCAACACCGGGCGGGGCATCTCCCCGGCCGGACCACCGGTCAAGACGGCCCCCGCGACTTCCCCCTCTTCCAGCAAAAAGGCCGCCAGGGCAGTGACCACTCCGCCGTACTGGCCTTTCCCGGCCACATCCCCCGCGCCGGCGCGGGCAAACAGGATTTCCCGGTAGTTGCCGAGAAGACAGTCTTCTCTTTCCCGGTCAAAGACGGCGCGGTCAAGTTCCGCCCAGTCGGTAGGAGTCCTGGGACAGGAACGGTAGCAGTTTCCCTCCTCCAATCCGCACTGGTGGACGAAGGCCACACGTTCGCCGGCCGTTTTGATATACGGGCAGAGCCCGACGCAAATCCCGCAGCCGGTGCACATGCCGCTGGCCATAACTTCCCGTACCAGATCGAGGGGGCCCTTTTTGCCGTCCAAAATGTCCACACCTCCGCACATTTATAACCCGGCGGACTATATCACCAATTAGCTCCGCATGCGGCCCCGGTCCTGCCGGGGCCGCCGGAACCGCTGTCCATGGTTCTCCTTGGGGGCCTTCCTTCGACTTGCTTTCACAGGGGAGTCGCTTCAGGGTGCGGGCCGTTGGCCTGGCCCCGGATGACCCACACCCCGCCTGACCGTGGGTATGAGAACCAGGGGGAGACCCAAGCCCCCCCCCTGGCTGGTGATGACGATCCGGCTGACCGGGCTGGTTCCATTCCCGGCTTATTTCTTCTCCGTCCGGGGTGCCATTCCGGCGATTGCCCTGACGATATCCTTCTTGGACTCAATGTCGTACTGGGTGGTGATGGCGATCTGCTCCATGATCGGGGAGCCGCCGCCGTGGTATGCGCCGTAGAGCATGGAGCCGGCCGAGCCGGAGAGGGCGAAGTCGATAAAGTTCAGCCAGAACTTGATCTGTTCCTCGATGGGTATCTTCGGATTCCGGTTGATGTACTTCTCCAGCAAAGCCCTGGTTTCGGGGTTGGCCAGGTCGTTTTCGTAAGGAAATGTGGCGGGTAGACCACCAGCGATGTTGCACAGGATCTCCTGTTCGTGGAACACCGCCTCGCCGGAAAGGCAGCGGCCGACGTTGGCATAGATGGAATTCGGAATGTAGCTGCCGGGGCCGTACGGCACAAAGCCCATACCCGGCATGTAGACTTCGGGTTTGCCGAGGTCGGACGCCGTGTAGCCGGCCGCGTACCCTAACTCGCCGGTCATGATCAGCCGGGACAGCATTTCACGCACGTGCGGGGTTTTTTCGATGCCGTTAATCTCGGCGGCCAGGCTGGCCAGACCGATTACATAGTCGAGCATGGCCGGCTTGCAGCCGGAATAGGAATGGCGGTGGAACAGGGCGAATAAAAGGGCCGCGATGCCGCCGTGCTGGGTTTCGCCACACAGGAATACCCGGTCCCAGGGCACGAAGCAGTCGTCGAAAATAACGTACGAGTCGGTGTAACCGGTGGTAAATCCCCGCTGATAGTGGTCGCGCTTGCGGGAACCGTGGAAATGGACTACCTGCTTTACGCCTTCATAGTCCGAAGGAACCGCGAAGGCCAGGGCATAGGCCTCCTCGCCCTTTTTGAGGGCCCGGGTCGGCACTACCAGGATCTCGTCGGAGATGGAGGCTTCCGAGATGTGGACCTTGGAACCGCGGACGACGATGCCGTCGCTCCGCTCTTCCACCACGTGTACATACATGTCGGGGTCGGTCTGCTCGGCCGGCCGCTTGAGACGCTCGCCCTTGACATCGGTCTGAGCGCAGCTGGCCACGAGGTCCCCGGTCTGAAAGCGTTCCAGCCATTTGAGCCAGTTGTCATGGTAGCCGGTTTTGGCTTTGGGGGATTTCTGCGCTTCAAAGGAAACTGCGTGGATCGCATTGGCGGCGTCAATACCCATGCACCTTTGGATGCACTGCCCGACCTTGTTGCACAGGAACCTGGTCATGTCCTGCTTTTTGTGCAGGTCCGCCGTGTTCTGGTGGATGTGATTGAAGCGGTTGATCGTCTCCCCGGTAAGGTGGGACGTGGCCGTGCAAAGGTCCTTGGAGGCCGGGTCCCAGACCGCGTCAAAGGTCAAGCCCATGACGTTGATGGCGCCTTCCTGCCGCTCGTCCAACCGGTCGACCTTCTGCCCGTTAGAGTAAAGGTTACGATTCATCTTGCCCAACCCCTCGATATACTGGGCCTTCGTTCTCATGTTCAATCCCCTTTCGTTTTAACAACCCTGCAGATTTACCGCCGCGTTTTAAACGTCCCCAGGTCGCTCAAGGCTCCCGGGTGGTTGACGGTTGCACATCGAACAGGACTTGGCCGGTTCAAAAGGAGGTTCCGGAAACCCAGCGGGTTTCCGTCCAAACCCCCTTTTCCGGCGACGGACCCGCGGCCGCAAACCGTCGCGCGTAACCACGCACCGGTCCTTGGCCGACCAAAGTCCAAACGCATTTCTAACCCGGAACCTCACGGCAATGCACCAATCAGTACCAGGAGAAGGAAACTGGTGCCTGAGCGGACATCGCCGCCAAAAGGAGCAAATCCGGGAATCTGACAGCCCCTGCCATCCGGTGCGCCGGCACGTCAACGCGGACGGGCAGGTACCGTCGCGATCTTCCCAGCGCGCAACCTCCGGCTTCCACCACGCAGCGGCCGGTCGGTTAATGCGGCCTTTCGCCAGTGTGGACCGCAAGGGCTCTTACTGCCTGTTGTTAAGCAATCGCCATGCCATGCCCGGCCCGGCTGCGGTTTCCCATCCGCCCGCCGGTTGGTCCGCATGGAAGGAGAAAATAGTGTACTAAATCAAAACATCTGTGTTTACTTAGTTAACGGGTATCGACCCCCCGACGGCCAGTTACAATGGTTTCTGGTCCCGCCTCTCTGTACTTTTACAGTTCCTTGAGCATTCTCAACTTCGGCGGCCCGCTCAGCATGTCCCTGGTCTGTCTGCCGAAGGCTTTGAAATGGTCGGTCTGCTGGTGGGCCTGCAGGTCCGCGGGCTCATTGTACTTTTCCACAAAGACAAAAAGGGTCGGATCGTCAGCAGCAGTATGGGGCAGGTAGCATAAACACCCCTTCTCCCTGGCCGTGACTTCCGCGGCCAACGCCTTGGCGGCCGCCGCAAACTCCTGCTCCTTCCCTGGTTTGGTTTTGATCTCCGCAATCAAAGTAAGCATGGTCCACACTCCTTTCAATATTATGGCATCTGCATATTTACGGGAAACCGTTATTCGGCATTCAGCTAATCTGGTACAGGAAACCCTGTTGATCAAAGACAAGTTTCTGCCCGGCGAATTTGTCAGTATCCCCTTTCTTTCAGCATATCGCTGTAATCGTAAAATCCCCTGCCCGTCTTACGGCCCAACTCATGCCGGGCCACCTTTTCCACGACCGCGGGCGAAGGTCTAAGTGCCGGGTCGGCGGTTTCACGGTAATGCTCCATGCCGATTAAATAGACCAGGTCCAGGCCGATTAAATCCATCTGGTAAAACGGGCCCATCTTATGGCCCAAACCTTCCCTGACCGCGATATCGATATCTTCAAACGACGCAACACCCGTGTCGTAGAGAAACTGGGCTTCCTTCTGCACCACGGAAAGAATCCGGTTAACCAGAAAGCCGTGGATCTCCTTGTGCAGCATGATAGGTATCTTGCCCATACTTGTACAGACGCCGGCAATGGTTTGGGCTGTTTTCTCCGAGGTATGGGGTCCCTTGACTACTTCCACCGGGAGCATGGCCAGCGGGGGCACAAAGAAATGCATATTACAAATCTTGTCCGGCCTGGCGGTGGCGTCCGCCAGCCTCGAGCTGACGATGAAGGAGCTGTTTGTAACCAGGAATGCATGCACCGGGCAGATCTTATCCAGGCGGGCGAACAGCTTTCGCTTCAGCTCCAGCACCTCCGGGATAACCTCGATTACCAGGTCGGCATCACCGGCCCCCTTCTCCAGGTCGGTGGTAAAGGAAAGGTTCTCTCTGGCGGCCTGGGCCGTCACCTCACTCATCTTGGCCCGGGCAACCCGTTCGGACAAGTAGGTGTCCGTAAACCGGCTGGCTCTTTCCATGACCCCTTCATCAATGTCATTGCAGACTACCCTGTACCCGGCCAGCGCTCCGCAAAGGGCTATCTGGTGGCCCATGGTTCCGGCGCCCACCACACAAATCCTGCTTATTCCTTCAACCTGCACTGGTAAACACCTCTTCATTTCTTGCCGATAATATTGTTATTAAAGGGAACCCCCGCCATCCATGACGATTGTCTGACCGGTGACCATCGCCGAGGCCTCCGAAGCCAAAAACAGGGCGATACGGGCCACTTCTTCCGGCTCCGACAGGCGCTTCAGGGGAAGACGGCTCATTACTTCGCGAAGCAGATCCTTGTTGCTCCAAAGTGCCTCGCTGAACCTCGTCTTGACGATTCCCGGGGCAATAGCATTTACCCGTATGTTGTAAGCACCCAATTCGACCGCCAGTACCCTGGTTAGCATAATTACGGCGGCCTTACTGATGCAGTACAAGCCCAGCCCCTTGCCGGGAGTGATGCCGCCTACCGATGAGATGTTGATTATATTTCCCCCACCGCTGTCTCTCATGAGCTTTCCGACCAACTGGCTAAGCACCGTATAACCTTTGAGGTTGGTATCCATAATCTGATCGTAGACCTTCCCGTCCATGTCCACGAGAGGGCCCATAGCCGGGTTTGTAGCAGCGTTATTGACCAGGATATCTATTGCGCCAAATTGTTCCCTTGCCTTGGCAAACAGATTTTCGAGATCTTCGACCTTACGGACATGAGCTGCCACAGGCAACGCGATTCTCCCCGTTTTCCTGATTTCACCGGCCACCTCTTCCAGATGGGCCTGGTTGCGACAACTTAAGACCACATCCGCCCCGGCCTCCGCAAACAGGACGGCTATCGCCCTGCCTATGCCGCGGCAGGCGCCCGTGATGAGAGCCTTCTTGCCTTCCAGGGAAAGGAATGAAGCCTCCAAATGTTAACCCCTCCTAAAATAAATTGGAACAGTCCGATCGCGGGCCCGGCCCCAACCGTCTTTCCCCTATAGGGGCGGGGCAAAGCCTGCCGGACAGCCCCGGCACCGGCCCTGTCCTGATCGCCGGGAGACTGCCGGCGACCCGGAAGATTTGCCGCGGGTTCCGGGCGTCTCCCGGCTAAGCCCGCTCCGGGCTCCCGGAATCCGCAGCCGAAAACCGCCGGACGTAGTCGCGCACCAAGTCCTCCCTGATCACCTTGCCCGTAGCCGTAAGGGGCAGTGCGGTGTCAATGATGATTTCGCGGGGTACGTTGTAGGCCGCCATGTTCCCGCGGCACCAGGCGGCGATCTCGGCCCCGGTTACTGCGGAAAGAGTTTCCTTCAGCTTCACGTACGCGACGGGTACCTGCCCCTTAACCGGATCATCGGCGCCGATCACCCCCGCCAGTTCGACCGCGGGGTGTTTCAGCAGAAGCGACTCGATCTGGGTAGGATAAACACTGATGCCCGAAACCTTGAGCATGTATTTTGTACGGGAGACGTAATACAAAAAACCGTCCTCGTCGTACATACCGATGTCCCCGGTTAGCAGCCAGCCATCCCGAAACGACTTGGCCGTTTCGTCGGGCTTGTTGAGATAACCATCCACAAGCGAAGGCGACTTTATGAATATCTCGCCTTTTTGCCCTGAGGACACCCGGCTTCCGGTATCAGGGTCCACTATCTTGACCAGGGTTCCCGGGTGGGGAATGCCGCAAAAGGCCCCACCATAGGTCTGGCTCCGGTCGATGTCCACATTTCCCCGGTGAAATCCTCCCGTCATGGTGTCGCAGGTGTGGGTCTCGGTCAGACCGTAGGCCCCCTCACGCAGAACGGCCCCCGTACGGACGCGCCACTGTTCCCGCAATTCCACGGTTAGACCCTTAATGAAGCTCGACCCGGTACACAGGCGCAAGCTTTTCAGGTTATAACGGTCCTGCGCCGGGTGGGTCAGAATCTCCCAATATAGGTCGAAAGGTGCGTACGTGGAAGTTACCCGGTATCTGTCGATGGCTTCCATGGCTACGAGGGGATCCCAGCGCGTAATCGGAACGATGGTGGAGCCGCTGAAAAGCGGACCATCCACACCGGTATCTTTTCCGGCGATCCAGAAGACCGGCATGGCCGCCAGGGCCATTTCGTCCCGGTATATTTCAGCCAGAAATGCCGGATAATCTACGGACTTTCCGAAATGGTCTTCCGCGAGCAAATGGCTGTAACCGAAAGTATAGAGACAGGCCGCGGTGTAGATGATGTTGCGGTGGCGGTGCAGCACCGCCTTGGGTAACCCGGTGGTCCCGCCGGTAAAGTTCATGGTGGCATAGTCCCCGGGTGAAATGCGCACCGGCGGCGGAGCCGGCGAACTCTGCGCCAAAAGCGGCGACAGGTAGAACTCAGTGTCCCCCACGGGTTCCACCGCCTGCATGGTCGGATGCAGCGGCAGCTCGGGACCGGAAGGCAGGAATTCCGCAAAGCTGGTCGGAATCACGCCGGTGGAGGGATTAACCCCCGCCGTCACCGCCCTTACCAGGGGGTAAAGCTGGTCCAGGGTGAGGACGGCGGCCGGTTGTGCTTCCTGCACCAGGGATTCCAGGTCCAGTTCCTTCAACAAGGGATTGAGCAGTACGCAGATGCCGCCCGCCTTCAGCGTTCCGAGATAGCCGATGTAAAACTGCGGGCAGTTCGGAAGCATGAGCCCCACCCTGTCGCCCTTATTTACCCCCTGCTTCAGCAGTAAGTTGGCGAATCTATTGCTCAACTCGTCAACTTCCCCATAGGAGAACCGCCGTCCGTAATAGATCAGACAAGCCTTCTCCGGCTGGCGCCGTGCGTACTCGGTTACGTAACCGCAGATCGGGATGTCCCCGAATGGTTTTACGGGCTGCTCCGGCAGCGACGGATGAGGCCACACCCGCCGCCAGGAGGCCTGCAGCTGCTCAAAATAGGATTCTTCCGTCACAAACATCCACCTCCTTGATTCCTTGCCCCGGGTCTGGATAACGCGGGCCCCGCCCCGAACAACTTCTCCTCTCAAGTCCAAATGCGCGCCCCTTGGTACCGAGAGAAGGGAACTTCTACCCGGGCCGCTATGAGACATTCCCACCGGAAACACCCGGGCCGGACCGTACAACCGGTCTTCAATATCCCGTGGGCCAGTTGGCCAGCAGCCGGCGGCCCTTTGAACCGTTCTTCAGACAGGCGTATTCAAGGACGCGGCAGAGCACCCTGCGGGTGTCGCGGGGATCGATCACGTCGTCGATGAGGTATTTGGCCGCCGCCCGATAAGGGGAACTGTCGAACTCCCAGTTCTCAACCAGTTTCTTTCGCTCCTCGACCGGGTCTGCGGCCTCCGCCAACTGCCGGCCGTAGACCACGTTCACGCCTACTTCCGGGCCGGTAAAGTTGATCTCGGCGCCGGGCCAGGTAAACACGAAGTCCGCGCCCATGCCGGGGCCGCACATGTTGCTGTAGGCCGCCCCGATGCCCTTGCGCACCACCACCGACACCTTGGGCACGGTGGACCATGCCAGGGCCTGGTTCCAGACCATTATCCGGGTGGGCATCTTGCGCTGCTCGGCGTGGCTTCCCACCAGGAAGCCCGGAATGTCGTGCAGGAAGACCAGCGGGATGTGGTAGGAGTCGCACAGGCAGATAAACTCGGTGGCCTTTTCGCACTCCTCCGGTCCGGCGGCCCCGGCGTTGAACATGGGCTGACTGGCTACAAACCCCGCCACCCGGCCGTTGAGCCTGCCCAGGCCGGTGATCAGCGCCCGGCCGAAAAGGCTTTTCAGCTCGAAGAAAACGCCGTCATCCACCAGCAGGCTGATGACGCGTCTCATGTCATAGGCCCGGTTCCGCCTCGTAGGAACTATACCCGTCACCTCGTCCACCCGGCGGTCCGGGCTGTCGTCCGTGGCCCTAAAGGGCGGTTCCTCGGAAGCGTTGGAGGGCATGTAGCCGAGAAATTCTTTCATAACGGCCAGGCAGTGGTCGTCATTTTCGGCGAAGGCGTCTATCTGTCCGGTCAACTCGGCATGGACCCGCCAGCCCCCCAGTTCCTCCGGCGTCACCTTCTCGCCGGTGGCCACCTCCAGCATCCTGGGGCCGGAAACCGCCATGCAGGTACCCATGACCTGCACGGCAAAGTCGGCCGATACGGCAAACCAGGTGGGCCCTCCGTAGCTGTCCCCCATTATGCCGGCGATGAACGGCACCCGCCGTCCGTGCAACAGAAGGTCCATGGGCATCATCTTGTCGCTGATGCCGTCAGCCCCCATGCCGTCGGGCATGCGCAACCCCCCGCCCTCACCCAGGTTGATAATGGGAAACCCGCGTTTGACCGCATATTCGTGCACGGCCTTGGCCTTGCGCATGTGCACCGCCCCCTCCGTGGCGGCAAAGACCGTTTTGTCCGACGCCTCCACCACCACCGGCCGGCCCGCGATTTTCCCGATGCCGCAAACGAGCCCGTCCCCGGCGCTCTTCGCCCCGGCGCCGGGATACTCGGACCGGCTGAGCAGGCCCAGCTCCAAAAAGCTGCCCGGGTCCACAAGCCGGTCGATCCTCTCCCTGGCCGTATAACGGCCCAGGCCGTGCTGCAGCTTAATCTTTTCCTCTCCACCCGCCAGCCGCGCCTCTTCTTTCCGCCGCTCCAGATCCGTGATTAACTCCTCCATCGCCGACCTCCTAGTTTTCTTCCGCCGTACCCGCCGTTACCAAACACCATTCCCTTCTAGGGCATCACGCCGAAACGGGGAACCGGCCGGGCCGGTACGCTACGACAGCCCAGCGCCAGTTCCAGCGCCCGGATTACCCTGAGTCTGGTTTCCCGGGGGTCGATTACATCATCCACATTGAAAGACCGGGCGGCGGCGTAGGGGCCGGCGTACTCCCCGAAACGGGCCTCCAATTGCCTTATCGTAGCCTGAGGGTCCACCGACGCCTCGATCTCGTTCTTATAGGCGGCCAGAATGCCGCCCCGGCCGGGCATGGCCCCGAAGCGGGCCGAGGGCCAGGCGAACACGGCTGCCTGCCCCGCCCCGTAACCACACATAGCCGCCCCTCCGAAACCGAAGGCCTTTCTTAAGACCACGGTGATCTTGGGCACGTCGGCCCAGGCCAGGGAATAGGCCACGGCCATGCCGGCCCGCAACGTCCCCTCCTGCTCGGCCAGGCTGCCGGTCATTACCCCGGGCACGTCCACCAGAAAGACGAGGGGCAGGTGGTAGGCGTTGCACAAGTCCATAAAACGTCTCATCTTGGGCGCCGCCCTGGCATCCAGGGCGCCCGCGCGTACGCAGGGCTGGTTGGCCACGATACCTACCGGGTGGCCGCCCATGCGGGCCAGGGCGGTTACCAGGCTCTCCCCGTAGGCCGGCTTGATTTCGAAGAACCAGCCGTTATCCACGATGGCCCTGATAACCCGCTTCACGTCGTAAAATCCCTTATACTCCCGGGGCACTATGTCCAGCAGTTCTTCGTCCATCCGGTCGATGGGGTCGCCGGTGTCCATGTAGGGCGGGTATTCATGGGCGTTGGGGGGGAAATAGGAAAGGTATTGCTTCACCAGTGAGATGGCATGCTGGTCGGATTCCGCCTCGTTGTCGGCCACCCCGGAGATTCGGCAGTGAATCCCGGTGCCGCCCAGGTCTTCCTTGGAGATCACCTCCCCGACGGCCGAGAAGACTACCGGTGGACCGCCCGCAAAGAGCATACCGTGCCCCTTCACCTGGATGATGAATTCGAGCAGACTGGTCACCAGGGAAGAGTCACCGGAACACGGACCCATGGCTACGCCGACCTGGGGTACGGTACCCGAAAGCCTCGCTATTTCCAGAAAATGGGCGGCAAGGGGCAAGCCGGAGTTAATGCTTTCCTCCGCCCTGGCGCCGGCCCCGTCCATGAGCCAGACCACGGGGACTTTCATGCTCCGCGCCAGCGAAATGATGCGCCTGTTTTTCTGCATGTGGGTGGCGCCGACGGACCCGCCCATAACGGTAAAGTCCTCCGCCACAACGCAGGCCGGGCGACCGTGGATCCGCCCGTAGCCCGTTACGACGGCATCGGCGGGAGTATCCTTGCCGGCCATTTCCGGCCGGGAGCTCTGGCTTTGGGCCAGCAGGCCGTACTCGGTGAAAGTTCCCGGATCAAAAAGCAGGTTTATCCGCTCCCGGGCGGTAAGTTTGCCCTGGCCGTGCTGGCGGCTGACCTTCGCCTCCCCACCCATGGCCAGAGCATGCGCTCTTTTTTTCTGCAGTTCCGCTATCTCCTCATACCAACTCATGGTTCCTCTCCCTTAATGCGGATCGCCGCCATGGGACCAAGTTGCCACCCGTTCTACCCCGGACCGGAGTCTGCCCCCACGGACCATTGTTGCTCCGGCTTACCGGGCCGGTTCGATCCCCGGATCATTTCTTCTCCGGCCCGGGTGCCATTCCGGCGATAGCCCTGACGATGTCCTTCTTGGACTCAATGTCGTATTGGGTGGTGATGGCGATCTGCTCCATGATCGGGGAGCCGCCGCCGTGGTAGGCGCCGTACATCGCGGAGCCGGAGGAGCCGGCGAGGGCGAAATCGATGAAGTTCAGCCAGAACTTGATTTGTTCGTCAACGGGGATCTTCGGATTCCGGTTGATGTACTTCTCTAAAAGAGCCCTGGTTTCGGGGTTAGCCAGGTCGTTTTCGTACGGGAAAGTGGCGGGCAGGCCACCGGCGATGTTGCACAGGATCTCCTGTTCGTGGAACACCGCCTCGCCGGACAGGCACCGGCCGACGTTGGCATAGATGGAATTCGGGATGTAGCTGCCGGGGCCGTACGGCACCAGGCCCGCACCCGGCATGTAGACTTCGGGCCTGGCGAGGTCCGATGCCGTATAGCCGGCCGCGTAGCCGAGCTCACCGGTCATGATCAGCCGGGACAACATTTCACGCACGTGCGGCGTCTTTTCAATGCCGTTGATTTCGGCGGCCAGGGCGGCCAGACCAATGACATAGTCAAGCATGGCCGGCTTGCAGCCGGAGTACGAATGACGGTGGAACAGGGCGAACAAAAGGGCCGCTATGCCGCCGTGCTGGGTTTCCCCGCACAGGAACACCCGGTCCCAGGGAATAAAGGTATCGTCAAAGATGATGTAAGAGTCGGTATAGCCGTACGCAATGCCCCTCTGATAGTGGTCACGCTTGCGGGCGCCGTGGAAATGGACGACCTGCTTGATGCCCTCGTAATCGGAAGGAACCGCGAAAGACACCGCATAGCCTTCCTCGCCCCTCCTGAGGGCCCGGGTTGGCACAACCAGGATCTCGTCGGAGATGGAGGCTTCCGAAATGTGGACCTTGGCACCGCGCACGACGATTCCGTCGCTCCGCTCTTCCACCACGTGCACATACATGTCGGGATCGGTCTGTTCGGACGGACGTTTCAAACGCTCGCCCTTGACGTCCGTCTGCGCGCAACTGGCCACGAGGTCTTGGGCCTGGAAACGTCCCAGCCATTTCAGCCAGTTGTCGTGGTAGGCGGTCTTGGCCTTGGGGGATTTCTGCGCTTCGTAGGAAACAGCGTTGATCGCATTGGCGGCGTCTATTCCCATACACCGTTGGATGCACCGCCCGACCTTGTTGCACAGGAACCTGGTCATATCCTGCTTTTTGTGCAGGTCTTCCCGGCTCTGGTGAATATGGTTGAAGCGATTGATGGTTTCCCCGGTCAGGTGGGACGTCGCCGTACACAAATCCCGGCTGGCGGGATCCCAGGCCGCGTCGAAAGTCAGGCCCATGACGTTGATGGCCCCTTCCTGGCGCTCGTCCAGCCTATCGATCTTCTGACCGTTGGAGTACAGGTTACGGTTCATTTTGCCCAGTCCCTCGATGTACTGTTCCCGTGTTCTCATGTTCAATCCCCTTCTATTTTTTTCGAACCCTTGTTATTGGCCGCTGTCACGAACATCCCTGGCAGGGTGGCCGGGCGCGCGTGCCCGGCAAGGCCGCCTCGAAGGCCGCCGAGGCCGTAAGGATGGTTTTTTCCGCAAAACGCCCGCCTATGATCTGGAGACCGACGGGCAGCCCGTCCGGGGTGAACCCGCAGGGAATGGAAGCGGCCGGATGTCCCGTCATATTGAAGGGATAGGTGAGCATCCAACTCCGGTACGGATTCACTTCCTTTCCGTTGATCCGGGAAGGCCCGGGCCAACTCAGGGGAAAAGCCCCAACCGCCAGGGTTGGCGTTAGCAGCAAGTCGTATTTCTTAAAGATTTCTTCCATTCTGGTCCACAGCGCGGTCCTGGCCAGGTCCAGGCGCTTATAATCCACTGCGGATACCTTGAGACCGGCCTTGACCATGGCCACCAGGCCGGGAGACATGCGGGATTCCCACCGGGGCAGAAAGTCCTTGCAGAAGGCGGCGAAATAAACGCACCACATCAGGTTGAAGGCTTCGTCAACGTTTTTCGCCGGATTTTCCAGACCCGGGTCCACCATTTCCACCTGGCACCCCAGCAGAGGAAAAACCTGCACCGCGCGGTCGACAACTTCCCTTACCCCGGAGTCGATCTCGAAAAAGCCGAGGTCGGGGCTGTAGGCGATTCTCAGGCCTATGATCTCCTCTTTCCCGGTATCGGCAAAATCTTCCCCGGTGTATGGCAGGGAAAAAGGATCCCGCCGGTCGGGACCGGTCACCACGGACAGGAGCAGCGCGGCGTCGGCCACCGTCCGGGCGATGGGACCGTGGGTCAGGAAGGGAGTGTGGGAAGAAAACCTGGATATCGAATTGTCCATGGGAATCCTTCCGTAGGTAGGCTTCAGGCCGTACACCCCGCACAAGGCGGCCGGAATGCGGATGGAACCGCCGCCGTCACTGCCTTCGGCCAGAGGTACAAGCCCGGCCGCCACCGCGGCGGCCGAACCCCCGCTTGACCCCCCGGAGGTCAGGGCGGTATCCCATGGGTTGCGGGTAGCCCCGGACAACAAGTTGTCGGTGGTTCCTTTGTGACCGAATTCGGGGGTGTTGGTTTTCCCCAGGACAATGGCTCCGGCTTCTTTGACCCGCTCCACGAATATCGAGTCCTGGGCGGGGACGTTGTTTTCAAAGATCACCGACCCGTAGGTGGTCCTGATGCCTGCGGTGGGCGTAAGGTCCTTGATGGCAATGGGTACACCGTGCAGCGGCCCGCAGCGCTCCCCCCGCACCACCCGGTCCTCGGCCTCCCTGGCCCGCCGGCGGGCCAGGTCGTAAGCCACCGTGCAGTAAGCGTTGAGGTGTGGGTTGATGCGGTCTATGCGCTCCAGGAAAGTGTCCACCACTTCCACCGGCGACACCGATTTCGTTCTTATCAGCCGGGCGATTTCCCAGGCGGAAAGATAACACAGATCGGCCTGGTTATCCTGGTTATCCAAATGAACAACCCCCCTTAACTGACGATCTCAAGCCGGCTCTGTTCATGCCCCCCGGCCCGGACGGACGAGGTGACCGGGAGAGGTCCAGGAAACCCTCCCGGCCCGGATGAAACAGGCTTTCACGATAATATGCCGTTCAGGCGGCCGAGCACGGCCCGGGTCTCTGCCACCATCCGTTGAATCACTTCCCCGGCCGGCAGTATTTCCCTAATCAAGCCCACCCCCTGGCCGCAAGACAACACGCCCGCCGCCAGATCGCCCCCGCCGACCACGCGCGCGTAGGCATCCCCGCCGATGTAGGGTAACAGATCCCCGACAACGCCGCCCCCGGCCTCCAGATCCAGTACCCGGCCGGCCGTTTCCGTACGCAAAACCCGCAGGGCGTTCTTGAGACTTTTCTCGACCAGCACCGTATCGGTTTCCGCCGCCTTGAGGTAGGCCTGCTTGACGTTGTCGTGAGCGACACATTCCACAGTTGCCACAAAACGGCTGCCCAACTGCACACCCTCGGCCCCCAGGGCTAGGGCGGCAACCAGTCCCCGTCCGTCCGCGATCCCCCCGGCGGCTATCACCGGAATCTCGAGCGCATCGCAGGCCTGGGGAATCAGGGCCAGGTTGGCCACATCGTCCATGCCGGGATGACCGCCGGCCTCGAAGCCGACGACCACCACCGCATCGGCCCCTATCTCCTGGGCTTTCAGGGCGTAGCGGACGGCGGGAACAACGTGGACCAGTTTGATACCCGCCTGTTTGAGCCTCGCCACGTACTTTTCGGGATTCCGCCCCGAGGTGAACACCACCGGCACCTGGGCCACGAGGGCGGCATCTAAAAACTCGTCCATGCCGCGGCGAATGCCGAGGGAGATGTTGACTCCCACCGGCTTATCCGTAAGACTCCGGGCCAGGGACAGCTCGTTAAGAAAGTCTTCCGCGCCGCTGAAACAACCCGCCGTGACGAGACCCAGGCCGCCGGCAGAGGAAACGGCCGCCGCCAGCCCGGCCCGGCCCAGGAGTTGCAGCCCTCCCAAAATGATGGGGTATTCTATGCCGAAAAGTTTCGTTATTCTGGTTTGAAGCATGATACACCACCCGTGTTCTCAGTTTACCGACCGGGCACCAAAAGCCGGTTGATCGCGCCCTGGCGGCCGGGACCGCATCCAGCAGGGCTTTCCAGGCCCGATTGCAGTTGCAGGGTTCTTGTGTTTAAAGCTTTCCGGCTGAAAGCCGGAGGAATAGCCGCACCTTACTCCTGTCCCGGCGCGGTCGTTTTCAATTCCGCCCTCAGCACTTTGCCGCTTGGATTCCTCGGCAGTGCGGAATAGAGTTCGACGAACTCCGGAAGCTTATATTTCGCTATTTTGTCTTCGAGGTATGCCTTAATGTCGCTTTCCATCATTGACTGCGGTTCCTTCAGGACGACACAGGCCTTTACCCGCTCGCCCAGGGCGGGATCCGGGACGCCTACCACCGCCACTTCGGCAATTTTGGGGTGACCCTCCAGTACTCTTTCGATCTCCCGCGGATATATGTTCTCGCCGCCGCGGTTGATCATTTCCTTCTTTCGACCCGTGAAGAAAAGATACCCCTCGTCATCCATGTAGCCGAGGTCTCCCGTGTGTAACCAGCCTTCCTTGATTGTTTCAGCGGTTGCTTCGGGCTTGTTTAGATACCCGATCATAACCGCCTCGCCTTTCATGCATACCTCACCCACCTCTCCGTAGGGCAGCACGTTGTTATTATCATCCATAATCTCAACTTCCTGCTCAAATAAGTGCTGTCCGATGGTTTCCGTCTTCAACGGCGCACCCAGGCTGGAAGTCGAAACTCCGGTTACCTCCGTAAGCCCGTAACCGTCAATCACCTGCACCGAGAATTTATCCCTGAAGTCCCGGATCAATTCGGGCGGTATCGGGGCGCCGCCGGAAAAGGCATACCTGAGCTTGAGTTTGGAATGGTCGATGACGGTGGGATCGATCTGGTTCAATACGTACATGTACATGGCCGGAACGCCCCAGACGATGGTGACCCCCCACCTCTGGAGACTCGGCCAAAACTCGTCAGGAGAAAAACGCTTGCGGATAACAAGGCTCAATCCCTGATAAGTGTAAGGATAGGTCCACACACACAGGGGGTTGGTGTGAAACATGGGGGCGACGATCATGAACACGTCATCCGGGTTGGTTACGCCAAACCGGGCCATGTCCTTGCAATTGGCGAACTGGTTACCGTTGGAGAGCAGCACACCCTTCGGGTAACCGGTGGTTCCCGAGGTGTAGAGAAGCAGGAAGGGGTCGCTCAGGGACTGGGGAATCAGGGCCTCGTCGGCAGGATAACCGCTCAGGACTTCAGCCAGGGTGGTTTGAGCAATCCTGGCATCGTGCTGAACATCAGTAACCTCCTCCACCACAATCGGTTTATGCTTGGCCATCTCGTAGCCCCTGGCAAACTCCGGCATGAACTCGCTGCTGACGAAGGCCACTTTTGGCTTGGAGTCATCCAGAATGTAGGCGATTTCCGGGCCCTTCAGCATATAGTTGATGGCTCCGGCTATACAGCCGAGCTTTTGGGCCCCGAACATGGTGTAATAGATGGCCGGCGAGTTCATAATCATTACGGAAACAATATCGCCTTTGTGCAGACCTTTCTTCTTGAGATAATTGGCGACCTTGTTTGACCGTTCGTTGGTTTGCGCATAGGTTACGACCTCGTCGTAGTAGTACGAGTGAACATGGTCCGGTATTTCCTGCGCCCTGACTAAAACCATTTCGGCCATACTGTCGAAATAGATACGCTTTCCCTGGAGTGTGGAAAGGTTATCCAGGGCGTAGCAGGTTTTCATGTACCTTTTGCTCTTGTCAAGCATGACGTTAGCCCCTTCTTAAAAATATCTTCTTCGGAGTCACCCGGCACTAGGTTGAAGCCTTCCAGGCTTTTAAGGGCTTCCTATCGATCTTGCCACTACTCGTCTTTGGCAACTCATCGAGAAAGACATACTGCCGCGGCCGCTTGTAGTTAGCCAACTCGTCACTGATCCGGCAGAACTCGTCCAGTTCCGCCGGTGTCAGACTGTTATCGGACCGGACGACAAAGGCCGTTATGACCGCACCCCATTCTTCGTCGGCGACACCGGCCACCGAAACTTCTTTCACCTTGGGATGCTTGAACAGCACGTTTTCCACCTCAACCGGCGAGACGTTTTCCCCGCCGGAAATCATGAGATCGTCGGCCCGTCCCTCCAGGTACAGGTACCCGTCCCGGTCGCGCCTGGCTACGTCGCCGGTGAAATACCAGCCGTCCCTGAGCACGGCCCGGGTTTTCTCAGGCAGGTTGTGGTAGCCGGACATGGTTACCGGGCTGCGGACCACCAGTTCCCCCAGTTCTCCGGGCTCCACGACCGCATCTTTGTCATAACCGTCCATGGCTACCAGCCGGACTTCGGTATTAGGGACACTTTTGCCGATTGATCCCAAATGAAAATCGTGTTCTTCGGCATAGAGGGCGGTCACGGCATCGCATTCGGTCATCCCGTAAGCGTTGACCAGGGAGACGTTGCCGAAGGCGTTCCTTATTTTTTTCAGGACGGCCACCGCCATGGGGGCGCCGGAGTATTGGATGAGCCGCAGTTTGAGGCCGCTCTGGGCGGCTTCGGCCCTGGATGCTATGTTGTTCAGGACGGTGGGAACACCCCAGACGGTCGTAATGTCATTTTCCCGGAAGTACTCCAGCAGGTCCGGCGGGTCCATGCTCCGCGGGATGTAAAAGGCAGCCCCGGCCTGGACGGCCGGCAGGAAGATGGAAAGGAGCGGGCCTATGTGGTACAGGGCCCCGAGCATGGTCACCCGGTCAGCCGGTCCGATTCTGTTGTACAGGAGCCAGGTCAGGCTGGTAAGGACCACGTTCCGCTGGGTGTGCAAGACGCCTTTGGGCTTGCCGGTGGTGCCGCTGGTATAAATCAAAAGACAGTCCCGGTCCTCCCCAACCTCCGCGTTCCGGGGGACAGATCGCTGCCCGGCGGCTGCGGAACCCGGCGGGTCAAACCAACCCACGCCGTGGTCGGCGACGCACACGGATAATCCGGCGTTGATCTTGTCCCTTATCCTTTCGACAACGTCCCGTCCCGCCGCGTCGTAAAACAGGGCCTTGGTGGATGCATCGTCGAGGATATAAAGAAGCTCCGCGGGGCTCAGGCGGTAGTTGATGGGATTGAATACCGCGCCGAGCCTGGCGCAGGCGAACATTATCAGGGGCAACTCCGGGCAATTGGTCAAAAAGGTTGAGACGCAATCCCCCGGCTGTATCCCGTTGGCCGCGAGATAACCGGCCAGGCGGGCGACCACGTCGCTGCATTCCCCGTAGGTATAGCTCTTATCACTGGAAACGATGGCCGGTCTGTCCGTATACACCCGGGAGGCGGAACGGAAAAGATTGTCCACCGTCAAGAGGTCGTGGCGCGGCGCGTCAGACACGTTTTCAACTCCCTCCACATCGAATGGGTATCGGGTGCCCAAAACCCGGGGCTGATTCTCCCGCCGGTCAAGCCCTCCCGGCCGGCAAAGCCGCGTCAAAGCTGCCGGCAAGCTTTATTTCACCATTCTGATCGGTTGCCGTCACCTCACAGCTGATGAGATTCTCGCCGTTATCGATCCTTTTGGCGGCAACCCTGCCGGTGATGGTGATAACGTCTCCCGGCCTGGTCGGGCCGACAAAACGCACGCCAAAGCGCCTCAGGCAACGATTCGGCACCCAGTTAGCGATGGCCTCGGCGGCAAAGCCCATGATCAGCATCCCGTGGGCGATTACCCCGCCGAAGCCGGCCTTTTCGCCTATCGCCGTAACGGTATGCAGGGGGTTGAAGTCACCGGAGGCCCCCGCGTACCTCACCAGCTGGATGCGGCTGACGGCCTCCTTGACCAAGGGCGGCAGCGTGTCACCCAGCATGACGCCGTCAAAAGAAAATTTATGTTCAGTCACTTCGCGCCAACGCCCTCCTGTTTTCTTTCTATGCGGGTACTGCGGCCTACCATCACCTTTTCCCCATGCTGGTTGGTATAGATATTTTCCACCCGGACCATGCGCATGGTGCCGGTACGTCCTTCCTTGGTTTCATCACCGACCAGCCTTGAGACGACGGTTATCCGGTCACCCGGGTAGACCGGGCCGTAATACTCGTATTCCTGCTCCCCATGTATAATCATAAAGGGGTCCATGCCCATGGCCAGGGTCTGGGCCCAGAAGTCGTACCCGGACCACAAATCTATTACGATGCCGAAAGTTGGAGGCACTATGATATCCTGATAACCATGGGACAATGCTTCCTGTGCATCGGTGTAAATAGGATTGGGATCACCGATTGCCAGGGTGAACTCGCGGATTTTCCCCCTTTCAACGGTATAACTATACTCGGCAACAGCTGTATTGATGTTTTCGTCAGCCATATTTACCTGCTTAAACCTCCCTGATATTCGCCGGGCGGACCAAACCACCATAACTCCCGTGACAAAGGGTATCAACGACAAGCTCTCATCGACCCGGCTTAACTCCGCAGTCCGGTCATCTAATGCCCCGCCCGTGTTCGCACCGGAGAGAACCGACCTGACCCGGGGGCGACGGCAGAGGGGCTGCCGGCCACTAAAAAGAATGGCCAAGGCCGCCGCTGCTCCGGGCGGCCCTGACGGGACGGGGTCCGGCCATGAACAGCCCCGCTCTATCGTACCCGGAGTTCTACCTCCTGGTGGCGGCCATTTCCTTTTCCTTATCCTGTAACTGACGCCACAATACCTTGCCGGCGCCGCTCTTGGGAAGGGAGTCGGTGAACTGGACGATCCGCGGGTACTTGTAGCTCGCCATATTCTCCCGGGCCCAATTGACGATGTCGGCCTCGCTGACCCGGCCCACGAACTCCGGCCGGAGAATGATGTACGCCTTGGTGTTTTCGCCCCGGTGGGGATCCGGTACCCCTATAACGCACACCTCCGCCACGGCGGGATGGCGGTACAGCACCCCCTCCACCTCGGTGGGCCAGACCTTGAATCCGGCCGCGTTGATCATCCTCTTCTTCCGGTCGACGATGAAGAAATATCCTTCTTCGTCTACCCGGCAGATGTCACCCGTCCGGAGAAATCTTTTGCCGTCCAGCTCCAGGAAGGCCTCGGCGTCCTCCTCAGGCCGCTGCCAGTACCCCTTCATCACCTCGGGGCCGGCCACGATCAGTTCGCCCTCCTCTCCGCCGGGCACCTCGCGGAGGGATCCGGTATCAATGATGCGGGCGTCGACCCCGAAATCGGGAATGCCCAGGCACTGCAGCTTGGGACGGTCCGGCGGATTCATGTGGGTCTGGGATATGGTTTCGGTCAGGCCGTACCCCTCCACGAACTGGAGGCCGGTAAGGCCGTGGAATTTTTCGGCCACCGCCGCCGGCATGGGAGCCCCGCCCCCGCCCACGGAGAGAAGGGAACTCACGTCGCGTCCCCCTATTTCCGGATGGGCCAGCAGGTCGATGAGCATGGTGGTGATATTGGTCCAGTGCGTGCAGCGGTACTTTTCGATGGCCTGGAGGGCCGCCTCCCTGTCCCAGCGGGTGAGGAGAACGATGGAAGCCCCGGCCAGAATGGGACCGTGCAGGCTGTGCACCATGCCTGTGACGTGAAAGAAGGGGAGGGTGGCCAGGCATACCGAACCGGAGGTGACGCCGTTCCAGAGGGCGGAACTAACCACATTGGAGATAACGGTCGCATGAGTGTGCATACAGCCCTTGGACCGGCCGGTGGAACCCGCGGTATAGGGCAAAAGGGCCAGATCCTCGTTTTGCCACTGCACCCCGGGAGGGGCACACCTTTCCCGCAGCAGGTCCTGCCAAAGCACGGCTACGTCGTCCAAGGGAAAACCGGTGAGCATGGAGGCTGGCACCGGCAGTTCGGGTTCCGCGGGTAAATAATCGCCATACTGACCGGCGATGACGGTTTCCACCGCTGTCCGGCCGGCGATTGCCCGCACCTTCTGATAGAGGTCCGCGGTCGTAATGACAACCCGCGCGCCGCAATCGTTCAGGAGAAACGCCAGTTCTTCCTCTATCAGCATGGGATTGAGGGGTACCACCACGGCATTGGCCCGCAGGATGCCGTAAAAGCCCACCAGGTAGTGGGGCGTGTTCTGCAGGTAAAGGGCCACCCGGTCGCCCGGCTGGATGCCGGCCCGGTGGAGGGCGCCGGCCAGGGCGAGGGACTGCTCCCAGATGGTACGGTAGGACAGGCGCTGTCCGTAATAAATGACGGCATCCTTGTCCGGGTAGCGTCTGGCCGAAGTCTCCAGGAACTCGTAAAGGGGCACCTGCGGGTAAACCAGCTCAAACGGCAACCTGGCCGGCCACACCTTGAAATGAGTGGTATTCAATTTCATGCCCTCGCCTTTCGGAAATCATTTACCTTGTCCTGTTATTACCTGACCCTGTCAGAGACCTTCCGTGACGTTACATCCTCCCGTACCCGTAGAGTTCCGCCGTAATCGACCCGGCCGGCAGCGCCCCGGCGGATAAACCGTTTGCGGCCACCGGCCCCGTGCGAACCATGCCGGAAACGGGTTTCACTCCCCGCCGAAAATCCGCCGCGGATTGTCGACCAGTATGGTGTTCACCTGTTCGTCGCTGACGCCGGCCTTCTTCAGAATGGGAATGATATTCCGGAAAAGGTGGCCCGGGTGCCAATCCTGCACCAGGGGAAGTGCCGCCTCCGGCAGTGCGAGGGGCCGGCCCAGCCAGGTCAGCACGCTGTCGTGGGAAATGGTAATCTGCTTTTCCATGCCCGCGCCGATCAGGCCGATGATGACGGGATACCTTTGGGCGTCCATCGGACAACCCGCCAGACCCTGCAGTCCCATCCGGTCGAATCCGGAGTAGGCACCGCGTCCCGTTACCGCCAGGTGGTCACTGATATCGGTGTTGTCACTCATGTGACCGATGACCATGTGCCGCGGGTCGGCGCCCTCCCCGATCAGGAATTCAACCTGCTCCGGGCCCATGGTGCCTTCCTGGGTATGGGTGATGATAGGCACGCCGGTTTCCTTCTGGGCCCTGGCCGCGGCCCGGAAAAACATTTTTTCGTAGTCGGTGATCATTCCCTTGCTGGAAGCGAGCTTGATAACCCCGGCCTTGATCCCGGTCGTCCCTATGCCCGCTGTTATTTCCCGCATGAACATCTCGTATATTTCGGCCCCGGCATCGGCGAGGGTACTCCGGAACTTGAAGTAGGCGGGCGCGCCTTCGCCTTCGAAATAGTAGCCGGTGGCACAGACGATGTTCAAACCGGTCCTTTCGGCAACCTCCCGGCACACTTCCGGGTCTCTCCCGCACTCGTTGGGGGTCGCGTCTACCACCGTCTTGAGCCCGAACTCCTTGAGGGGCAGAAAGGTGTTGACGGCCGTATCCACTGTTGCCTGACGGTCGAACGGCGCGATGGTGCAGTCGCCGTACCAGCCCGGATAACCGAATACGATGTGCTCGTGCATGAGGGTTACGCCCAGGTCTTCAGGCGCAACCGGCCCGCTAACCGTGTTAACCATACTCATCCCAATCCGCCTGGTTCGCTGTTGCCAACCAGGCTATCCACCTCCTTCTTATTTCCGGAAATACCTCGTCCAGGTCCTGAAGCCTCCCGGTCGGCCTACCGGGTGAAGGCCATGCGCAGGGCGCCGGCCGAGGTTAACAGCGCCAGTTTACCGGCCGTAAAGGCCGGGGTGAAAAACGGGTGCACATGTCCCATCACGCGCATGCAGACGGCCTGGTTGCCCGCCCGCTGCAGACGGATGGCATAGACCTCCCCTTCGTCCCTGAGCGGGTCGTACTCGGGCGTCAGGACCAGGGCGGGGGGCAGGTTGCTTAAATCGGGCGCCAGAAGCGGCGAGGCATACGGATGGCTTATGTCGCTTTCCCGGGCAAAATACTGGGCATTGAACCACTTCATCATGCGGGTGGTCAGGAAGTACTCCCCTTCGCCGTACTCCTCGAAGGAGCGGGTGGACCCGATGCAGTTGACGGCGGGATAGACGAGGAGCTGAAAGCGCAGGGAGGGCCCGCCCCGGTCCCTGGCCATGAGCGACACGACGGCGGCCAGGTTGCCGCCCGCGCTGTCGCCGCCGACAGCCACCCGGCCGGCGTCTCCGCCGATTGCGGCGGCGTTGGCGGCTACCCACTGCACGGCGGCGTAGGCGTCATCCGGAGCGGCCGGGAACTTGTGCTCGGGCGCCAGGCGGTAGTCGACCGACACCACCAGGCACGGGGTTCCGGCGGCCAACCAGCGACAAGCCGCATCATGGGTGTTCAGGCTGCCAGTTACAAAGCCGCCGCCGTGAAAAAAGCACAAAACCGGCAGTGGATCGCGGTGGACCGGCGCATAAAGCCGGACCGGAATCTCGCCGGCCGGACCGGGAATGGTGATGTCGCGGACCACCAAAGTTTCCTCGGGCAAATCGACCTTGAAAGCCGCCCTGGCTTCCAGCATCGCCCGTACATCGGCGACGCAAATGACATCGGGCTCCGCCTGCGTCCCCAGGGACCTCAGAAAACCCTTCACTTCGGGATGTAAGGGCATGGAACAACACCTCCCCTGAGAATTACCGGTCCCGGCCGCTAGGTCTGGGAATAGTCATAGAACCCCTTGCCGGTCTTACGGCCCCACTCCTTCTTCACGTATTTCTCGACCACCACCGGCGAGGGTTTCTCCGCCGGATCACCTGTTTCCCGGTAGCGTTCCATGGAAACATGGTAGGTGAGGTCGATACCGGTGAGATCCATCAAGCGGAACGGCCCCATGGGATGCCCCAGAGCGTTGACCACGGCGGTGTCGATGTCTTCCGAGGAGGCGACGCCCAAATCGTAAAGGAAAAGAGCCTCCCGCTTTTGGGCCGCCAGGATCCGGTTGACTAGAAAGCCATAGATCTCCTTGTGCAACAGAACCGGCATTTTGCCCATCTTGCGGGCGACATCCATCAGCGTCTCGACAGTCTCGTCCGCAACGTGGGGACCCTTCACCACCTCCACCAGCTTCATCACCAGGGCCGGGTTGAAAAAATGCATGTTGCAGACTTTCGCGGGGCGTTTGGTACTATCGGCTATTTTGGAACTGACGATGTACGAACTGTTGGTGGCCAGGATGGCAGGAGCCGGGCAAATCCGGTCCAGTTGCGCAAATATGCTCCGCTTGAGATCCAGCTTTTCGGTCGCCGCTTCGATGACCAGATCGGCGTCAGCGGCCGCTTCTTCAAGGTCAGCGGTAAACGAGATATTTTCTCTGGCGGTCTTTGCGGCCTCTTCCGAAAGTTTTCCCTTAGCAACCCTTTCCGGCAGATAGGTATTAGCAAAGCCGGCCGCCGCACGTAAGATTTCATCATTTACGTCCGTGCATTTCACCTTATACCCGCTGATGGCTCCGCAAAGGGCTATCTGGTGCCCCATGTTGCCGGCACCAACGACGCAGATATTTTTGATTTCCATGCTACTTCCCCTTTTTGTCCAGGCAGGCGGCCGGGAGCGGTTGCGCGGCCCGGCCACCTGCGGCTTCAATATTCTTCCTTCAGCCAACGGACGGCATCGGGAGCGTGATAGGTGATGATGATGTCCGCACCCGCCCTCTTGATACCGGTAAGTGTCTCCAGCACGACGCGCCGCTCGTCGATCCAGCCCTTTTGAGCGGCGGCTTTGACCATGGCGTATTCCCCGCTCACGTTGTAAGCGGCCAGGGGATGATCGCAGGCCTGCCGCACGCGCTGGAGGACATCAAGATAGGCCAGGGCCGGCTTGATCATGACGATGTCCGCTCCTTCTTCGATGTCCAGCCGTACCTCCCGCAGGGCTTCGCGCCAGTTGGGGGGATCCATCTGGTAGGACCGGCGGTCGCCGAACTGCGGCGCCGAACCGGCCGCTTCCCGGAACGGGCCGTAGAAGGCGGAAGCGTACTTGACCGCATAAGCCATGACCGGGGTTTCCTGGTACCCGTTTTCGTCCAGAACACGGCGGATCGCCGCCACCCGCCCGTCCATCATGTCGGAAGGAGCCACGATATCCGCCCCGGCCCGGGCATGGGACAGGGCGGTGCGGGCGAGGAGCTCCAGGGTGGGGTCGTTCAGGACGCACCCGTCGCTGACTACGCCGCAGTGGCCGTGGCTGGTGTATTCGCACAGGCATACGTCGGTCGCCACCAAAAGGTCTGGGAAAGCGGCCTTGACCGCCCGAATTGCCTGCTGAACCACGCCCTCGTCGTCGTACGCCCCGCTGGCCAGTTCGTCCTTGGTTTCCGGCAGGCCGAAGAGAAGGATGCCGGGGATACCCAGGTCGGCCAGCGGCGCGATTTCCTCCACCAGGCAGTCCACGGACAGGTTGCAGATACCCGGCATGGCCTCTACCGGCCGGCGTACTTTGCTACCCCAGGTGACAAAGACGGGGTAAAGAAAATCGTCGGGGGTAAGGACGGTTTCCCGGACCAACCGCCGCATGGTCCGGCTTGCCCGCAACCTGCGGGGCCGGTTTACAGGGAACGTCACGGCAAATCACCTCGCTGAAATCGGTTTTGACGGGTCAACCTGAAAAACCGGGTCTGCCGGCAGGGAAACACCTGTCAGCCTGGCTACTTCAGCTTCCCGGCCTGGTATTCTTCCCTCAGGTGCCGTTTGGAGAACTTGCCCACGCTGGTCTTGGGTATTTCGGCAACGAAGGCGACGTCGTCCGGCAGCCACCAATTGGCAACCTTGCCCCGTAAATAGTCCAGCATTTCTTCCTTGGTGACCTTGCCCGCGAACGCCGGCTTAAGCACCACGCAAGCCAGGGGTCTTTCCTGCCACTTTTCATGCGGAATGGCGATTACGGCGGCCTCGGCCACGGCCGGGTGCCCCATAAGCTGGTTTTCCAGATCCACCGAGGAAATCCATTCGCCACCGCTCTTGATCAAGTCCTTGGTCCGGTCCATCACCTGGACATAGGCTTCTTCGTCGACCGTTACGATATCGCCGGTTTTGAACCAGCCATCAACGAACGCTTCCTTGGTTTTTTCCGGATCCTTGTAGTACTCCCGCAAAACCCACGGCCCCTTGAGCAGCAGTTCGCCCATCTCGGTGCCATCGTGCTTTATTTCCCCGCCCTGATCGTTAACTACCCTCATTTCCAGGCCGGGCATCAACAGTCCCGTCTTTCCCCTTAGGCGCCACTTGTCTTCCCCGGCCAAGTCCTCCAGATAGCTCTTGGGGAAACTCAAAAGCGTCACCGGCGTGGTTTCCGTTTGGCCGTAGCCCTGGTAGACCTTGATTCCCAACTTCTCCTCGTAGTCCTGCGCCAACTTGATAGGCAGGGCCGAACCGCCGGACATGAGGTACCTGATGCAACTGAAATCGTATTTGCCCGGGTTCTCCAGAACGTGGGCCAGAATGCCCATCCAAACGGTGGGTACGGCGGCGCTGAAGGTCACCCTTTCGTTATGGATCAGTTCGCACATATCCTGGACCGTCGGCCGGCTACCCGGCAGGACCTGTTTGGCTCCGATCAGGGTATCGGAAAACGGCCGGCACCAGGCATTTACGTGAAACATTGGCACGATGGGCATGGAAACATCCTTTTCATTCATCCCGTATTCCCCCAGGAGAATGGACAGGCTGTGCAGGTGCAGACCGCGGTGGCTGTACAGGACACCCTTTGGAAAACCGGTGGTCGCAGTGGTGTAAGCCATGATGGCCGGGGACCATTCATCTGGATAGGGAAATTCGTACTGGTCTGATTCGCCGCCGATCAGTTCTTCGTAGGAATATATTGGTGATAGACTGGTTTTGGGTAGAACCGGTTTGTCGGTCATGATTACATAAGCTTTTACTGTAGTTAGTTCCTGTTGGACATCCTCAATAGCCGGTACCAGATCCTCGTCGATGAACATAATCTTGTTTTCGGCGAAGTTAACGCAATGAATGAGATGGTCCCTGAACAGGCGAATATTAACCGTATTTAGTACGGCTCCGTAACAGGGAACTGCAAAGTACAGTTCGAGATGACGGTGACTGTTCCAGGCAAAGGAAGCAACCCTTTCTCCCGGCCCGATACCGATCTTTTGCAAAGCGTTGGCCAATTGACAGACCCGTTTATGCATATCACCGTAAGTATATCTGAATATTCCTGAAAAATCCCGCGAAACGACTTCCTTTTTAGGAAATATAGTTTTTGCCCGGTAAAGGATGTTTGTCAGACTAAGGGGATAATCCATCATGGCCTTTGCCACTCCTTTGTTACTTAATGCCAGCAAATCTTTACCTTAACCAGATCCAGATCCTCAGAAAAATCTCCATCATGTGCCTGTTGACCTGAAAGCGACCCGCCGGCCCGGGTAACCTCCGGGGCGTCGCCCGTAACCCGGCGGTGCCGCAGGCCTCCCGGAACAGGCGTCGGCCCCGGGGCACGACCACAAAACGGCCGCCCCGGGGCGCCAACTGCCCGGCCCACCACCGGTCAAACCGGTTGGAGCCATTCTTTCCACCCCGCCGTCCACCGGGCGACCGGGGCCGGCGGCCACGTAACCGGCACCTTGTGCCGTTAGCCGGCTACCGATTGGGAACCGGTATCGGCGGGAACCTTGATCAGGTTTATCTTCTGCAGTACCCACAAACCGTAGATGATACCCAGGCTCATGAATATCCCGCCCGCCAGCCAGGCCCAGAACATCTCGCCGGGATGGGCTTTGGGCCCCAGGAGGTTCCCCAGGGCTCCGTAGTTGGAAGCGAACGATATGAAGATCATCGAGGCGCTGATGATACGCGGAATGTTTTCCGAGATGAAAATGGGGATGGCCACCACGATGAGAAGGACAAGGAAAATGCCCGGATCCGGTCCGAGTGCCGGCACCCAGGCCATAATCCAGGGCACCAGGATCATGGCCAAACCGAGACCGATCAGCACGCTGAACTGCGCTTTGGCCCAAACCTCCCACTTGGGGCCTTCGATCATGACCATGGAACTGACGAGAAAACCGGGCCAGGCATCCGGGATGCCGATGTATTTGGAACCGACGACCCAGACTGCCGCGACGATGCCGATCCATATGGCCGAGATAATATGATTTCTGAGCATGGGAAAAGCCCTCCTTCATGATCTTACTGCTTCCAGCTTACTGAAATTTCTGAACTTTCCAGAGACTGATTTTCCACTGGTTGCCGCGGTTCGTAGAGCGCAGACTCACCAATTTTCCATCGACCACCTCCCGTCAATAGCTCGCAGGGGATAAAGCGTTGGGGTCCGGCTTGGGCCGGTCCCCAACGCGGGGGCACACCATTTCACCGGGTTATTCCTCAACAGCCTTCCAAGACCGTCGCCACACCCTGCCCGCCGCCGCAACAGGCGGTTACCAGGGCATATCGCCCGCCCCGCCTCCGCAGTTCGTATACCGCCTTGATCACCAGGATGGCCAGCGAGGCGGCAATGGGATGACCCAGGGCAATGGCTCCGCCGTTAGGATTGAATCTTTCTTCGTCCCGCCAATCAATGCCCAGATCGCGGCAGCAGGCGATAGCCTGGGCGGCGAAGGCTTCGTTCAGCTCGATAACGTCGATGTCCGCAATGCTGAGGCCCGCCTTTTGCAAAGCCTTGCGGGTGGCCGGAACCGGCCCCATACCCATGATATTAGGGTCCACTCCGGCATAGCCAATGGAACGGACCACGGCGAGAGGAGTTGCCCCCAAGGTGCCGGCGGTCTCCCTGCTCATCAGGACTACCGCCCCGGCGCCGTCGTTTATGCCGGAGGAACTGCCCGCGGTAACGGTGCCGTCCGCCTTGAAGGCCGGTTTCAATTTGGCCAGGGCTTCCAGGGTGGTTGACCGCGGATGCTCGTCAGTATCGAAGACAAGCGGTTCCCCTTTTTTCTGCGGCACCGCTATGGGGACGATCTGGTCCTTGAAGCGCCCTTCGCGAATTGCGCGAGCCGCCTTCACCTGGCTCATATAGCCCATTTCGTCCTGTTCCTCCCGGCTGATTCCCCAACGCGCGGCCACGTTTTCGGCGGTGATGCCCATGGGAGGGTCACCCACCTCCTTCGGCGCCAGCGGCCTCCCCACGAAGCGGGGCGGCGTCCTCTGATAGTCCACGGGGCTCTTCTCCAGAAGGTACGGTAGCCTGGTCATGCTCTCCACGCCCCCGGCCACATAGATCTCACCAACACCGGCCCATATGTTAACGGCGGCCGCGTTAATGGCCGTGGATCCTGAGCCGCATTGCCGGTCGACGGTGAGACCGGGTACGGACATGGGCAGGCCGGCCTTCAAAGCCGCCATACGGGCCATACAACCCACCGCCCCGAGGCAGTGGCCGAAGATTACCTCGTCAATCGATTCGTAATCGCGCAGACCGCTGCGTTCAACCGCGGCCTTTATGACCTCGCCGGCATAAACTTCCGGGGGAACTTCCTTTAGCGCACCCCTCTCCCTGGCAATGGCCGTCCGGGCGCAGCTTACGATTACTGCTTCCTTTATCACCTGTGCTCCACTCCCTTTTCTTTGCCGTTAAGCGCGAGTCGCGGTTCTTCCGCAGGCGGCACGGGCCTCACGGCGGGTACACGGTCCGGGCCGCCGCGAGAGAAGCCTGCTTCTTGAGGGCTCTATACATCAGAATCATATGCAATAAGGGTGCCATCCTCAGCACACCACTGAACCGGCTTTTTCTAACCCTTCGGAGAATTCACTCTTTTCCAACATGTCCTTATTTGCAACAGGCAGTTAGTTTTTTAAACGCCGGGACGGCCGGTGGGCGGCCCCTGCCTCCCACCGGCTCGTTCAATGCTCCCGGAAGCACGATTGATGATATAGGTCGCCCGGCCGCAGGCGACCAGCCGGTCTTTATCGTCCCGCACCTCCGCGCTGCCCACTATGATGCGCTTCCCCTGCTGCAAAATGGTGGCGGCGGCAATCAACCTGCCTTTAGTAACCGGTAGCAGATAATTTACGTTCATTTCAACGGTGGCCGCCTGCAGCCCGTGATCGAGAAAGCCGTTGACAGCCAGCCCTATGACCGAGTCGATCAACGATGCAATGGCTCCTCCGTGGACCACCCCGAACAATTGAAGCAGTTTATCCGATACCGGCAAGAGGATTTCTGCTTTCCCCTTTTCCCTGTGAAGTACGCTCATACCCAGGAGACTCCAAAAATTACTGTCCGGGACATCGATACCGGACCAGGCTGCCGACATAACGACACCTCCGCTACATGGATTACCGGGATAGCCATACGGCTCCACGCGAGTGGGTGGCCGCCATCATCCGGGACAAACCACCTGGTGGCAACCCTCATTAGTTGATGATATCGTCATTCTCACTTCGTAATTTGCGCCACAGGGTGGATCGGCTGATTTTTAGAAAATTGGCCAGTTCGACTTTGCGATTGGAAAAATCCTTGGCCAATTGGTTTATTATCTGGCTCTCCATTTCTTCCAACGAGCCTACCTCCACGGTTATTTTACGGGCCTCTTCAGTTTGGCGATTGCTCAAAGGCAAACAATTGAGCGACTCTCTTAATGTAACGTATCTCTTCGGATCATCCTCACCCAGGGCGAAATACCTTTCGGCAAAGTTCTCCAGTTCGCGCACGTTTCCCGGCCACGCATAACGTTTAAGTTGGTTCTGAATATCCTCGGGCAAATTGCCGGGGTAGTGCCAACCCAACTGGCGGAGAAAGTGGCAAAAGAGGACAGGGATATCATCCAGTCGACTCCTGAGAGGAGGAATCTCCAGTGATAGAACATTTAACCGGTAGTACAAGTCCAGTCTGAAGTCACCCTTAGCCACTTCCATCTCAAGCTTCCGGTTGGTTGCCGCAATCACACGGACGTCGACAGGGATGACCCGATCCCCTCCAACATGCATCACTTCTTTCTCCTGAATTGTGCGCAGTAGCCTCGCTTGAAGGTAATGACTCACCCCGCCGATCTCATCCAGGAATATCGTCCCGCCATGAGCCAGCTCGAATAACCCTAACTTGCCCCCGCGCCGCGCTCCGGTGAAGGCGCCTTCCTCATAGCCGAATAATTCGCTTTCCAAAAGATTCTCCGGCAGGGCAGCGCAGTTTACAGCCACGAAAGGCCCTGCGTGCCGCGGGCTTGCGTTGTGAATGCTGTGGGCAAAAAACTCTTTCCCCGTCCCGCTCTCACCGGTGATCAACACGGTAAAATGAGTCTCAGCATACCTGCTGGCTTGCGATACCGTGTTTTTGATAGCCGGACTGTTGCCGACGATATCACCGAAAGAATAGCGGGCGACCAAACCCTTGGCGCTAAGTTTCAGGCGGGTGTTCTCCTCCATGTGTCTGATTCTTTGCACCGATTGAATGTTAACGACCAGAAGATACTTGTCTCCGACCCGGATCGGCGTGCGGCTTACTATCAACTCGTGATCGCCGGAATGGACCAACTCACCGTTGGCCTCGCTACCGTCCTTATACAGGAGGGCGAAAGGCTCCATCGCCAATAACCGGTCGAGAGGCTTGCCCAAAACCTGATGTGCTTTCAAACCGGTCAGTTTTTCAGCTTCGCGATTAAAAAAGAAGAGATTATTATTCTCGTCCAACGAAAAAACGCCATCTTGAATGTTATTCAAGATAAAAGATAACTTCTTCATTAATAATGTGCTCTCTTGCCTGGTTTTAGCCAGACGCATGGCCCACTTAACACCGTCAATAATTGATTCCCGGCTACTCTTTACGTAGATGGCATGAACACCCCTGCTGGCGGCATCATGCACAAGACAGGAACCGGTAGCTATAATTGTCTGCATACCCTGTAGAATCGCCTGATCAAGCTGCCCTGGCAAGTCTTTGTTGGTCTTATAACTATAAAGGTGCAACTTACTGCCCAGCATTCGACCAAGAAGCTCAAAGTCATACTTGGGTAACTGGTAATGATAATCTAAAAAGGCTATAGGCTCCATACGGTTTTGCATGCCGTCATACAGGCTTTTTAAAATATCAAAATTTGTGATATCGACGACTGAAACCGGCAACTTCACCGCAGCCTCCACCATTCTCGCAGTGGGACCGCGGGCAATGATAACGTCTACTGTCTCATGTTCCTCCCAGTACCTGGCCTTGATAACCGCTTCGGTCAAAATGGCTTCTTCAACCCGTACAGTCACTGGCAAATCGTCGCATACTTCTTTGACCAACTCCCCAAACTCGGGATACGGTGACAGCACTCCCAACCTGGTCACTTTTTTGCTCATCAGGCATCCCCCCGACAAGAAATTTTACCCGGTCCTACCCGGGAAATCCAACATCCATAGCCACAATCAAAGACTGGTGAGGTGAAGTCGTCCGGACACCTTTACGGTGCTCTGGCCGTTCGGAAGCCTGTAACGTAAAGAACACGTTTGCCGCGGGTGAAAAGGACTGTCTGGTCGACGGATGACTGGATCAGCTTCCCGGTCCCGTCCTGGGGCCGTCATTTAGTGCCCGTGTATCCGGCGCAGGGGGATCCGAAAAATGAACGTCAAAGGAGCATGCCGGAAGGGAGATGAACGGGGGCCCGGACTCCCGGGGGACACCGGGCGCCCGATGTCCCCCCTCAATTCACGCCTCGCAACCAGCCGGTGGGCGTGTCGCGCCCTGCCAGGGACCCCCTTCTCTCTACCTTACCAGTTCCCGGGCGATAACCAGCCGCTGGATCTGGTTGGTTCCTTCGTAGATTTGCAGGATCTTGGCATCGCGCACCAGCTTTTCGACCGGGTACTCACGCATGTAGCCGTAACCGCCCATAACCTGGACGGCGTCTACCGCCACCTGCATGGCCGTGTCGCCGGCGAAGCACTTGGCCATGGCCCCCTCCTTGCTGGCCCTCAGCCCCTGGTCCAGCATCCAGCAGGATTTCCACACCAGTCCCCGGGCAGCCTCGATCTTGATGGCCATGTCGGCCAGCATGAACTGGATGGCCTGATTGGCAAATATCGGCTGCCCGAACTGCTCACGCTGCTGGGAATACTTGAGAGCCTCCTCGAAGGCCCGCCGGGCCACGCCCACGGCCGACGCTCCCACGCCGGGCCGCGTAGCGTCCAGGGTCTTCATAGCAATCCTGAAGCCTTCGCCCTCCCCGGCAAGGCGGTTAGCCACCGGAACACGGACGTTGTCAAAAATAACCTCGCCTACATGGGAAGCCCGGTCGCCCATTTTCTTTTCCTTCTTGCCGGCCGAAACCCCGGGTGTATCCGCCGGAACGACGATGGCGGTGATACCCTTGAGGCCCCTGGTCCGGTCCACCGTGCAGAACACCGTATACAGACTGGCCACGCCCCCGTTGGTGATGAAGCACTTCGTGCCGTTGATGACGTAGTCGTCGCCTTCCCGCACGGCGGTGGTGGCAACCCGGGAGGCATCGGATCCCGCGTTCGGCTCGGTGAGACAGAAGCCGGCCAACTGCGGTTTAGCGCAAAACGGTTTCAGAAAACGTTCCTTCTGCTCGTCACTGCCGGCCAGCATTATGGGTGTCAGCGCCAGGTTGTTGGCCCCGAAGCTACCCGCCATGCCCAGGCACCCGTACGCCAACTCTTCGGCGACGATGGCCCCGGTCAGGTGATCCAACCCCTGACCGCCGTACTCTTCGGGAACATGGATATTCATCAGGCCGGCCTCAAAGGCCTTCTCCACTACTCCCCAGGGAATCTGTTCCTTTTCGTCGTATTCGGCCGCGACGGGGATAATTTCCTTTTCGGCAAACGATTTGGCCATGCGCCGGATCTGTTCCTGCTCCTCAGTCATTTGAAAACCGATCAATTCAAATACTCCCTTTCCTTGTTGCCATTGTTACAGATGAGCAAACCATTGAGCAGCGGTGAAAAAGCTACACTTATCTGGATTTGCCGTCTGAATAATCATAGAAACCCTTGCCTGTCTTTCGCCCCCACTCC